>NZ_BLZR01000001.1:315842-631684 GCF_014193895.1 Clostridium fungisolvens | reverse complement strand
GCTAAACATTTAATTTAAGCTGTTGCTTTAACATCACGCTATTTAATACTATCTAAGCATTTATTAAATAGCCCCACTAAATTCTTTTCGCTATTAAACCCTAAATCTTTTAGTCCTTTATCTATTACATTTAATGCATAAATTATCTTATCTTCGCGAGCATTTTCTCCCATATGACCTATTCTTAGAATTTCATTATCATATGGTTTCAATGACGTAATTATTAAAGTGTTATATTTCTTTAACATGTGCTCTTTAAGCTGTAATGCACCTATACTTTCTGGAACTTTAACAGCAGTAACTGTATTAGAATATCCACCTCTTAAAAATAATTCAAGCCCATATTCCTTTATAGCTTCTCTAGTTGCTTGAGCAATCTTCTCATGTCTATCAAGTACCTCTTGAACGCCTTCATTTAAGATATTGTCTGCAGCTTTACTTAAACCCATGATATCGCTTATTGGCATCGTATATGGAAACCACTTATTTTCATAATAGTTTTCCCAAATAGTCAGATTACAGTAAAATCCTACTATAGGAGTTTTTCTGTTTTTCATTGCAGCTTTAGCTTTTTCACTGATACTCACCATAGTTAATCCTGCTGGAGCAGAAAATGCTTTTTGTGATCCTCCTAAAGCTATATCAATCTTCCAATCATCAACTTTTATATTTTCTCCAGCCATCGCTGAAACAGAATCAACAACAGTTAAAATCCCATACTCATTTAATATTGGGCATATCTTAGATAAATCATTTAAAACACCAGTTGGCGTATCACAATGTACTATTGTTGCATACTTGAAGTTATGATCTTTTTGTAAAAATTCCTTTAACTTGTTTGCATCTATAGCTTTGTTATAATCGTCCGAAAAGTATACGGCCTCTCCCCCATACATTTCAACGAAGTCTTTAAAGCCTCTTCCATAAATACCGTTATCTAATACAAGGACTCTATCACCTGATTCAGTAAGAGACGCACATGCTGCTTCTAGACCTAAAATCCCTTCCCCACTCAATATGTATACTGGATTTTCAGTTTTTATTATCTTACCTATCTTATCGCAAGTATTTTTATAGAATTCTATAAATTGTTCATCTACATCAGGATTAGTAGTTGCTCTAGCTCTTTCCAATCTCACATTCTCTCTTACACTAGTAGGTCCTGGTGCATATACAAATTTATCATTCATTGCCTATACCTCCTCTTTTATAGATATACCAGTTCGATCCTAAATTTATTTTTGAAACTCTGACGGGTTCTGGTGAGAGAATTTAAAAATATAAATCTTAATACGAAGCGGTACATCCATAGTTCACTATTTAATATTAATAAGATACCATATAAAATAAAAAAAGCAAATTGTACCGACACAATTTGCTTTTATATATCAACTAATCAATCAAGTATTTTATAAAGCTGTTAATCTAATTTTTATTTACAATCCTTAATTCAAATACTCTTCCGGCAATTTTTTCTTTATCTGCTGCAAATTTCACTTCAACTTTATATTTTCCTTTAGTTATATTCTTAGGAATGGTATAGAACTTAGTAAATAGACTTGTAGGTTCACTAGCATTTAACAATTCTTCTGCTACTAAGATTCCATCTACATAAATGATAAATTCTCTGGTGTATCTTTTGCCATCAATGAAGCATTCTTTATCTTCTCCATAATAAGTTACTGCTAAGTTTGCTTCATTAGAAGATTCTACTTTCATCTCATAGCTGAAATAACCGCCATCAATAGCTTCACGCCAGCCTTTTCCGACTTCACTAGAATAGTCTGAGTTTGAACTCTCAGATTTCATCCCGTGCTCTATTTCAGACTGTTGTTCGTTTGGATTAACTGAATCTATAGTTACCTTATCCATAGTTTCTTCAAAATCTGCCTTGGTTAATTTAGCTTGTTTATATTCCTCAGGAGTCATAGTTGTCCAATAGATAGTATATCTTTGATGATGAAGATCATAAAAAGGTATTAGTTTAATTTTTTTATGCCCTGGCTCACATATAGCTTCAGTTTCAAAAGTCAGTGGACTTACATAAGCATGCTTAACACACTCTTCAACTCTATCTGTTACTAATGTGGGAACCGCAATCCCTGGATAATGGTTTAATTTTAAGTGGTCATCTAAAATATCAGTTTCTGGAAAGTTTTCCTTACCAAGAGCTCCTGCAAGCACTAATGGCCCATACATAAATACAATTTTGTGCGAATCATCCTTTGAAGTATAAACATGTACATTCATTGGTAAGGATATATCTATTTCATCACCTTTTTTCCAATTTCTTTCTATAGCTATATATCCATTATGTGATTTTGAATGTTCTTCACTTCCATTTACAACAACCTTAACTTCACCATTTACCCAATACGGTACTCTTATATTTACAATCATTAATTCTTCATCTGCTTCTTCAAATACTAGCTTAGTTCTGTCTTCTTCTGGAAACATTGTTTCCTGTCTTAGCACTATTCTTTTATCCTGTAATTGAAGTTTTGAAGCAATGAAAAGATTAACAAACAAATTATTCTTCTCTCTATAATATATGTTTCTTATATACCTTGCTGGGTTCTCCATACCAGTTCCCGTACAACACCAAAAGGAATCCTCTGGAGAGCAGTAAATTTTAAAATGTCCTGGCTTTGTTGATACAAAATAAGTTTTCATACCTGATTCTGGATCTTGAGATGCAAGTATTTGATTGTATAACGCATTCTCATAATAGTCAATATAATCACTATTCTGTTCCCAAGCATATAAATGTTCTGTAAGTTTTAACATATTGTAGGTATTGCAAGTTTCAGCAGTAGTTACCCCTAATCTTTCTACATTTGGTTTACCAAAATGCTCATCTATACTATTTCCCCCAATGGCATAGGTACGACTCTTAGTTACAAGATTCCAAAAGTATTTTGCAGCATCTTTATACTTTTCATCCCTTGTTAACTCATAGAGCCTTGAGGCACCAATTACTTTAGGAATCTGGGTGTTAGCATGCTTTCCTTCCAATTGATCCTGATCTTCTGTTAGAGGCACTAATGTTTCTTTATGATAGAATCTTTTTGAAAGTTCTAGATAATCTTTATTTTTAGTAATCTCATAAAGATTCGCCATAGCTTCACACATTCCACCATGCTCACAGTATAACATTCTGTCAAATTGTTCTTCTGTTAGATTATCTGTTCCCTTTTTAGCCCAATCAGAAAGCTTCTTAACAACTTCAAGTGCCTGATTATTTTCAGTGAGAACATAAGCATCTATAAGACCAGCAAAAATCTTATGAATGCTATACCAAGGAACCCAGCTATCACCAAGCTCAAACCTTGTAACATTAAACTCCCCACTAAAAACTTTATTAAAGCAATCCTTTGCAAATCCGCTAACGTATCCTTCTTCATCTAGGCTTTGAAGATATGCAAGTTCCGATACCGCATACTTAAGCTTATCATTTAATCTTTCATCCCTATCCGCAACATACATTGCTGCCAAAGCAGACAAAAAGTGTCCTAATGAGTGTCCACTTATTGGCTTTGCCTCCCAGCCACCATAGTTGGGCTTCTTAGGTGTTTTTCCTATAGCCACATAACACGGTGCCAAAAGTCTATCAACATCTAAGTATAAAAGATATTCCTTTCCTTTATTTTGAGAAGTTTTAAATATACCATCTAATAATTGTACTTTTTCCATAAATCTCTTAATCCCCCCTTAAAAAATCGATAATACACCTTCCCTTAGTACTGTGTTCTCTCCTGACTTTTCTGGAAATAGAAGAACAAGTATTTACTTAAAAATAAAAAGTGTATTATATTAGTTTTACTCATCCAAACATATCTTGTACAATATTACTATGACAGAATATTAAACCGTTGTCGGTAGATTATATTAACAAAAGGTGGCGAATATTGACTAATGAGATATCTTAAAGCAGATATTAGTTCTCCTTTAATTTTTTCAAATTGCGGAAACTTTACCTCTGATTATAGATGGCTACATATGGAGAGAATTATTGATAATTATGAGCTTATTATAATGAACAAAGGTACTATGTATATACAGCAAGATGACGAAAAATATGAACTAAAGGAAGGAGACCTTTTATTGCTAGAGCCTGAGCGTAAACATAAGGGGTATGATTACTCTGATAAAGGAACATCCTTCTATTGGCTTCACTTTTTTTGCAATGATTCTTGTAAAATTCAAAACGCTTTTGATGCTAGATCTGAAGTAGCCATTGCTAACAGCAATCCGTATTTTAACGGTTTGAATTCAAGCATATTAATCCCTACTATATGTAAAAACTTAAATCTAGATAGGATAAACGTTTTATTCAGACAACTACTTCACCTATCACAATCAGCTTATTATACTAAGCATAGTGTGAACTACAGCCTCACAGCTCTTTTAATAGAGATTACTGAACAAGTTATATTAAATTTTAATTCTTCTGTTGAGAAACCAAATGAGGATGATATCTTGCCAGAAATGTTACAGTGGATAAAGATTCATATGACTCAAAACATATCCTTGAGAAATGTATCTCATGAATTTAATTTTTCAAAAGAGTACCTAGCCCGTTATTTTAAGAAAAGAATGGGGATGAGTATGCAGCAATATATAAATTACCTTAGAATATCTAAAGCAAAACAATTACTATGCAATTCAAATTTAAGTACAAAGGAAATCGCTCATGAACTAGGCTTTATAGATGACAAATACTTTCTTAAGTTGTTTAAAAAACATGAAAACTTAACTCCTAAACAATTTAAAAATGCTTATAATATGACTTTTATAAATAATGTGTAAATAAAGTAAAAGTAAAAAAACGGTTAATCTATCGATTAACCGTTTTCTCTTTATAAGTTAGCAATCTTTAATTATTAAAGATTATATAATTACTTCTTTACTTCTTGCTTACCAGTTACTTTTGAAGTAGCATCCATCTTGAATCCAGCTTTAGCAGCATCGTCTTTGAAGTAGATGTTTCCATCAACTGTAGCATCAACTAATTGGAAATCATTAGTTTCAACATATACATCACCCTTGAAAGTTCCGTGTTGGATACTAGCTACTGGGCTCTTTATAGTTATTTTTGGAGCTGTTAATGTAAATCTAGCTGTTACTTTGTGGTTAGCATCTTGAGTGTAAAGAGCTATCTTTCTTTGTAAAGTTTCTTTACCAGCAGCATCTTTTTTACCATTCTTGTATTCACCTTCTAATACTAGGTCCTTGTTTACTGTCATATCCTTTGTAATAGCGATTATCCATTTTCCATCTTTTCCTATTGTTTTAGCAAAAACATCTGCATTGTCTGTTACTGATGCTGATGCTACTGCATCAGTAGTTGCAGTTTTTGCTGGTTCTGTTGTTTTAGTTGTTGTAGCTTCCTTAGAACCACATCCAGCTAATAGTGCTGCTGCCATAACAGTTGATAATAGTATTGCTTTGATTTTCATAAAAAAATCCCCCTTAAATTGTTTTTAAATTTATTATAATATAATGGATAAAAAGACGTTAACACATCACAATTATCCTTATATCTATAAACAATAAATACTTTTTAAAAAATTAAATCCACCTAATTAATCATTTACAATCTTTATCTAATAAAATCTTACTAATAACTTTTCTGTTGTCTTTAATAAGATATTTTTATTTTCACCTTCTGGTAGAGTATTGATTAAATTAAAAGCTTTATTAGTGTATCTTTCTGCTAATGCCCTAGATTTTTCGATTCCTCCAAAGCTCTTCACTATATCGGCAATCTCCTTAATATCCTTATCCTCAAGAGATTCCTTATCAAGAATTGAGGATAAATTAGAATTTTTCTTCTCTAGTACATATATTAGAGGTAAAGTATAAAGACCTTGTTTTATATCAGTCCCTATTGACTTACCAACTACTTCCTCACTACCAGTATAATCTAAAATATCATCGATTATTTGAAATGCCATACCTATATTATGTCCGATGTTAGAAAGCTTTCTAGCTAATCTTTCATCACATCCACTTGCAGCAGCACCACTATAGAAACTTAATGAAAATAGTTCTGCAGTCTTTGAAGATATTCTTTTTAAGTATCTTTTTACTGACACTTGTTTATTATATTTTGAAGAGAATTGTTCTATTTCTCCCATACAGATTCTAGACATAACATTTGAATCTGCTTTAATATTTTTTAAAGTAGAATGCTCAGATAAAATTTTAAAGCATCTACAGAATAAAAAGTCCCCTATATACACCGCATAATCTTTACCATATTTAGATTGAACAGTTTCAGTTCCTCTTCTAAGTTTGGAGTCATCTACTATATCATCATGAACTAAAGTAGCCATATGTAACATCTCAAGTACAGCCGCCAGAGGATAAATCTCATCTTCCTTAAACTCACCAAATCTTGCAGCAATAATTAAGAATGCTGGCCTAAGCAGTTTACCACCTGAATTTACTAGTTCTAATATTGCATTCTCAACAAGCTTTTCTTTACACTTAATATTCTTTTTTATTATTTTAATGACTTCTTCTAAATCATTATTCACAACTGGATATTCACTCCAAAATTTATCCATGTAATCACCCTTTATCGTCAAATAGTTTAGTAGTTGCGTTTAGCTTATTTAGATGGTTTAAAGTATATCTAGAAGTTAACCCAACAAAAAAGCCTGTACCGATTCCTGCTATTGTTAAAACGGGAAGATATAAACTTATATTTACATTTTGAACTATCAATGCAGCCATAGTAATTTGACCAATGTTATGAAAAACTGATCCTGCAGCACTAACACCTACTAAAGTCACATTATCTTTACCTATTCTCTTTATAATTACCATTATAATAAAGCTGAATAATGCCCCAGCAATACTATATAATAGACTAGATATACTCCCTCCAAACATAGATGCTAGCAGTAATCTAACTATAATAACTACGAGAGTTTCAATTTCACCAAAGGAATACAGTGATACAACAGTCACAATATTAGCCAAGCCAAGTTTCGCTCCTGGAGTTATAAAGGGTACTGGTATCATGCCCTCAACAATATGAAGCACCAGTGCCTGAGCTATAAGCAATGATAAGAATACCATCTTTCGAGTTTTTATCATTTAAACCACCTCAAAAGGATTGTTCATCCGTCTCCTGTTCTCCTTCACCTATTACCCTCACAACTACCTTATGCGGTAAACATATTATAGATTCACCAGGTTTGCTGATAGCATGAGCTTTTACACATATTTTGTCATAACAGTCTGCATCAATGACCTTCACTTGTCCATTATTTATTTCAACAACATTTTCCCCTAGTTCATTCTTTAGTGTAAAGGTTACTTTCTCAGAATCTTTTTTCAGAGGAAGTTTTTTAAATAACTTCCCCTGTGAATATACCTCTACATACAGACTGTCATGCTTATTTAAATTTGTAACAAGCATCACACCTTCAGGAATGAATGAGATTATAATTAGTGCAACTATTATGATTACATCCCATTTTTTCATTATTACCTCTTTTCATCACCTTTTTTAAAGTTTAGCTGAGGTTCCATTGCTGTATACTGAAGTTTCATCTTTATATAATGGCTTTTGTTTTCCAAGCCAGAAGTTTCCTAAAATCTTACCTAACCAAGGCATCACATAGTAGTCAAGTCCAACTGATTTTCCTGCACCAGCCATAAGAGCTATACCACCAAAGAAGAACCAAAGTATATCATATCCAGCCATTGCTGATAAAACAAAGTTAACAGTTAAGAAGGCTGAAGCTGCACTTGCAAGCCAAGTAAATAATCCAGCTAAAAGGCATAACCCTATAGCAAGTTCTGTACAAACAACAATTCTTTGGAACCAAATAGCTACGTCTGGGTTTGGTATCATAATCTTCATAATAGCTTTAAAAAATCCTGGCATACTGCTTAGTATAGGAGTAACTTGAGTAGTTGCTCCTTCTGTTGTAGCCGAAGCACTTGCAGTACCATCTAATAACCAGTCAAAAGGTAACTTAATATTTCCACTTCTAAACCAGCTGTCTGGTCCAAGTCCAGAAGTTATTTTTCCAAAGCCTGAAGCATTTGCCCAAGTTTGTTCACCGATTAACTTCTTCAATGCCTCAAGTACCCACATTGAACCTATATATAATCTTAAAGGAATTAACCAAAATGACGGAGATTTAGCTGATGCATGGCCTCCTAATATTGAACGTCTTTCCTTAATATCAAAGAATTCATGGAATAAGTATCTGAATATTAAATAAAATCCACCAACACCAAATAAATAGTGTAGATTTACTACATGTTTCATCGCTGTAGCAAGGAATCCTGTTAATTTCATTCCACCTACATCTGCAACTGCATAACGACCACCAATCGAAACCATGAAACCATGATAATTTGATTTAAATGCTTTTTTCTCTTTATTTTCAATATCAGCTATGATATTATGTGATACGGTTTCAGCTGTTTGAAGAGCTGCCTCAACTATTTGAGGTAATGGCTTTGAATTTTCTTCTAAGAAGGCTGCATCACCTACAACATAAACATTTTCTTTATCAAGTGATTGCATAAATTCGTTAGTGCTTACTCTTCCTCTATTGTTTAGAGTTAGTCCAAATTCTTTAGCAAAAGAATTTCCCTGTACTCCACAAGTCCAAATTAATGTTCTTGTTGAAATCTTTCTTCCATCCTTAAGGCTTACTTCTTCTGGAGTAACTTCTGTGATAGCAGAATTCTTCAATATTTCAACCTTATGTTTAAGCATGTAGTTTTCTGCTTTTAATGCCATTTTGTCATCTAATATGTTAAGGATACTTCCTAATGCTTCTATAACCATTAGTTTAACATCATTTATATCTACATTATATTCCTTACAAAGTTTCTTTTTCCACTCCATAAGTTCCCCAAGCATCTCAATACCAGTAAACCCAGCACCTGCAACAGCAAAAGTAAGCATAGCTTGTCTTTTTTGAGCATTTCTTTCTCTACTAGCAAGCTTGAACATCTCCTCAATGTGATGTCTTATCTTAAGAGCATCATTTAGTGACCAAAGAGAGAATCCGTTTTCCTTAACTCCTGGTATTCCAAAATAAGCTGGCTCACTTCCTGTACCTAAGATCAAATAATCATATTTATATTCACTAAATTCTGTAGTTAAAACTTGTTTATTAACATCTACAGCTGTTACCTCTTCAGTGATAATATTAACCTTAGTCTTGTAAAATATCTTTCTTAAATCAACTTGTACTGAATCAGGCTCTACTCTTCCCCCAGCTACCTCATGTAGTTCTGTCATTAGTGTATGAATTGGATTTCTGTCAATTAGTGTGATTTCTACATCGTTATTTTTTTTGTATTTCTTACTTAAAATTTTTGCAGCTTGTACACCGCCATAACCTGCTCCTAAAATTACAATATTCTTTTTTGACACCACTTACCACCCCGTATTCTTTATTTTTCACTCACCAAAACTCCACAATAATCAATATATGTTAACAAACCCCACAGAAAAGGTTTTCAAACTAGAGCCCCGCTGAGCTTATATTGCCTCAAGGATTAATTTAAATAATTTATATTAAAATCTTTTATTAATAAAAAATTTTTATTTCTACTCATAATTAATTATATTTTATCATAGAATCAGTTTTACAAACATTTTTTCACGCTTTTTCACATTATTTCACACTTTTTTCATATTTTCTTCACATTTTTTTCATATTATTTTGATATCATTACTATGATTATCATTATAATAGTTTGTGAACCATTTATCAATAAAAAATTTTTAACCGAAATGACAAAGTTTTCATTTTTTATAGGTCTTTGTTCGAACAGTTTAATATTTTTATTTACTTTAATTAATGTTACAAGCATAATCAATGAAGCTAATGGAATCACCTTTACTGCTACAAGCAACACTATATCTACGTATCCAATATAATATAATAGCTTAAAAAGCTTTAAAGCCATCGGCCTTCCTATATAATATGGTAGAGTAAATCTATTATTTTGAATATCCTCTTCTACATCACAAATATTATTGGCAAGCATTATATTTGCTATTCCTCCTATAGCAGGTATAGCAAACAAAAATATACATGCAATCTCCAACAGATTGATGCCAACACTTAGAATATTGTTTTTATATGTAAATGATATTATATTAGTGTCAAAAATATGAATATACACTGACAAGAATATAATTACAAACCCCATAAAAAATCCCGAGAATACTTCTCCTAAGGGCATTCTTGAAATCGGAATAGGACCAAAAGTATAAAATACCCCTACTATAAACGAAATAATCCCTATTAATAAAACTATAACATTTGTATTTAATGTAAGAATAATTCCTGCTGTAGTTGCTATTACTAATAATGTAAAGATTATCAATAATACCTTTGACTTATTTGCTCCGTATTTAGTAAGTAAGCTATTATTTCCAGAGCTATTTTTTGCTTTTGTATGATCTATGTAATTATTAATTGCAGTAGTAGCCATATCAAAGCAAATCAATGAAATAAACATTATTATAAAATTCTTTAAGTTAAAGCTTTTATATCTATAAATAGCAAAAGCTGAACCTAAAGAAAATGGGATCATGCTTGCTAGTTTGGTTTTTACTTCCACTAACTCAAAAAAATTACTGATTGACAAATTTATCACTCATTTCATCGCAATTGTATTTCACAAATTTAAAAAATTGTTTAGTATAAATAATAAAAGCTAATTAATTTGCCAACTTAAAATCAGGACTTAGCTCTTCTATTTTGGTATCCCACTTTGAGGATTTATATATCTTAAAATCTGTAGTTACAGCCATACAGGAGATTCCTTCTATACTATCAATAATCTTCATTCCCTTATCCACACCACTCACAAAAGTAACCTTTGTAAGAATGTCAGCAAGCATATTACAATCAGGTATATTACTGTCAATACGTATCGTATCACTCATAACCCCTGCATCTGCTGGATACCCAGTAAATGGATCTAGTATATGGTGATAGCGCTTACCATCCTTTATAAAAAATCTCTGATAATCTCCAGAGGTAGAAAGTGCGCCTTGATTTAGTTTAACAATGCCAATATTTCCTTCATTTTTTTCTTTCCTTGGGTTCTGAATCGCAACAGACCATAAGGTTTTATCTGGTTTTACTCCAAGTGTATATATGGAACTACCACCAAGATTTATAATAGCGCTATTGACACCATACTTTTTAAAAACCTTTACTATTTCATCTGCTGTAAATCCTTTAGCAACGCCTCCAAGATCTATAGCCATACCAGCTTTCATAAGCTTAACACTATTGTCTGACTCATTAATACTAATATTTTTATAACCTACAAGTGCTAATTTATCCTTAATTTCAGAATCTGCTGGAACTCTCTCTTCATCAGTACCAATTCCCCACAGTTTTATAAGTGGGCTTACAGTTATATCAAAAGCTCCATTGCTGATCTTAGAATACTCAATTGAAGTTTTTATAATCTTAACAATCTCAGGATGCACCTTGACATATTCTTTACCTGCAGCTTCATTAATTTTATTTACATCACTGGTCTCTATTGAGCTGCTTGCTATCTTTTCGATTTCATCTACTCTTTTAAAAGCTTCATCTATTGCTTTGCTAGCATTAGGACCATAAGCGGTTAAATGCATAATAGTGTCCATTTTAGTAGCATATTTATCAACTTTTTCATCTTTTTTTGAACAAGAAACCATTGGTATTATTAAAAGCAGACTCAAACCAATAGCTAATATCTTTTTTATCATCTGTTGTCCTCCAAAAACATATTGACATCAGTATTGCTACTGAAACTAGTGTTACATCATGAACAATATATAAAATCACATCACTATATAAACCTTTATTACGTACTATTGTATTAAAAGTTTATCTACTTTAATTATGTAACAAGAAACATATTAACGCAAGTACTTATTACAAAATTGTTAATTTTTTATCTTTATTTAATTATATCATAAAAATATCCAAAAAAAACACCAATATCTAATTATCAGTGTTTTATTTTCCATAATTTATTATCTTTTATAGATGTAACAACTTTCATTTAATTATCTCAGCTTTAAAAATTCTTCTTCATTTAAAAACTTTATATCCTGTCCTTTTGCATTTAAGTCTATTGCCTTTTTTAGCTTAATACTCATTTCTTCTCTACGTAAATCTTTTATATCTTTCATATTAGTAACTAATATTGTTGTCTTTCTAGTAACCGAGCTTCCAGCGGTTCCTCCAAGTCTTTTAACTAATCTCATAGCTTCATCTCTAGACAAAGAAGTTAATTTCCCGGTAAATACTACCTGTTCATTTCTAAATAAATCATTATCTAACTTTTCAAATTTATTCTCAATCTTAGGTTCATACATCCTATTAGAAGTTCTAAAAACTTTTGTTTTAGTTGATGAAGGACTATATCCATTGCTATCTACAGTTCCAATTGTTACCCCTATTAATTTAGATATTTCATTAATATCTTTGCAACCTAACTCTTTCGATATATTGAGCAGTATATTACTACATGCAAGAGCATCATATAGTGCATCATGGTGCTTAAACTCATATCCTAAAAAATTATTAACTGTATTTAGTCTTGCATTTTCGATTCCTTTATAAAAGTTTCTAGCAAGTTTCATAGTGCATATGTATTTAAAACTTGGAAGTTCTATATCATAAAGCTCTGCACTGTTTCTCAAAACCGATATATCAAAAGACGCATTATGAGCTATTACTAAACTTTCATTAAAATAATGCTTTATTTTTTGCCATACCTTATCAAACTCTGGTTCGTTCTCAACCATACTTGGCCTTATCCCATGAATTCCAATATTAATTGGCATAAACCTGATTTCTTTAGGCCTTATTAAATGATGTATTTTTTCTACAACATGCCCATTTTTAACAACTACAATACCTATTGAACATGGACTATTTCTCTTTTCATTTGCAGTTTCAAAATCTATAGCTATAAAATTCATTTTTTATCAATTTGATCTTTTTATAATACTCTTTGATCTTGATTATAAAATAATCCCGCTCCTTCTATAATCTCTTGCTCTTCGAACAAACTTTGGACAGCTTCATTATAGTCATTTAACTTTTCTGATTTTCTTATTCTTTTAATATACTTTTTATTATCAGAGAATATATGGCACATATACCCCCATAGTTCTTTCATTCTAAATATCGCATTTCTATCTTCATTAAATAACTCTATATATTGCTTAAAAATTTCATCATGAAAATCTTTCAATACTTTTTTATCTGTCTTAGTTTGGTTTGTTATCAAATCCATTAACCCTGGATTAGCTAGTATACCTCTTCCAAGCATTACTGTTTTCACTTCTGGAAAAGCTTCTGTTATACTATTGTAGTCATCAACAGTAAAAATATCTCCGTTATAGCATAATGGATTAGTACTTGAAGCCAAAGCATCCTTAAAGACCTCTAGATTAGGCTTATTGCCATAAAAATCCTTTTGCGTTCTCGGATGAATAATTAATTCTTCTATAGGATATTTATTGTAGATTTTTATTAACTCATAAAATTCTTCCGGACTATCCTTTCCTATTCTAGTTTTTATAGAGATTTTCACATCATCCATTTTGTATATTTCACTTAAAAATATATCAAGTTCTTCTCTTATAGCTAAAAATCCTGATCCCCTGTTTTTTTTCACCACTGTTCCAGCAGGACATCCTAAATTTAAATTAACTTCATTATACCCTAACTGTTGTAGTTTTTTAGTAGTATTAATGAAAGCTTCTGAATCATTAGTAAGTATTTGAGGAACTATGTTCATTCCTTTATTATTTTCAGGTAATACATCCCTTAATTCTCTAGTTTTAAGACTTAACCCCTTATTTGCAACGATAAATGGTGTAAAATATTTATCTATATTATGAAAGAACTTTTCATAAGTATTTCTATATATGTATCCAGTGATACCTTCCATTGGTGCTAAGTAGTATTTCATTTTATAACTCCTCATATAAATATTATATTTATTTTGTTACGATTATTAAGTTTATAATATCGTGCTTTATAAGTCTTTTATATTATAAATTAAAAAAGTCACTAAAGCGACTATATTGACAATTTTTTATCCACTTTTTAAGATTTACTATACAGTAAAAATCCACGATATTTCTATCGTGGATTTTTTGTAGAAAGCAAGCACTATTAATCTATTAATTAAACTTGAAACTTTTCTATAAGCTTCTCCAATGCTTGAGCTAGATTATAAAGCTCATCTGCTTGCGCTTTTACGTTTTGCATATCATTTAATTGGTTAGATACGCTAGCGTTAACTTCTTCTGCAGCAGCTGCCGACTGCTCAGATACGAAGGAGATGTTATGTATATTTGAAGTAAGTATGCCACTGTTAGTTAACATTAATTCTATACTTTGATTCATTGATGTGATTTTTTCTATTATACTCTCAATGGATTCACTTAAACTAACAAAACTTTGCTCAGTAGTAGACATTGCAGAATTTTGTTTTTCTACATCAGCTTTAATATTATCCATACTAACAGCAGCTGTTTTAGTAGTATCTATAACTCTAGTTATTATGTTTCTTATATTTACAGCAGATTCACCAGATTGTTCTGCAAGCATTCTAACTTCTTCAGCAACTACAGCAAATCCTTTTCCTGATTCCCCTGCTCTTGCGGCTTCTATAGCAGCATTTAAAGCTAGTAAGTTAGTTTGAGATGCAATATTTAGTATTGTACTCAATATCTGACCAATATCTTCAGTTTCCTTAACTAAAACTCCGATACTTTCAGATATATGAGAAACTCCGTTTATAGTGCTTTCATTTTTTGCTTTTAGCTCCTTAAACGCAACCATTGTCTTTTCACTACTAGATTCCATCTCTTTACTTTCTATGTTTATCTTATTATTATAATCTTTAATTTTAGATAGATTGTTGTTAAACTCTGTTGCAATCTCAGATGCTTTATCTACTTCATAAGCTTGTTCTTGAACACCTTTTGAAATTTCATCTATAACTCTCGCTATTTCTTCTGAAGAAGATGTAACCTCCTCTGCTCGCTTAGTAAGATCTTCCGAAAAACTTAGTACATTATCAGCGGAACTTTTCACTGACATTACTAGATTTTTAACACTACTAATCATATTAGAAAATCTACCGCCTAATTCACCAAGTTCATCAGAACTATTTATGCTAGTTACTACAGTTAAATCACCTGCTTCACCTTTTTTCATAGCCTCTTTCAAATGATTAATCGGCCTTGTTAAACTCTTAGAAATCCATAATCCAACCATCAAAGCAGCTAAAATAAATAGCACAAAGAATCCACCCAATATTAGTACATTAGAAAGTACTTTTGAATATACTTCACTTGTGTCCATCATACCCAGCAGCTTCCAACCAGACTTCTCATTACTTATATAATATATAAATTTATTTGTTCCATTAAACTTAACTTGAACAAAATTTGACTTACCTTCTAATAATGGTTTCACCCAAGACATCTCATTTTTATCACTAAAAGCATCTTCTACTTTCTGATCTTTAGTATCTGCATTTGTATTCACTCTATCAGGATTTAAGTTTTTTCCTAACAAGTCTTTATTCTGAGTGGCTAACACTATTCCTGTTCTATCCAATAGCAATATCTCACCTGTTTTTTCAATTTTAGTGCTCTTAAACAATACCGCTATATTAGTTATATCAATATCTATTCCAGCGACCCCTACAGCTTTCCCCGAATCATCTACTATCTTTTTTGTAGCTGTCACCACAATCTTACCGGTTGCCACATCCTTATAAGCATCCTGCCAAAGTATCATATCATTTGACATTGTATCCTTATACCAAGATTTTTCCGTGGGATTGTACCCTTCTGGAAGCTTTGTTTCAGGGAATATATACATTCCTTTATCTTCGGTTGCAACATAAGCATTTAGAATTTTAGGATTGCTATTAATTACTCCTGTAAGCTCTTTTTTCACTAAAGCTCCACCAGGATTTGACAGAGCAGCCTTTACTACAGAGTCTTCTGTAATTTGGGATAACGTCGCTTCATAGCCGTTATAGCTTTCGTCTATAACATTATTTACACCGGTCACCGATTTTTCTATGGAGCTAACATAAGAAGCTTTAAGATTATTATAAAGTATAACATTAGAAATAATACCGGTAGTACACATAGGCACTAATATTATTAATATAAAGGTTAGTATAAGTTTTTTCTTGATAGTTTTAATTTTCATCTCATTTACCTCCGTAAGATTATATGTATAGATAAACCAGTTCCAAATAAAACATATAGTTAATAACTCTATTACCACTATTAGTTAACATAAGTACCTGTTAGTTTTATTTAGATAGAACTGGATTATCTATTCCGCTGAATTGATAAACTACTTCATAATGAAATTTGTATCTTTAGATCTTCTCACTAGAATCCGTGAGAGTCTTAAAAATAGTTTTTTGATTGAAGCAATAAACCTTTATAGAGTTCCTAGCTTAGCTATTAATTTATACATGTCCAAAAATTTTAAGACGCAGTGATTTTCGAATAAGTATAAATTAAATTTCCATACACGAACCCCATAGTATTATCGAGGAAAATTCGACAAACTAAAGAATTAAATAACATTTTAGGTTAGTTAAATAAAAAAAACCCCAGAAATTTCTTTCTAAGGTTTTCTATAGTTATCCCAAAATGTGACTTTTAAGAGCAAATTGATACTACTATCTATTAATTACTTAAATCCTGTCCATTAGTAGAAATAACTTTCTTATACCAATAGAAGGAATCTTTACGATAACGATCCAAGATTTTTAAATTAAATTATCTATTCTTCTATATAAGCCCTATATTGACTTCATTTTACAGCCTTCGTATAATTATTTTAAGACATCTATTTTAAGGATAGTTTTAGAAATTAGGAGATAAAATGTTTAACGATAAGAACAGTACAAGCAATGATATGATTGAACTTATTACAGTAATAAAATTAGGTTCTTTTGGTTTCATATTGATGATAATTATAAATCAGATTTTACAATATGATAATACTCAACCATTAATTATCTTCAATAAACAATTCTATTTATTAATGTTCTTTATCATCATATTGTTAATTTCTATTTATATATTATGGTCTCAATTCTATTTTAAAATATGGAAATTAAAAAAACTTAAAAGAATTCAAATCATAGAAGGATATGTTTTTTTATTAGTATCATCAATTCTAATTGTATTTTCAAAGTCATATGATAGCGATTATAAATACTTATTAATCTTTGGAGTCATCACTGTAACTTTAGAATTAGGTAAAAAGCAAGGAATAATTATGGCTTCAGTGTCCTCTTTTACTTTACTAGCAATTGACTTGATTTTCGCTCCTCATCTGACTGTGAATATATATTTCGAAAACGATTTGACATATACTTCTAGTTTTTTTGTTGTAGCATGGGTGTTAGGACAATATGTCCAAATCGAAAGAGAAAGAAGGGAAGCATTAGAGCAACAATTAAGCGAACAATTGAAAGAACATGAAAACATTATGGAAATGCTCTCCAAAGATGACACTCTTAGCAATCTATTAATCGAAAACTCTCCTGATGCAATCTTTATTCAATCTAAGGATTGTCTCATTTATGCTAATGAAAATGCTTTAGAACTATTAGGATATTATTCATTGGAAGAATTACAAGATAAAAGTATTCTTGACTTTGAAGTATCTGATGATATAAAAAAATTAGAACTAATGTATTCATCCTTATATAAAAACCAGAGAGATAAAGTTTCATTTGAAGATACCATTGTAAACACAAATGGTGAGGCAGTTACAGTTCAAAATACATCTACATATTACTTATTTAAGGGGCAGCCCTCTATCCTCACTGTAATGAGAGATATTCGTCCCGTAGTCATAGCAAATAAGCTCAGAAAAGATGTAATAAAAAATATAGAAAAGCTAAATGAAACCATAGAAGAAAATAAACTAGTAACAGAATTTTTTTCTAATATATCTCACGAACTAAAAACACCTTTAAATATTATATTCTCATCGCTTCAAATGCTTGATCTCTATAACAATAGTTTTGATGCTGATATAATTGTAAAGAAAAAAAACTATATTTTAGCTATGAAGCAAAACAGCTATAGGCTACTTAGATTAATAAATAATCTTTTAGATATAACAAAGTATGATTCAGGTTACATTACACTTCATATGAAAAATGAGAACATAGTCAGTTATGTAGAAGATATTACTATGTCAATTTTAATCTATGCAGAAAATAAAGGAGTTGAAATCATCTTCGATACGGATATTGAGGAGAAAATAATTGCTTTTGATATAGAAAAAATAGAAAGAATAATCCTAAATTTACTTTCAAATGCTTTAAAGTTTACCGATCGTGGAGGAAGTATCTATGTAACCATAAGTTCTGATGAAAATAATGTTATCATTTCTGTAAAAGATACTGGAATAGGGATACCTGCTGATAAAAAAGAACAAATATTTGAGAGATTTTCACAAGTGGATAAGTCTTTTAGGCGAAATAATGAGGGCACTGGTATAGGTCTATCTATCGTCAAATCCTTCGTAAAGCTTCACGGAGGAAATATAAAACTCAATAGTGAGCTTGGAAAAGGAAGCGAGTTTATTATAGCCCTTCCAGCAATTCAAACAGAAGAAACTGATTGTGAAGCGAGTGAAATTCGAAGCAATATACAAGAGAGAATTAACCTAGAACTATCAGACATATACTCAACAATAAACTAAAGATTAGGAGAAAATCATGCTTAAAGTAACTTTAATTGAATCTATACTAAGAGGTTTACCTGAAACCATTTTGTTCGTTTGGGCCATATATTTACTTACTCAGACACCAATGAAATATTCAAAAATAATACTGACTGCTTCCATAAGTACTTTTATAACTTTTATAATAAGGTTATTGCCAATTAATTTAGGCATAAACTCTATTTTATCACTTGCTCTACTCATTTATTTAAATATAAAAATAAATAAAATACCTATTAAGCAATCCATATCCACAACAATTTTAGTAATTATTATAGAGTATATCGCTGAAATGCTTAATATTGTTATGTTGCAATTATTAAAATTTGATATAGTAAAGCTTTTTCAAAATCCAGTGAATAAGGTATTATATGCATTGCCTTCCCTTGTTTTACTAGTAATAATCGTCCTTATAGTTCACAATATAAAAACAAAATACTGGTCACTCAAGTCTAATAAAATTGTGTAATTAAGTTTAAAAACCATACTATTTTCAAAGCTTCACAAAGATTTAAAACTTGTGCAATATCTAAAAAGTGATTTTTATTTTTAAAAATATTTCATAAACCTATTGACTGATTATAAAATCCGAAGTAAAATGAAATAAATTCAAAGTTAAGTTTCAAACAATTAAAATAAAAGCCTTGATGGGAAGAGTAGTTATTATGAGGTAGTCAAAGCGAATCAGTGGTGGTGAGAGACTGATACGAAGCAAATAATGAAGAACATCCCGGAGCTTCCAAACGAAATTTTTTTAAAGAGTAGTCTTGGACGGAGCCAAACCGTTACAGTGTGGACAGTATCGAATTTATTTATTTTTCAATTCCGTACTGATTAAGGAGAGCTTTTTAAGCTAATTTAGGTGGTACCGCGGAAGTATAAGTCTTTCGTCCTATTATATAGGATGAAGGGCTTTTTTTATTTACAATTTATAAAGAATAATTATATTTTATTATAATCAAAATCGCATGGACGATTTTAATATCTAATTGGGGAGGACTATTAATATGTGTACAATTATGTGTTATACAGGAAATGATATGAAACACGAAAAATTTGCTGAGGCATTACAAAGAACTGAGCTTAGAGGACCAGATATGACTGAAATCCTTACTCTACCATCTGGTATCTTAGGTTTTCAGAGACTTGCAATCATGGATTTAAGTTTTAGCGGAATGCAGCCATTCACAAGAAAAACAGATGCATCTATCTGCAATGGTGAAATATACGGCTTCCGTAAGCTTAAAGAGGATTTAATAGCTAAAGGACATAAGTTTATCTCTGATAGTGATTGTGAGATATTGCTTCCAATGTATTTAGAGTATGGACTAGATATGTTTTCAATGTTAGATGCAGAATATGCTTGCGTTATCTACGATGGAGAAAAGGACACTTTCATTGCAGCAAGAGATCCAATCGGAATCAGACCTTTATTCTACGGATATTCGCAGTCAGGTAAAATAATGTTTGCAAGTGAAGCAAAAAACTTAGTTGGTCTTACACACAAGATTATGCCATTCCCACCAGGACATTATTATGCTGACGGTAAATTCACATGCTACTGCGATATTGCAGAAGTAGAAGGTGAATACTGCAAGGATGACTTAGAAGTTATTTGTAGTAACATTCATGACAAATTAGTAGCTGCTATAGAAAAACGTATGGATGCTGATGCTCCTGTAGGTTTCTTATTAAGTGGTGGTTTAGATAGTTCATTAGTATGTTCAATTGCTCAAAAAATGTATCCAGACAAACCAATTAGAACTTTTGCAATAGGTATGACTGAAGATGCAATAGACTTAAAGTATGCTCAAGAAGTTGCAGATTACATTCATAGTGATCATACTGTTGTTTATATGACAAAAGAAGAAGTTCTTGAATCCTTTGAGTACGTTATTAAACTTCTTGGAACTTATGATATTACTACAATAAGAGCAAGTATTGGAATGTATCTAATCTGCAAGAAAATACATGAGATTTCTGATGTTAGAGTTCTTTTAACTGGTGAAATTTCCGACGAATTATTTGGATATAAGTACACTGATTTTGCTCCAAATGCAGCAGAATTCCAAAAAGAATCTCAAAAGAGAATTAGAGAACTATTTATGTATGACGTACTTCGTGCAGACCGTTGTATCGCCTCAAACTCTTTAGAAGCAAGAGTACCTTTTGGTGATTTGGACTTCGTAAAATATGTTATGGCTATTGATCCTGAAAAGAAATTAAACACATACAACATGGGTAAATACCTTTTAAGACATGCCTTCGAAGGTGATTATCTTCCAAACAGCATCTTATACCGTGAAAAAGCAGCTTTTAGTGATGCTGTAGGACATTCAATGGTAGACTATTTGAAAGAATATGCAGAAGCATATTATACTGATAACGAATTTGAAAAACTATGTGAAAAATATAAATATCACGCTAAACCATTCACAAAGGAATCCTTATTATACAGAGAAATGTTTGAAAAATACTATCCTGGCCAAGCAGAAATGATTGAAGATTTCTGGATGCCAAACAAGGAATGGGAAGGTTGTGCCGTTAACGATCCTAGTGCTAGAGTATTATCAAACTATGGTGACAGTGGTAAATAATTTATAGATTCTAATAACCGTCTGTAGAATATCTTCAGACGGTTATTTTTTTAATCTTTTTAGTCCCCTATCTTAACCTCCAACGTTCTAATAAACATATATTTGATAATCTTATTTCTATTTTTATATAACAGAATTATCTCTTAGTTTTATTAGGTAAAAGTAGCTTATCTATAAATGTCCCCCTTCGATCCGAAATCTATTTTTAAAACTCTCGCGGCTTTTGGTGAGAGAATTCAAAAATATAAATTTTAATACGAAGTTGTGCATCCATATACATATAATTAAAACATTATGGAAAGCTACATATAAAAAGTTAGGAGTGATAACATGGCAATCTTAGAAGATTGGACTGAATGGAAAAACACTTTAGGCAATGCCGTTGAATTAGGAGAAAATATTGGTATGTCCGATAACACAATAACTAATATTGCTGAAAAAGTAGGTACATTTTTAGCTAATAATGTTGACCCTAGAAATCCAGAAGAAAGATTACTTAAAGAGATGTGGGATGCCTCAGACATCAATGATAAAAATGTTCTTGCTAAACTAATTGTAAGAATAACTGCTAAATAGCTTATTAACAAAACCGTAATGGGAAATCCATTACGGTTTTATTATACACTTTACAGTTTATCAATCTTATTGCTCTTTATTATGAATATCTATTACAAAGAAATCTAGATCATCTATTTCATCTATTACTTTATTAAAATATCTAAAGTATGTGCGCTTGCCCCCAATAAATCAGGCCTTTCACAGGTAGTAAGATGATATTTAATAAAAATCTCAAAGGTTTCCTCATCCATAGCATTCAGAGTAGGTCTCATATAATTAGCTGGTCCATCAGCTGCAATTAATTTTAGCCTTTGCAGTCCAACTTCCTCATTCAGTTTGTTGATATCATCTATTCTTACATAATCATATAGATCTTCTGGCTCTGATAAAACATGAAAATCTTCGCTAAGCTTCCCATTTTCAATACTTGTTCGAATGTTATTTTCCTTAAATCCATATGTTATTACACTATACTCATTCATTAAGTAAGCTACTAATATAACTCCTCCAACCTTAGTTACTCTTTTTGCCTCTTGTAAAGCCTTTACTTTATCTTCAAATTTATATAAATGATACATTGGTCCAAACACCAAAGTCATATCAAAAGTATTTTCTGAAAATCTTGATAAATCTAATGCCGTTCCCTGATATGCTTTTACTGTACTTCCTTTTGATTTTAAGACACCTAGATTGTGCTTTACAAGTTCAACTGCTGTAACATCATAGCCCTCCTTTGCAAGTTGTACAGAATATCTACCAGTTCCCGCACCAACATCTAAAATTTTTGCATTAGGTTTATTTTCCAAACACTGATGAATATATTTCATAGAAGTAATATACTCAACTTGACCATGCCTTCTCGTTAATCTTTTATCTTCACAAAATTTATTATAGTGTTTCTCTAATTCCTTAGTCATATCTCTATATTCCCATCCATTATATTAAAAATTATTAATCATAAATATTTCAACAAATATTATACTATATATTGCGCTTAAAATATGAACTTTCTTTATTATATTCATTATTTCTTAAATTTTTCTTTAAGGCTTTTTGTCATAGTGTTAATAATTTAAAAAAACTTATAACATAAAAACTCATTATATGTACAAAATAATTTAGAAGGTGGTGATTATACAATGGCTAATAAAACCAATAAAACCGACAATGCCAATGTAAACCTAGAGAATACTTTCTCAGGCTCAAAGCACCAAAATGGTTCTTTTAGTGTTAATGAGCAAAGCAAATTCTCTAACAAATATAAAAATGTTGAACCTCTTCCAGAATCAGATCGCCCTAGACGCGATGGCCCTGGTGGAGAAGATGGAGAGTAATCTATCTTAAGCTAAATAAACAAGTGGTGATATTTATTAATATCTCCACTTGTTTATTTTATCCACTTATCATAAGATAAGTTTATTTAATTTACGTTTTAGTTTAAAATAAATATTTTATTATTTATTATTTATTAAATCCATTGCAAACTTTAAGACGCTTGGACCATTACACATACCATAATCCATAGAAGGAATAGCTTCTACTTGAATATTATATTTCTCTCCTTTTTTCTTCATTTCTTTAAGCTGAAAACGAATTTGTGGTCCTATTAATACTACATCTGCTTTTGCCATATTTGAATCAGCTGCATCAGTTGATACTTTCCAAATAGTTGCTTCTATACCTTGTTCTTTAGCTGCTTTCTCCATTTTTGTAACTAGTAAACAAGTTAGAAAATATGCAGTTGAAAACCAAGAATAAAATGTTTGCATTCAGATTATGTACTCATCGTAACACATCAGATGTATTTGTTAATATTTTTATTAAAAACTATACTTCCCTATTCTATAAACATTTTCATCACAATATACATCTGTTTTTTTACTTACAGATATATTGTTATTGATATCATTATTTATTTTTTATATACAACCAATACTAATATAATAAAATTCAAATCAAAATATGGATGTACCACTTCATATTGAAATATATTAAAATAAGTTTAAAATGATATTACTGTTTTAAGCTAATTAAAGAATGGAGATGAATTGTAGTTGAATTATGTATATAACATATTAGTTCAATTTGTGGATAGAATAGCACTACTACTTATGTGTTTATTTGTTATAACAAGACTTAGAGGTTTTAGAGAAATATTTCATAGTGGCAATTATAGCAAAAAGGACTATGTAATTTTATGTATAGTATTTTCTCTACTTGCCATACTGGCCAATTATACAGGACTTAATGTTGAAGGCTCGCTGGTAAATGTTCGAATAATAACTGTAGTGTCTGGAGGTATAATATTTGGTCCAGTGGTTGGAATTGTATCTGGCGTAATATCTGGTGTCCATAGATATTTAATAGATATAGGAGGTATAACTTCAATTCCATGTCTTATAAGCAGTATAACCGCCGGAATAATATCTGGATATATTAATAAAAGAATTCAACGGAACTACAGATGGATAGCTGGAATAATAGCAGGGGCCTTTTCTGAGACCATTACAATGCTTCTTATACTTTTATTAAGCAGGCCTCTTTCTTTAGGACTTGATATAGTATCTAAAATTGCGTTACCAATGATATTAGGACAAATAAGTGTAGGCTTTATTGTTCAATTAATTCAGAGTATAGAGGATGATAAGGAAAGAATAGCTGCTAAACAAGCAAAACTGTCACTAGATATAGCTAATAAAACTCTCCCTTATTTTAGAAATATAAATAGTGATTCCTTAAATAAGATATGTACTATTATAAGAGATGATATTAAGGCTGATGCTGTATCAATAACTGATACAAATAATATATTAGCTTATATTGGAGTTGGGAAAGAATACTACAACATTGGGCACGAAATAATACCTGAAGAAACTAAAGAAGCTATAAATAGCGATAAAATAATTATAAGAAATAATGGTCTACAAGATAAAAGCTTAATGTTAAAATCTGCAATTATAATACCTCTTAAAGTAAAGAACGAAGTTATTGGAGCTTTAAAAATATATTATAAAACCTCTCATAGGATAACCTATTCTCTACAAGCTCTTGCTGTTGGCCTTTCTCAAATTATATCGACTCTAATGGAAGTATCAAAGGTTGAACAAATGAAAACAATGGCTAATAAGGCAGAACTTAAAGCTCTTCAAAGGCAGATAAATCCACATTTTTTATTTAATGCTCTAAATGCTATAACTTCTTTTATTAGGATAGACTCAAATAAAGCAAGAGAACTTATAATAAATCTAGCCAGCTACTTAAGATATAATTTAGAGTTAAACAGTGAATTTATAGATATAAAAAAAGAATTGAAACAAGTTAAAGATTATGTAGAAATTGAAAAGGCTCGATTTGGAAATAAATTAAATATAATTTATCATATCGATGATGTAGATATAAAAATACCAAGTCTTACAATACAACCTCTAGTAGAAAACGCCATAATTCATGGTATTTTAAAAGATAAGGAAGCAGGCACAGTACAAATTATTGTAGAAGATAAAATTGAAAAAGTTAAGATTTCTATAATAGATAATGGTATAGGAATAAGTGAAGAGACAATTGAAAATATCTATAATGATGCTGTTCCTAAAAACAAAATAGGACTTTACAATGTACATTCGAGAATTAAACTTATTTATGGAGAGGGACTTATTATAAAAAGATTAGAAAAAGGAACAAAAATAGAATTTTACATAAATAGAGCGCAGGTGAGGTATCCAAATGAAAGCTATAATAGTTGAAGATGAGTTTTTAGCAAGAGAAGAACTTAAGTATTTTATTACAAACTATAGCGAAATAGAAATAATAGATGAATTTGAAGATGGAATAGAAGTACTTAAATTTATTCAAAATAATGAAGTTGATATTATATTCATGGATATAAATATACGATCATTAGATGGTGTACTACTTGCAAAAAGTATAAGCAAGTTTTCTAAAAAACCATACATAGTTTTTATAACAGCTTACAGAGAACATGCTGCTGAAGCTTTTGAAATAGAAGCTTTTGATTATATCCTAAAGCCTTATTCAGAATCCAGAATTGTATCTATGTTAAAAAAATTGGAGAATCTTAATAATCATAAAGAAAATAACTCACACAAAACTAATATACAAAATAAGATAAACTTATGGAAAAATGAAAAAATACTAGTGGTAGATACTAATGATATATATTATTGCATTGCTGAGGAACGAATAACCCATGTTTTTACAAAGAAGGATGCATATTCAGTAAACCTAGGTATAGCTGAATTCTATGACAGCCTTCCAAAAGATATTTTCTTCAGATGTCATAGATCTTATATTGTTAATATAAATAAAATAAGAGAAATAATCCCCTGGTTTAATAACACTTATAATCTAAAACTCCAAGATATAGATTATCAAATCCCTGTAAGTAGAAGTAACATAAAAGAGTTCAAACAGCTTATGAATATATAAATGTATTCCGTGTAGTTTTTTGTGCATTTCGTTCAACAAAGACTAATTTTATATTACACTGATTTATAATTATGGTAATAAAAGAACTAACCTAAAAGCTTAAGCTTTAATAGTTTTGCAAATACCTTATTAAATCGGCTTTTCAATATATTAATTAAGGAGTGATGAACGCTATGGAAGAAAAACTTAAAAACCGTTGGTTAATAGTTTTAGGTACAGTAATTGCTCAATTAGGACTTGGAACAATTTATACTTGGAGCTTATTTAATCAGCCTCTAGTAGACAAATTTGGATGGCACTTAAGTAATGTAACTATTACTTTCTCTATAACTAGTTTTGCTTTAGCATTCTCTACATTAGCTGGAGGTAAACTTCAGGAAAAACTAGGAATTAGAAAACTTGTGTCAATTGCAGGTTTAATCTTAGGTATTGGCCTAATATTAACATCTAAAGCAACTTCATTAACAATGCTATATATTACAGCTGGAATAATGGTTGGTGCCGCAGATGGTATCGCATATCTTACATCACTAACAAATTGTATTAAGTGGTTTCCAGAAAAAAAGGGGCTTATCTCAGGTATATCGGTTGGAGCCTATGGAAGTGGAAGTCTAATTTTTAAATATATTAATGGAAGTTTAATCAATAGTAATGGTGTTTCAGAAGCATTTTTATACTGGGGAATTATATCTATGATATTAGTTGTTACTGGTGCACAGCTATTAAAAGATGCTCCAATACTAAGTTCTACTACTAATAATGCTAATAGTAATTCAATTAAACAAGATTTTTCAGTAAAAGAAATGCTTAAAACTAAAGATTCGTACTTTTTATTTTTGATATTCTTCACATCCTGCATGAGTGGTCTTTATTTAATAGGAATTGTTAAAGATATAGGTGTTCAATTAGCTGGTCTTACACCTGCTGCTGCAGCAAACGCAGTAGCTATGGTTGCAATCTTTAATACAGCTGGAAGAATTATATTAGGAGCTTTATCAGATAAACTTGGCAGATTAAACGTAATAATTTTCACCCTTTCGATTATAACTGCTTCAGTATTTGTTTTAAGCTTTGTACATTTAAATTTTATAATTTTCTTTGCATGTGTTGCTTCAATTGCATTTTGCTTCGGCGGAAATATTACAGTCTTCCCTACCATCATAGGTGATTTCTTCGGTTCTAAAAATCAAACTAAAAATTATGGAGTTATATATCAAGGCTTTGGTTTAGGAGCTCTTTCTGGTTCATTCATTGCAACATTAGCCGGAGGCTTTATACCTACCTTTATAATTGTCGGATGTCTATGTATAATATCAATAGTTTTAGCTTCTATTATGAACTCAACAAAACTTAATACTTATTTTGAGCGAACTTATAAATTAGTAGGAAAAACCTCTTAATTCGAGATTTACTTAGAATACATATTATATATTCTCAACCTACAACTTTATTAGAACTTATAACACATATAAATAGCCCACAAAAATCCACTTTTTTTAGATTTTTGTGGGTTTCATTATGGAATCAAAGCTCAACCTTTGAATTGCTATCAAACATAAAATTCCTTTTAATATCTATTTTATCCCTACACTCTATTTATTATCTAATCGATCTACACCCCCCATCTTTATAGTTGCCATGTTTACTTGCAACACAAAAAGAATTCCTGATTTGAAAATCCCCCACCTCAAAATGGCATCGTTACTTCCAATCTCAGAAATCCTTTATTTATCAATGCTTTACACACTTTTATTTATCTTTTTAAGTAAAAATTATCTTGATGCTATTTCTTTTTAATAGCTACACGCCATTCCTCTGGTCCTTGCTCAAGATATTCCCATTCAAATTGTCCATCATACTCCGCTAAAAACTGGTAATGTAGTGGTCTTGGATCATGGTCATTTAATAACTCCATTTCTTCTCCACTCATTAGTTTATTAAAAGTATCAAATATTACAGCATGCTTTTCCCTTGGTGGATATATACGTGCATCTACTTGTGCATTAAATCTTGACATTGCCTCTACCTCCGATATAGATAATTTATACTATATATATTATAAATAAACGCAGAAACTTTATGTGATTTCAATCACATGTGTAATTTAAAATTATTCAATTTAAACGTATTATCTATTTAATATTTCCTTAAGTGTAAATAATACTGTTAGTATACTAATTTTAATACACACAACTTTCGAAGGTAATTATGCTGACAAATGAAGAAAAAACTTATAATGTTATCTGCATTATATAAAATAACATTAGGTTCAATTAATTTTGTACGACGGATAATTGATGCAACTTCAGCTAACCCACTATTTAAAAAACTAACCCTAATATCGAAACAAAATGAAAAAACCCTAGACATCTCTGTCTAGAGTTTTTATATGGTGGAGGCGAAGCATAACCTTTAAAATCCCCCCATAACTATAAATACTATAATTATATTATTAAATTTATCATTAAACTTTTCTGACTAGTTGATACTTATATTCCTCATACTATTTATTTAAAAAATCAAGAGCAAATTGTACATGCAAAGCCGTACCATATTTCATGTAATCTTCATCTATTTTGAATTTCTCATGATGTGGAAAGTATATTGCTTCCTTTTCTTCGTTTTTATATCCCATAAATGCATAAACTCCTTTAGCATATTGGAAATAGTAGGGCATATCCTCTGATCCCATATATTTAGGTAAACTTATATTTTTACCTTCTCCAAAGATCTTTGTAGCAGATTTATCAGCCAGTACTGCTAGTTCATCATCATTGTAGAGGCTAAGTGCACTTTCATCTATTCTTACATCTACTTTAATCTCATAAGCATCTGCAATAGCTTTTGCATGTCTCTTTATTGCATCATGGGCTATTTTTCTAACTTGTGGACTAAAGTATCTCATGGAAATATCAACTTCTGTATATTTGGCAACTATATTTGCCTTTGTACCTCCACTGAACTTTCCTACAGATATCACTATTGGATCTTGAGCATTAATATTTTTAGTAACTATCCCTTGAAGGTCTGTAACAAAAATACATGCAGGATGGATAGTATCTTTTGCTAGATGTGGAACTGATCCATGTCCTGATACTCCTTCAAACTTAACATAAATAGTATCACAACCAGCCATTCTATACCCTGGTTCAATATTTACATATCCTGTCTCTAATTCTGGCATTCCATGCATCGCAAAGCAAGCATCTACTCCATCCATTCCACCTGCTTCTATGATTTTTTTTGCACCTGAAAATGTTTCCTCACCTTCTTGAAAGAAAAATCTAACCTCACCAGATATGTCATCCTTCATTTTAGATAAAATTTTTGCAGCACCAAGAAGCATTGAAGTGTGAGCATCGTGACCACAAGCATGCATTACTTCAGGATTTTTAGATTTAAATTCAACATCTGCTTCTTCTTTTATAGGAAGAGCATCTATATCACCTCTTAAAGCTATAGTTTTACCACTTTTGCCACCTTTTAAGGTTGCAATCAAGGAAGTATTTCCTGCTTTCTTATATGGTATTTCTAGCTTATCTAATTCCTTCATAATCTTTTCTTGAGTTTTAAATTCCTGACCACTAAGTTCAGGATTTTCGTGTAAATCTCTTCTAAAGTTAATAATATACTCTTCAATTGATTTAACCTTATCTAATATGTTTGACAATGTAAAAACTTCCTTTCTTTTTTATTTTTATAAATATACATATCTACTTTGTAGTTTTAAAAATCAAAGCAATACTAAAAGTTTAAAATAATGATTTATTAGCTTCAGATTCTGGTTGAATGTCATCTATACATTTAACCTTCCCCTGAAGCTAATCTTTATTCTTAAGTTATTATCTCAAGTCTAATTATGTCTTTATGTAAAAATCGTATATAGAATTTTCCTTTTTTGTTTTCTCTAAATAACAAAGATTAAGCAACTCTTCTTTTAGGCTCTTCATCTTTCTTATTTTTAGGTACAAGTGTTAATACAGCAATTAGTGATATGGTTCCTGCAATTACACTAACTCCTAACCCCCAACCAGCTGATAAATTTTGAGCTGTTTTGTCACTCATAATAATAGCTGATGATACTGCCCCCGATATGGCTACCCCAAAGCTACCGCCTAAAGAACTTGCCATTTTATAAATACCTGATGCAGATCCTGCTTTTTCTGCTGGTGCATTTCCAACTGCAGTATTTGTAGATGGAGTAGCATAAAATCCAAATCCAGTTCCCATAATAGCAAGACCAATTACAACAGCTGTAAAGTAAGCAACATTTGGTAAAAAGGTTAGCGTCATCAAGAAGATTCCTACAGCAGCCATTAATGTACCTATAGCCATTGGCAAACGTGCTCCTATCTTAAGCATAACTTTTTCTCCTACACGAATTGTTGAAACTATGGCAACTAAATAGCTAATTGTCAACAGTCCACTTTGGAATGAACTTAATCCACGTGTGGTTTGAACATAAGGCATTAAGATAAATAAACAACCAGCACACATATTAAGCAAGAAGTTTGAAATCACAGCTGCATTATAGCCTTTGCTGCTGAATAGTGATAGATCAACTAATGGTGCTGCATTTCTACTTTCTATAAATAGGAATATACCAAATAAAATTACGAAAGCAGCTATTAATGAAATAATAATTGGACTTGTCCATCCGAGTTGTCTTCCTCTAGTAACCACTAAATTTAACGAAAGCAATGATAAAACTAAAGTAATAATTCCAAAATAATCAATGCTTCGTTTTTCTCCAGTAGTAACTTTACTTTCTGGAGTACCATTTATTAATAACATACCAATTAACGCTACAGGAACAGTAATCCAAAATAACCATCGCCAACTTAAAGCTGATACTACTGCACCTCCAAAGAAGTTAGCAACACCGCTACCTCCCCAAGAAGCCAAAGACCAAAAGCTTAGCGCACGAGGACGAGCTTCACCAGTATAATAGGCATTTATAAGTGCTAGAGTTGCAGGCATTATAAATGCGCCTGATAAACCTTGGATAACACGTCCTAAAATAAGAAATGTAGCTCCTTGTGCTGTTGCGCATAGAATCGATCCAATTATACTTAATATAAATCCAAGTTGAGTCATCTTAACTCTTCCTATTTTATCTGCTATACTTCCTGCCGTTACAATACTAACGCCACAAATTAAAGCAGTAATACTGACTGCAGTACTAACAATGGAACTTGAAATCCCTAAATCATGAGTAAGTGGTGGTACCCCTGCTGTTATAGCACTTGCAAATAACCAATAGGTTGCAACCCCAAGAATCATTCCAAATAGCAAACGATCATTACCTTTATAATTTGTCATATGTTTTCCTCCTAAATTTTTTTAAATTTGTTACCTATTAAATCCAGAAAACAATTACATTGGCATTGCGTAAAGTAGTTTAATGATTAATCATAGTCATGACTTTAAGAATGCGTTCACTACTAGAATGTACAATTAATTTTGAATCTGTGAACAATTAGATATTACAACTATTAATAAAAAGTTAAAATAGTATTTCTACCAACGTATATACTTCTACCTTGAGTTCTATCTACAATTGCGTTAAGATGATGTTTTTTATTCTAAACGTAAGAAGAAGTTAAAAGTACTAATTTCCTTTTAACTTCTTTTTAACAAAAAAATATATAAATCTTGTGTAAACATTCCCTCATTTATGAATGTATTTAGAGTCATATTTAAATTTTTATCAACTATAGATTTTAGTATGTATAGACCTAATCCTCTATTTTCACCTTTAGTAGAATAGCCTTTGTTATAAATTTTATCCATGTCTAATTCTTCTCTTTTAAAAGTATTTGCTACTGTAATATTTAAATCACTACCGATTGCCTCCACAAAAATTTCTAACTTTTTGTCATCACATCTTAATGTTTCCTCTAACGCATTTTCTAATATTATTCCCATTACCCTAGAAAACTCCACTTCAGAAATATGGCATTCTTTTATTTCTCCTATGGTCATTAAACTTACTTTTACATCTTCTTTGATACTTAACATTATATAATATGAAAGAATAGATTTTAGAGGCAGATAACTTATATCTTTTAAATTAAGGAAGGCATCATAACTTTTATCTCCCACCACTTCTCTACTAAATTTATCTAATAAATCATTCTCTTTTAACCTATCTATTCCCATGCCTAAAACTATGTTTTTATAATCATGCTTAAATTCTCTATACTTTTCTACTAACTCTTCTATAGTATCTATGTATAAGGTTAATTCCTTAATTTTCTTTTCTTTTTCATTTAATTCTAATTCATCTCTTATATTTTTAATGTTTAATTTATTATTTATGATATAAAACATTAAAATAAAGAAGTTTATAGAAACAAATGAGATTAATTTAATTCCATAGTTTATATTTAAATCATTAATTATTTTTATTAAAATATTAATAAAAATAATTATATATATACCATTAAAATTTCTTTGCTTAACATTATCCTCTGGAAAAGTCAAAGGAATATATCTCCTGAATAATCCAAAAGCTAATAGGATCGCTAAATAAATTAATATAAAACTGTAATTAATAGGATTCAACAAAATGTTAAAATTAAATATATCTGATATAGTTATGTTATACCCTAGAATAAGTACTATACCTGAACTCATGTAATAAGCCATTAGAGTAATCAGCTCTACAAAAAAGGAAAGCTCCAGATTTCTTCTAAAATTCTTCCCAATACAGAAATAAGTTATAATATAATTGCAAAACCATACAAATATAAAGGACAAAAGGTTGTCTGTCAAATACTGCATTCCCCTAGGTTTAATAATCATTACTATGATTATAGCAAAAATACCCTTAAGTTTAATATCTATCTTTTTATCAGAAAAAGCATAAATAAGATAAATTTGCGCTAACGTTGTTGCTATTGTATAACGCATGCTCTTATCTCCTTTTCTCTCCTCTTAGAAACAATCTCCTTCATACCACCAGTAAGAACCACATATAAATCTCCATTAATATCTTCAATCATTTTAATATGTTCTTTGTTGACAATTATGCTTCTATGGATTTGTACAAATTGATTTGAAAGATCTTTTTGAACTTCTTTTAAAGTTAAATTTACGCTTATTTCATTTTTTATTGTATATATAATAATTTTCTTTTTACTCTTATCAGTTTCTATGCAAATAATATCTGAAGGCTTTATTATAAATACATTCCCACCAACTTTAAATATTAAAGATTCATTTTCAATCTTATCTTTATAAATTTTAATATATACATTAAGTGCTTCTTTAATGGAGTTTTCAATGTCATAACCTTTGTCTATAAAATCTAATATCTTTAGCTTATATTTAAATACACTTTGCATTTGATGAACATAAGAAGTAACATATATCATTTCTCCTTTATATTCATCAATATTTCTTATTTCTCTTCCTAGAGATAAACCATTTTTCTCCTGTTTCAAATCTATATCTAAAATATAAAGACAATCTTCATATGAATTTAAAGATTTAATATAATTTATTGCTTCTTCATAGATGTTAAATGCTTTAATATTACATTCTAAACTCCTGTCTTCAAATACAGTTTTTGTTATTTTAGAAATTTTTTCAATATATTCTTTATTATCTTCACATATAATTATGTTCAAAAAAATCACCACTTTACATTTTTATTCAGCCCTTTTTTTATCAATTGGCTCTAAAAGTTTAGGTCTTTCTTTATTTAAAGCTACATTACTCCAGATATAATTTTTTATATCATGAAAATTAAAAGGAGCTATTCCAGCAGTGAAAGGGAATCCGAAGCTTGTAGTTGATGCCATTTTGATCACTGCAATATTTAAGCCCATAACAAACCCAAACAATCCAAAAGTAGCTGTAAGAAAAAGCATAAGGAATTTTAATAGCCTTATAGGGGAACTGAAAGTATAATCTACAACAGCATAAGATGTTATAGAAGACAAAGCTGAAATTATAATTATAAGAGGGCTAACAACTCCAGCAGCAACTAATGCCTGGCCAATAATTATAGCTCCCACTATACTAATTGAAGTACTTATCTGCTTTGGAGTTCTAAGGTTTGCTTCTCTTAGTAGTTCCAATAATAGTTCCGTTAAGATAGCCTCTAAAAAAGCATTTATAGGAACCTGTACTCTTGAAGAAGTAAGGACTAAAATATACTTTTCTGGCAAAAATTCTGGATTAAAAGCAACCAGTATAACATAAAATGAGGATAATGTCAGAGTTATACATAAACATGTAATCCTTAAAAATTTAAGGAATATTCCTATATAGGTATTGGCATAATGATCATCTCCAGCATCAAAAAATCCAATAGCACCCTTTGGTACTATTAAGGCTAGATTACTTCCATCCACCAAAATGCAAACCCGGCCCTCTAATATAGCAGCACAGGCTGAATCTGATCTTTCAATTGTACCTATTTGTGAAAATACCTTTGTAGTTTTATTTGATAGAAATTTTTGTATATACCCCGATTCTAAAATACCATCAACCTTTATTTCCTCTAGCCTTTTTTTTATTTGTGTAACATATTTGGGATTTGCAACATCCTGAAGATATACTACAGCCACAGATGTTTTTGTTCGTATACCCACAGTACAAAAATCTGTCTTTAGTGATGAATCTTTTATTCTATGACGTATTAGAGATAAATTTGAATTTATATTCTCATTAAAAGCCTCTCGTGGTGATCTAATTGCCATTTGCACCTCAGGTGGCGCAATACTTCTTTTCTCATAATTCACCGTATTAGCTACAATATATTGTTTACTACCACTTACAAGAATTACTGAATTTCCTTTCAGAATATAATCTGTCATCTTATTTATATCTTCTTCTAAAAGAACATCATCTATATAAATAATAGAACTCATAATTAACTCTGCTGTAGGTGATTTTATATCACTATATTGCAATAATGGTTTTATGATATTTTCCGATAAGCTATCTCTATTTGTAATTTCCGGAATATATAATATGTAAATTTCCTTTTCTTTAATATTTAACTTTCTGGATAACATTCCTGTTATATTATTCTTAAGTTCTTCAATTATATCTTTTTCCACTAAATCATACCTCACTTTACCTAGGTTATTCCACATCGGAATTTAATACCCCTGTATCTATAATAGTAGTATTCACACTTACATGGAAAACAGCCTTTGTATAATCTTCCTTCCAGTTTATAGTTTTGTAAATCCTAGGATTTTCTGCTTTAAAGTATCTTGCAAAGCCAAAAACATCAGATTTAAATTCGTTTTGTGATCGGCTTACAGCAGATAAAACATTTTCTTTTATTAAGCTTCCAATTACTGCCTCTACCTTTTTCTTGTCTTCATTAGTAAAGGGTTCCATATGATATTGAAATTGCACTTCTGATTTTAACTTTAAATCTATATAAATATTAATTTTATTATCTTCATAACTGGTTCTTATACTTCTTTTACTTAAATCTGACTTAATAGAAAGTAAATTTTTATCATCACTTGGACTTGGAATAGCTCTTGTGTCACCAGCTCTTTTAGATAACATCAATAGAAATCCACCAATCTCATCCTGCTTAATTATGTAAGCTAATTTAGAATCCACCATTACTGCAGATCCTAAAAGCTTAACGGTATTATCTTCAACTGTAATATAAGGAAGTAAATATCCTAAACTTCCAAAATTAATATCTGATTGCAACTGCTGAACTGATTTAAGTACAGTAGTCCCTTCTTTCTCTAAATATCTTAAAGTTTGTTCTATTCCATACCCTATGGATTCTGCATTGTCTAATTTCTTATTAAACAGTTCATCCATTGGCTCTTTAGATACAGACACATGAATTGAACTTCTAAGACCAGGTCCAAAATATATCTTATTAATATAAGATTCTATCCCCCTTTGTTCCGCATACCTCTTGCTAACTACGAAAGCTATTGCTGTTTTATCAAAACTAATTGCAGGAATCTGAATATCTCTATTTTTTCTAGTATCTTCAAAGGTTTTGCCTACTGCTTTATACTTATACGTTTCTGCTAAATTATTACTCATATTACCTTCTCTTGAAGTAGCTGATCCTAGCTTTACATTTTCACCAGTAATCTCTATTTCATCATTTAATATATCCACTCCTGCACTAATAGTTATAGTCCTCTTATCAATATCTTCATAGTCCCAACATCCAGTTAAAAATATTGATAATAATAAAATACATGCTAATTTATTATATTTTTTTATCATACTTTTTCACCTTCGTAATAATAAATAAAATTACTGGTATTACAAATACTAAGACTATTCCTAAATAAGAATTATATTTAATTATCAACTCCTGCATAAACGTTGTATTTGGTATTTGAGATACTATAATAGATATAAAAATTATTATAATTACCATGAAACTGTAATTAACACTTCTAAATATCTTATTTAATATGAAAGCTATTCCATAACCCCATATAGAAATACCACATGATAAATTCATCATTCGAAAGATAAAATAAATACCATCAACTCTTCTAATAAATTCAAGACTAGGTATATCAATACCTCTTAATACAGAAACAACAGGTGAATTTAACATAACAACAAGTTCTACTCCAACTACAGATATAACAGACTCAACTATATAGATATATAGAATGCCTATAAATCCAATCATAAGTAATGTGTATCTATATATATTCTTATTTTCGCTTCGACTTATTGGTATAAAGAGAAGGATTTCCATTCCTAAAAAGGGTAAACTTGTTCTTGGAATTGCTTCAAAATATTTCACAATATCACTAGCAACAAATAAAGGCTTTATATTTACCAATTGGCCCTGTGTTGCCAAAAGAAAAAAAATAAGTATATAGCCTAGAATAATAATGGTAACATATATTTCACATGCCCTTGCAATAACATTAATTCCTTTTATTAAGGAATAGCCTATCACTATTGAAAAAATAATAGATATGTATATTAAGGGTGTTTTAGCCAGAATATTTGTTTTGATAGATTCACTAGCTCCCCTTATAAACATAGTAAAGTATGTAAAAAAATACACTAGGTATAAAATTAAAAATATAAATGCTATGAATTTGCCAACTAATTGTTGACCATATTCATAAATGGTTTTTCCTTCATATACATTCTGAAGAAATATAATTATGTATGTAATAAAAATGAATATAATAGTTCCAATTAATAATACCAGCCAGCTAGCTGTTCCAGCTTTTTCTGCTATATTTTTAGGTAAACTTGTAACAGTATATCCAACAATTACGCTGAATAATATAACAGAGATCTGTCTGTTTGTGAGAAACTTATTCATACTCTTTCTCCTGTTAGTCGAAACTTTATATTCATAGGTTATGCATTTATTTATAAAGAATACATTTATTTAGCAAACTACAGCTTGAATCTCTATACCCAGCAATAAGGCTCTAGCACAAATGCTAGAGCCCTTAATTTAGGGGAAGAGATGAATTTGATCCCCCGGAAGGTCATAGCCCGTTCGCCTTTTTTCCAGTTGTGCTGAGAAACTTTTTCATAGTTTTAATCTTGGTGAATGATTATGTAGCTAATTACTTGCTATTTTTTCAACAAAGAATAAAAGAAGAATGCCAATCATCTGAGGATTCTTCTTCTTTATCGTTTATAAAATTTTTCCTGTTCTTCTTCTTTCTAATTCATCTTGAATTTCTGTAAGTGCTTCTTTAGTCATAGGATATACAAATGCAATTATTAAAAATACTATAAAATACGTAACTGCTGGTATTAATGTAGCAAGACTTCTAATATTTGATACAACCTCAGCTGTTTGCTGTGGTGCCTTTGCAACATAGCCCGCAAATCCAAGTGCTACTCCCCCCATTACTCCAGCTATTGCCTGACCAACTTTTCTGGCAAATGAGTATATAGAGTAAACTGTACCATCTTCTCTTTTCTCTGTAATGTATTCTTGATAATCTATTACATCTGTAACAAATGCCCAAAGCATGAAGTTGAAAAAGTTATATCCTAAATTAGCAATAAAACTAAATGCAACAAATAAGTATGCATTTTTAATAGGAATAAGGTATAACAAAAAATATGCTGCTGCTGAGAAAAATAGAGCTACAGCTGCTGATTCCTTTTTACCGAATTTCTTTGAGATTGGAGCAATTGCAGGTGCAACCATTACTACATTAAGAATAGTAACAAAGCCAGCTAGAGATAATGCCTTTGTATTTCTGAAATAATCTTTGTATAAATAAGTATTTAAACTTCCTGAAAGTAACATTGCTATTATTAATGTAAGTGATGCAACTACAATTGAAAGGAATGGTTTGTTCTTTGTAAGTCCCTTCAAAGAAACAAGCAAACTTCCTTTATGCTCTAAAGATGTGGCTGCTGTTACACGTTCTGTTGATAATTTATAACAAAGTGTGTAACAAATCATTGCAAGCATAGCCATTATAACAGCTACTATAAAAAATCTGTTTGAATCGGCTTTGTTATTTATAAAAACCACCATTGGTACAACTGTTGATATAATCATTCCTGCTAAGGCAGCACCTATACTTCTAAAAGTTGAAAGAGAAGCACGTTCAACTGGATCACTTGTTATAACTGATGCCATCGATCCGTAAGGGATATTTACAGTACTATATAATGAACCCCATATAATATAAGTTGCAAAGGCATAAACAAGATAAAATTGATTTGACAATCCAGGAACCTTTGTAAACATTAAAATTCCAAACACTAAAAGGATTGGTGCAAAACGCATTATCCATGGTTTAAACTTACCATTTTTTGTAGCAGGTCTTGAATCTATAAAACGCCCAACTGCAACGTCCATAATAGCATCCCAAAGTCTTGCAACTAAAAATACAATACCTGTAATCGTTGGACTAATACCAAATACATCTGTATAAAAAACCATTAGAAATGAACTTGCAAAAATGAAGAAGAAATCATTTCCAAAGTCACCAAACATATATCCAAGTTTATCTTTTAATCCAAATTTATTATTTGAACTGATATTTTCTTTTATCACTTTTTTATCCTCCAATTTATTAATATAATTATTTCTTTATTAAAATTTATTACAACGATTACATAAATCTGAACAGCCAGTTATCATTAAAAGCTCCATCTATAACATTATTTAAAGCAGTGATTGCCTATATTCTAATAAAATATATGCAATCATTTTCCCATTTAAATATCTTGTATAAAATCGTAAAATAAATACAATTCAATTATCTTCTTGTCTCCCACTTATTGCAGAATACATTTTCATTAAAGTGAGTTCCTTTAAAATCTGATTCTCCCATTATTTTTCGAATTGTTTGTCTAATTACTTCTCTTGTATTTTTATAAGCATTAATATATGTTTTAACCATTGGAACATCTGTTAAATGAGTTGTGAAATTTAATGATACAAATACTGTTGGCACTTCATAAACATACCATGGAATATCTGTAGACATTGGGCATGCCCATCTAATTCTATAGTTGTTTTCAGCTGCATAACCTCTGATATCAGAGAATATAATTGCTGCATCCCAGTTTTTAGAATATTCATCTGTTTTACCTTTTTCTCTTGTATTTCCATCATGTAATGTAATTTCAAAACCTACTCTTTCAAGTTCTTCAACAATAATTTGAGTTGATGATTTACCTGCTTCATAAATGCCGCCTTGTTCCCCATAAAGAATATGAACTTTTAATCTCTTGTGAGTACTTGGTCTTATTGGTAACTGATTCCATGTGTCTTTGATTAAAGATATCCCTAAGTCAGCAGCATCTTGAGCTATAGCTAAATGTTCTGAACATCCTACTACATCTAATCCTTCTTCTGGAGGAGTTAATTTACCTTCTTTTTTTAGTTTGTGTAAATTTACTGTAGCTTTTAAGCCTAAAATTCTACGTAATGCATCATGTAATCTTTCTTCAGTAATAACACCATTTTTATATCCATCCATCATAAATCCAAAATCTTCTTCAGCATCATTGAAGAATAAGAACATATCGCAACCGGCAGCAATTGCAGCCGGTACATAATCCCTACGTTTCATAGCAGCTGCCATACCAATCATGTGAGACGCATCAGTTAAAACTAATCCATTAAAGCCTAATTGTTCACGTAATAAACCTGTAATTAACTCTGGTGACAAAGTTGCAGGTAAAACATCTTCATCTTTTAAACCTGGAACTAATTTTTTTTGATACTCTGGCAATGCAATATGTCCAGCCATAATTGACATAACGCCATCTTCAATTAATGCTTTATATACCTTTCCAAAGCTTGAATCCCATTCTTCAACACTTAATTCATTAACACCAAGTAATAAATGTTGGTCGCGTTCTTCTGTGCCATCACCAGGAAAATGTTTAATACATGATGCAATATTGCTTTGTCTTAACCCTTTAATATATTGAGTTGTATATTTTATAACTGTATCTGCATCTTTACCATATGCTCTTGTGTTAACAATTGTATTACGCCAGTTAAAAAGTATATCTGAGCATGGATCGAAGTTCCAATTTACTCCCACAGCTTCTTCTTCACGACCGCTAACATAACCAACATTATAAGCAACCTTTTCACTGCCTGAAGCTTCAACAGCCGCTGCTGTTGCCACATAAGTACCATCTCCACAACATCCATCTCCGCCATTGTCGCAGTTTGCTGCAATAAGTAATGGTAATTTACTCTCTGTTTGTAAATGTTTAAGAAAATTGTAAACCTCTTTTTTAGTAGTATTAGCATCTTTATATCTTGCTCCGCCAACATGATATTTTTCAATTATTTCAGACGCATATTCTAAATTCATATCATGAAAATGACCTATAAATAATTGACCTATTTTCTCTTCTGTAGTCATTTCCGCTATAGTGTCTTCTACCCATTTAATATCCTCATCGCTTAAATAATAAGGTTTTGCTTTTAAATCTACTAATTCCATGTTCCTTTCCTCCCAAATAAACTCAAATTTACTTTAATATTGAGTTAAATTCATTAATTAATTTATCTTGATATTCTCCTCTATAGCTACCTTCCAAAAGTTTGGTTAATGCTTCATACATTAATCTCTTCCAAGAAAAATCTTCTCTGCCAACAAGTATAGGATAAAATAATACATCATTTTTCATTGCAGATTCCAAGTCACCAAGTGCATCCCCAATCATTAGCACTTCATCTTCATAGTACTTATTGTTTTTTAAGTTAGCTATACAGTTTGCCTTGGTTCCAGCTTCTTGCCCAAGCATTACTTTCACAAAAGGTGCAAGCTCATGTCGTGTCCATTCTGCAATTACAGCACCTCCATTTGCAGAAGAAACAATTGCAACATCTGCAACACAACTAATAGTTTCTAATACTTTTTTAACATTAGGAAATGGTTTGTCATCCTCTGGTAATTCAGTAATAGCTTTATTAACAGCATTGCTCCATTCCAGCACTTTAACTAGTTGTCCATCTTTTGTTTGAGAAATTGCTTTTTCTAATGCAGGATTTGATAATTCAGTTGAATTTTCAATCCACTTATTAACTGTTGAAAAGTCTGGCATATCTATACCATCTTCTGATAAAAGTTCAAAAGTTTTTGCGAGCCCTTTAAATCTGTTAATCCCTCTTGTTTTTGAGTACAAATTAACCATATTCCATGTTTCAAGAAACTTTGCCTCTATATCTTGCAGTCCCCATATTTCAATTGCCTTAGGTGCAAAGCATTTTCTATGTTTTACTTCCATAGTGTCCATTGCACACCCATCAGAATCAACACATACTAAAAATCTTTTAGTCTTTTTAAAGTCTTCTATATTTACTTTCATAAAGTTACCTCCGTCTATGAAATCATTTTCATTTTATTAAGCATAGTTTATATCTTTAAAAAAATTTTGACCTTAACTATTTTGCTTTATTGTATAAAATTATTGCACTTAAAATAATTTTCTGTTATTATAATTTAAATTTCTAATATTTCAGATGTGGAGGAATTATGAGAGTAAAAAATAAAAATATAGATGACACCATTTATTCTATTTGTATTCTTATTCATCAAATATGTAAGTTAAATTTAGAGTTTATAAGTGATAGTCCCAGTTCTTCATTTGAGCTAGTTAATTCTCAATCACCTATTTTATTATCTAACTCCAAAATCGAAACTCTTACATATATTCACAACTTTTTAAAAAATAAATCACCTAATGAAATTCTGTATCATACAGATAATTTCCAGCTTAACTATCTTGCTGTTGGTTTTTTCGAAAAATCACAATATAAAGGTACTATTATTGTTGGGCCTTTTATTTCTACTATCCCAGATAATGGATTTATTACTAAGGTTATAGAGACAAATCATTTACCTCTAGTGCACAGGTTACAACTTCATGAATACTATAAAAGTCTTCCTATTTTCGATGTTAATGATAATAAAAACGTAGGTAATTTGATGATTAATTTAGCTTCAAATCCTTTTATTTATGGAAATATGCTATTTTCACAGAATGAAAGCCTTGATATTAATAAAAAAGAAAAAAATGATTTGAATGAAAAAGAACTATTCTCTGCAATAGAATTGAGGTACAAAATAGAAAAAAATCTCTTAAATGCTGTTGAGAATGGTTCAACTGAAAAAGCTTTGAAGTTTAAGAATTCATTCCAATTTGCTGCAGTTCACAGGATTCCTAATAATCCATTAAGAGCTTATAAAAATCTTACTTTTAGTTTTAATACTTTACTTAGAATAGCAAGTGAGCGTGGCGGAGTTTCCCCTATTTATATTCATAATTTATCTGATAAATTTGCTATTTTAATAGAAAATATATCTAGCATGGCGCAGTTAGAAGCCCTTCAAATAAACATGATTTCAGAGTATTGTGATTTAGTAAATAAATTTTCTACGGCTGGCTATAGCAAAATTATAAGAAAAACTATTAACTATATTAATTTAAATTTTGACAATCCAATATCTTTGAGTTTAATTGCAGAGAACATTAATATAACACCCTCTCATCTTTCAAGGCAGTTTAAAAAGGAAACCAATATGAATGTTACAGAATTTATTAATAAAAGAAGAGTTGAAGAAGCTAAGTTCTTAATTGACCAAAATGATAATTCTATAACCGAAATTGCTCTTATGGTTGGCTATGAAAACCATAATTATTTTTGTAAAGTCTTCAAACAAATCACATCATTGACACCAATGGACTATTTAAAGATGACACAATCAAAAAATAGCTCTAAAGAGCAATAAAGAGACTGCTAATATAACAGTCTCTTTATTAATTACTTAGATTTTTTAATTTTTATCAATTCTTTATTAAGCATATATAACATTTTTTCATTGAATACATCTTCTGCCATTGTAGCTAATACGTCAATCTTCATTCCTAGTGCCATTCCAATTGCAGGGTTTTCTGCAAAATCTCCTAAATATTTATTAAGCACTGCTTTACCTTCTTCATTTTCAAGAATATCTTTTAATGAACAACGTGTTGAGTAAACATCGTCAGTAATTTCAAGTTCTTTTACTTCAATACTATCTAAGTCTAGCTCAGGCATTTCAAACCAGTTAGCTACTAATCCACCTGTCTCAGCTTCTGGAGCTTCATAACTTTGATTAGTTTGTGATACTTTATTAAATATAGCAGAATCTTCTAATATAACACCATCTTGGTTGCAAGCAACCCTAATTTCATTTATTCCCTCATGTAATTCAACATTCTCAAAAACAAAAATTTTGCTATTACCTGCTTTTGTAGCCACTTCATATCCATTTGAATAAAGAGTTACTTTATCACAGTTAGAATATACTTTAACAGTGATTTCATTATCTACTCTTTCTACAAATCTTTTGCTTGTTATATGTACAAATTTCTCATCAGACCAATGTGCTTTATACATATAAAAAGCATCTTTTTTAATCTTTCTATCATAAGTTATTAAACCTTTGTTATTTCTTCCCTTTACGCCACCTTCATCTCTGATATTCGCACCGAAATCAAACATATTCCATACGTATGTTGCCCATAGGTAAGGACGTTTCTCAAAAATTTTCCAAACTGTTTCATGATATAACGCATGATATTCTTCGCTATAGTCTTTTACTTTTGGATTATTATTATGATATTGCAGTATACCTTCTGCACCATATTCAGATATACCTAATTTCACGTTAGGATTAGTCTTATGAAAGCCATCAAGCCATCCTATAAAATCTTCAGTTTTACCTTGGTACCAACCATAATATTTATTATATCCAACTATGTCAGTTACAAAATTATATGGATCATTGTCTTCTACAAACATAACATTTGCCATTGTAGTTAATCTAGTAGGATCTTCTTTTTTAGTTAATTCATTTAATTCATTAACAAGTTTTCTAACTTCTGGTCTTTCTCCACTAATTTGTATTTCATTTTGAATACCCCAGAACATAATTGATGGATGGTTATAGTTTTGTCTAATTAATTCAACCATTTGTTGTTTTGCATTTGTGCCTTCTAATTCTGTTTTTGACATAACAGATATAAATGGAATTTCCGCCCAAATAACCATACCTTCTTTATCGCATAAATCATAAAAATATTGATTATGTTGATAATGAGCTAATCTAATAGAAGTTGCTCCTACTTCTTTAATTAATTCCATGTCTTCTTCTTGTTCTTTATGAGTTATTGCCCATCCCATATCTTTTCTATCTTGATGTCTTGAAACACCATTTAATGCAAGATGTTCTCCATTTAAGAAGAACCCTTTTTCAGCATCAACGTTAAAATATCTTACACCAAAAGGAATGGAAATCTCATCCACAGTATCATTAAAACTCACCATAGATACTTTTGCTTCATACATATAAGCATTTTTTCTACCATTCCACAATATTGGGTTTTCTATAGCCACTGGCATTTCAACCTCTTTAGTTTCACCTTTAGCTAATATAACTTCAGTGGCAGCATAAGTTACTTTATTTCTTTCTGCATCGAATATATCTGCCCAAAGTCTTACTTTTTTTTCTTCTTCATTATCATTTACCAAATTAGATTTAATTGTTAATGAAGCTTTTTCTCTACTTATATCTTTTTGAATCACATAGACTCCGGCTGAACCATAATCCATTAGATCAAAATGAATATTATCCGTAATAATAATATTTACATCACGATAAATTCCACCGTAGAATGTAAAATCCGCCATTTGAGGATATACATCATCAAAAACTGCATTGTTTACGTTTACTGATAACATATTGGTATGTCCAAATTCAATAGCATCAGTAATGTCAAATCTAAATGTAGAATATCCGCCTTTATGCTGCCCTATATGCTCACCATTTACGTAGACATCTGCAATACTATTTACAGCTTCAAACTCAATAAATACTTTTTTGGCTTTTGCTAAGCTTTCAATAGTAAATTCTTTTCTATACCAACAAGAACCTTTAAAAAAATCAAATCCATTTGCCCCATCAAAAGCATTCCATGTGTGAGGAACATTAATAACTTCCCAGTTCTCATCATTATAGGCTTTGTTCATAGCCTTTACTTCATCTTCTCTTATAAATTTCCATGAATTATTGATATTTATAACTTTTCTCATTATTCTTCCCGCCTATTCTTATTTTAAAAGTTAAAATATAATTATATTTCGCTTTTATATGTAAAAATATAATTTCAATATATATAATTAACAAACATAATTATAGTATTTATTAAGTAATTTACGCTCATACTATTTTGACCTAATTAGAACATATTTTGCATTCTAAATAATTTAATATTATTAAGTTGTCAGTAATTTACTTGAATAAATTAAGGATCTTACCATTGGATATTCTTCTATTGCGGTTCAAAGATAGCAGAAATATATAAAATAAAAGACCCACGAAAATCTAAATTTTAGATTTTCGTGGGTCTCATGGTGGAGGTGAAGTATGACCTTTAAAATCCACCAATAAATCTCATCTTATTTTAGTTCCCAATAAACTCGGTTTGTTATATTAATCTTCTTCTTTGATCTTTCTACTGGAAAACTTAAATGTTCACTTAATGTGAAATATATACTCATATTAAGTTTAGAGCATAACTCTTTTTCAGCTTTTGAAACAATTTTTTCAGTTATTTCAAGATATATTGGTGGAATTGAATCTAATAATTTAAAATATTCATTTATTTGGATGCTTTCCACAGGCATAAAAATTAAAATAATACTGCAATAATTGGTATTGTTACAACAGAAAATAATGTTGAAAAAAACACTCCTTTTGTAATAAAATTCTGATCTCCACCATACTCATTACTCATCATTACTACATTAGATGCTACTGGCATTCCAGAAACAATTACTAAAATCCCTAAAAGTAGCTTGTCTGAAATAAAAAAACGACTCACAAACCATACTATTATTGGAAGGATTAAGAGTTTTATGATTATAAATATATATATCCATTTTTCTTTTATTGAATTTCTAATAGAGAAATTAGCTAGAGTTGATCCTATAACAAGCATAGCTAAAGGTGTTGTTATATTTCCAACCATTCTAATTGGTTCCAATATTACTTCTGGTATAGATATATTCATTAAATATATTGCAATTGCCATAACTGCTGAGGTAATTCCTGGATTATAAAAATTTTTAATATTAATAAAAGATTTCTTACTCTTAACAACATTCAAGTCCTTCCCAAATAAAAATATTCCATAAGTAAATATCGAAATATTGAATATAGACATAAAAATTGATATATATAATACAGCATTTTTTCCAAATATTATACTCACAACTGGTATTCCCATAAATCCTATATTGGAGTATATAAGAATACTTTCATATAAAGTAACAACATTCTTTTTTATTCTAAATATTATTATTAATAATTTTGCAATAATAGGAATCAAAATATAATATAGTATAGCTACTATAAAAATATATATAATTATTTTATTATCTTTTAAATGTTCCCCTGAAACAACTGAATAAATAATTAAAGCAGGACAAGTTATGTTAACAATTAGTTTAGAAAATAATTTATCACTTTCTGTATTCATAATTTTTTTCTTATTAGCTAAGTAACCAACAATCATCAATATAAATAAAATTATCATTTGTTTAAGTACAAGTGTAATATCCATTTGAATTCTCCTAAGTTATTATATTTTCATTTTCAACATTTATATTTTTTAAACCATAATTATTCACCTTCTTAATTTTTTTATGCAATAAAATTTTCCAGACCACTTCCACAAATAAATTTCCCCAAAATAAAAGGGAGTTAATTCATTAAAATTAGCTCCTTTGCTATATACTATTATTTTAATATAACGTAAACACTAAATATTTTGGTATCAATTTTTAGTTTTAAATCCCAAACCAAAAGTTGATACCAAAAGTACATTTATATTTACGGATGCGGTTAAATATGAATTTTATTTTTTTAAACTAGCACCATTTGTCGCTATAACTTCTTTATACCAATTAAAGCTCTTTTTCTTATATCTTTCCAATGTTCCATTCCCTTCATTATCCTTATCAACATAGATAAATCCGTAACGTTTCTTCATTTCACCTGTAGATGCTGACACTAAATCTATGCATCCCCAAGGAGTATATCCAATTAAGTCAACTCCATCTTTAATAGCTTCTCCAATTTCTTTAATATGTTCACTTAAATATTCAATTCTATAATCATCATTTATAGAACCGTCTTCTTCAATTTTATCAACAGCACCTAGCCCATTTTCAACAATGAATAACGGTTTCTGGTATCTATCATATAGACTATTGCATGTAATCCTTAATCCTTTAGGATCAATCTGCCATCCCCACTCAGAAGATTTTAAATACGGATTTTTTACTGACTTAAATGCATTTCCTGCCGTCTCACCTTTTAAGACTTCTGGATCAGCAGAAACGCACCTACTTGCATAATAGCTGAATCCAATAAAATCAACTGTATGTTTTTCTAAAATTTCTTCGTCTTCTTGTTCCATCTCAATTTCTATATTATTTTCTTTAAAAAACCTTTTAGCATAACCTGGGTATTTTCCTCTTGATTGAACATCAATAAATAAAAGATTTTCTCTTTCCTTTTCTTTTGCTTTTTGCACATCATCAGGATTACATGAATATGGATAAAAATCTCCTGCTGCAATCATACATCCGATCATACAATTTGGAATTATTTCATGAGCAAGCTTTGTTGCTAATGCACTTGCAATTAATTCATGATGAGCTGATTGATACTTAATTTGAAGTTCATTTTCTCCTTCTTTAAATCTTACTCCAGCTCCCATAAATGGTAAATGCAGTATCATGTTAATTTCATTAAATGTCATCCAATATCTAACTTTTTCTTTATATCTTTCGAAAATTACTTTACAGTAATTTAAATAGAAATCTACAAACTTACGATTTTTCCATCCACCAAATTTTTGAATAATTCCAATTGGTGTATCAAAGTGGCAAATCGTAACCACTGGCTCAATTCCATGACTTAGCATTTCATCAAATAAAGAATCATAAAATTTCAACCCTTCTTCATTTGGTATTTCTTCATCACCACTCGGAAATATTCTTGACCATGCTATTGATACTCTCAAACATTTAAATCCCATTTCTGAAAATAATGTTATATCTTCCTTATATCGATGATAGAAATCTATAGCTTCATGGGAAGGATAGAATTCTCCTTCCAATTCTCTTAGTTCATCGATTTTTCCACGTATAATTTCAGATCTTTTTTTGCCAGTTGGGCAAAGATCTACTGTGGTTAATCCTTTTCCACCCTCTTTATATGCTCCTTCACACTGATTGGCAGCTAAAGCACCACCCCATAAAAATCCTTCCGGAAAATTTGTATCCATATTATTCGTCTCTCATTTCTATATTATAATGTCTTTACTTAATCAAATTTATTAACTTAGCCTTTTCTCTTATATCTTCACTATCATTGATATCAAAGGTAATCTCTCCATATTTTGATGTATTAGTTATTATTATAGGAGTAATTACATCATATCCTGCTTTTTTAATTTCTTCTAAGTTAAATTCAACTAACAAATCACCTATATTTATTAAATCTCCTACTTTTACATTAGCATCAAAGAATTTTCCGTTTAACTTTACTGTATCTAGTCCAATATGAATTAATATTTCTGCACCTTCATTTGAAATAATTCCTATAGCATGTTTTGTCTCAAAAACTGCACTTACTTTACCATTCACAGGAGAAACAACTCTGCCTTCCTTTGGAATAATCGCTATCCCATCTCCCATAATTTTTCCTGAAAACATTGGATCATTCACTTTACTTAATGAAACTACTTTTCCTTCAATTGGCGAATAAACAATACAATCTTGAACATCGTCATTTTCATCTACTGCATCATCTGTTTTAGAATCATTCATTTTAACTTCAGTAATATCTTCAAAACCTATAATAAGAGTAGCAACAAAAGAAACAACAAATGCAATAGCAGCACCAATACATGCAAGCGTAATATTTCTAAAACCTTCTGTTCCAATATACCCTGGTAATGCTAGAAGTCCTGGTGAACCTGCTGTATATCTTCCAACTCCAGTAATCCCTAAAAATAAACCAGATACTCCTCCACCAATCATAACTGCAATTAAAGGACGTTTCAATTTTAATGTAACACCATACATAGCTGGTTCAGTAATACCAGAAACTGCTGTAATACCTGCAGATGAAGCCAATTGCTTTAATTCTTTGTTTTTTGTTTTAAGTGCTACAGCAAGGGATGCTCCACCTTGTGCAATATTAGATCCAAGCATACCTGGTCCTACTACTATATCAAAACCTGCAGTTGCTAAATTATTAATACCAATAGGAATTAATCCATAATGCATACCTGTCATTACTAGTAGTGGTGAAAATGTACCAACAATAAGAGGAACTAGCCATCTAGCATGTGCATTTATGAATGCAATAGCTGCAGCGATTCCATTACCACAAATTATACCTATAGGTCCAAGCACTATTAATGTAACTAATCCAGTAATTAATAGTGTTAATAGTGGCTTTGTAAAAAATTTAATTGCATTTGGTGAAACCTTATCTGCTATAGGTTCAACAAATGACATAAACCAAACACCTAAAATAATTGGAATAACAGAAGATGAATAACTTGCCAAAGTAATAGGTAATCCAATAAAGTAAATCCCTTCCCCACTCTTTTTAGCTGCCCCCACCATATTAACAAAGTTAGGGTGCAAAATAACTGCTGCAATTGACATTGCCATATAAGGATTACATTTAAATTTCTTTGCTGCTGAATTAGCAATTAAAAATGGTAAAAAGTAAAATGCTGCATCTGCCATAAAGTTAAGTATCGAATATACCTGACTCTGATTTCCAATTACTTTAAATGCAACTAATAGTGCCATAACTGCTTTTAACATACCTGCACCTGTTATTGCTGGTATAATTGGTGTGAAGATACCTGAAATTGTATCAAGCACTTTTACTACAGGTCCTTTACCATCTTTAGCATCATTTGAAGCATCGTTATCAAAACTAGCAATTTTATTTATTTCTGCATATACATTTGCAACATCACTACCAATAATTACTTGATATTGTCCTCCTTTATTTACAACACCCATTATACCTTTTGTATTTTTTAGTATATCAGTAGCAGCTTTGTTATCATCTTTTAGATTAAATCTTAATCTTGTAGCACAATGTGTCAATGCAGAAACGTTTTCTACACCACCAATATTTTTTATAATTTCTTTTGCTAACTGTTTATAATCCATATATATTTTCCCCCTGTTAGTTTATTTTTTTGATATCCTTTACAAATTAATTCTATTAGTTTATGATTTATCTATCAATACTATATTTAATATGATTATCATAGCTTTTATCTATTAATGGGAGGCAATATAATTCTATGTTAGAAATAAGATTATTAAACTATTTTTTAATCCTTGCTGAAGAGCTTCATTATTCAAAGGCTGCAGAACGTCTCAATATTTCCCAGCCTACCTTAAGCAACCAAATAAAAATTTTAGAGAGTATGTTGAATGTAAAACTTTTTGATTATATTCAAAAAAGAACAGTGCTAACAGAGCCTGGCAAAATTTTAAAACAACATGTATATAAGATTTTCTTTGACATTGAACAGGCAGAAGCAGACATTAAAAATTATGCAGGAAAATCAAGAGAGCAAATCAAAATAGGAGCTTCCGGTTCTCACTTGCTACTAATGCCTTGTTTAATATTTAATAATACATATAATAATATTTTAATTACAATGGAAGAGCATAGTAGCAGTACAATCATTGAAAACGTAAAAAATGGCAAACTGGATTTAGGATTAATTTATGAACCAATAGAAGATTCTGCCATACATTCTGAGCTCCTAAATATCGAATCTTATCTTGCTGCGGTACCATTAAACTCAAGGCTCGCAGAATATTCCTCTGTATCATTAAAAGATTTGGTACAAGAAAATATCATATTATTACCTCACTATACAAATTCACGAAAGAATATTGATAAAGCCTTTAGCCTTATAAATCATATATGTAAACCTAGGATTCAAGCAACTAATTTAGATTCTTGTGTAAGGTTAATGGAGCATTCAGATAACATTACTATTTTGCCAAATTCTTATATAAAATCTATAAATAAAGTTGATTTTAAAGCAGTTCCTATTTCTGATTATCCACCTAAGCAGACAATTAATTTAATATATAGGAAAGATTTGTTCTTAGATGATATTTTGAAATCCTTCTTAGGTATTATTAGAGATTTTCATCAAAATCATTAGTTTTCTAACTTTGGTTGTGAAACATTTTATATGTTAATTAAGTATCAAAAAATTATTAAAAGTATTTTCATTGCTTTAAAATTAAATATAAAAGTTCCCTGTTATTATTGAAATCAAAAAAGAAAGAGCCTATAACCGCATTTTTAATTATGCATGTCATAGGCTCTTTGTCTTTGTATCTGGCTCCTTTACAACTTATACATTCAATAGTTTAGGCCAGAATGGGGAAGTAAAATTTCTTATTTTAATTATCTAAGCATTAGCTATTTCATTTCTTCAACTGCAGTTTTACCAGCAATTCTTCCGAAGGTAAATATATCAGTTAATGCATTACCGCCAAGACGGTTACCTGCATGGATACCTCCAGCAACTTCTCCAGCAGCATAAAGATTTTTAATTGGTTTATCATTTTCGTCTAATACGTGGGCTTTAGTGTCTATCTTAAGTCCACCCATTGTATGATGAACTGCTGGCTTTCTAGGAGTAGCATAAAACGGTGCTTTCTCAACTTTTAAGCTAAATGTATCCTTATGGAATTCTGGATCAAAGCCTGCATCAACATATGAATTATATTTATTAATAGTGTCTACAAGAACTGCAGGCTCCATTCCAACTTTTACTGCTAACTCTTCTAGGGTATCTGCTCTAAATAAAGTACCAGCTTCTACCTGACGGTCTAACTTTTCTTGACTTGTATTAGCTGCAGTTTTCTTTATTTCATCATCAGCTATAAGGTAGAATAAACCACCCTGGTCAATAGCAGCTTTTGTTAAAACATCTCTTCCAGAGAATTCATTAATAAATCTTTTTCCTTCTTTATTTACCATTACAAAATTTTCAGGAGGTACTTGAACTCCACTGAATAATTCACCAGTTTCAGGATCGGCTACAGGCATCATTTGAGTAAAGCCCATTCCTACAAGTGCTGCTCCTACAGATTTACCAAGTAATATTCCATCACCAGTCATAGCGTAGGAATTAGTAGTTTTTATATCATCAGCAATTTCATTCCAGTAAGTGTTGTATTCTTTTAGCATCTTTGTGTTCGCACCAAAACCACCACTTGCAAGCACTACTGCTTTTGCATGAACAGTTATCTTTTGGCCATTAACACCAGTTGCTATAACTCCTTTTATTTCACCATCTTCTATGATAAATTCTTTTACAGGGCTATCAGTAATGATTTTCCCTGAGTTATCTTGTACATATTTTGTTAGTGCAAGTATAAAGGATGAACCATGGCTTTTGGTAGGCTTATGGCCACGACGCCAAAGTGCACCAACAGGCGCAAATACTATGCTCTTATCATACTCAACGCCTATTTCCTCTAGCCATTTAACACTTTCTAAAGCTCTGTCTGTAAGTATCTTTACTAGATCATATTGTCCGTATATGGTGTTGCCATTAAGGTCAGTTCTTTTACCACCAAAATATGTTTGCATTCTGTGAAGTAGTGGAGAGTCAAATAGATGTCCCTTTTGTGTACCGAATTTCTCCTGGTAAGCTGAAAACTCTTTTCTAAGTGCGCGGAAATCATCTATATATTCTGGATGAATTAAGCTCTCATCTGTATCTAGTAGTGCTTCGATGGTATGTCTTTCTCCTTGATTTTCTTCAAACTGCATCTGCCACTCTGGATCTGCAGCATTGACAGGACCACCTGAACGTATGGTATTTCCACCTACTGCTGGATATTTCTCAAGAACAATAGCACTTGAACCATTTTGAAGTGCTGTTGCAGCTGCACTTAGTCCAGCGCCGCCTCCGCCTACAACTACTACATCACAAGTATATTCTTCGTCTTCTTTGATTAAGCTGCTAGCAGGCTTTGGGCGTCTCTTAAGTATGTCAGGATTAACTCCTGCAAGTTTAACTGCTTTTGCTACACCGTCTATTACAGCATTACTAGTTTCTGAAGCACCTGAAAGAGCATCAACATTTAATGTCTGTCCTTCGATTATTTTATCTGGTATTCTTACAAAAACTACATCTGCAAGCCCTTCTGTCTCGCCCTCTGTATTTATATCTATACTTTCTATTCTGTTTTCACTAAAAGATACTTTCATTGGAAGACTTCCACTATGCCCTATTGCACTTACCTCATATACTCCTGGTGTGAAGGTAAACTCTTCTTCTTCGTTTAGCTGATTTGAAATCTTTGCAAAACGCATAAAACGTAGGAAGCATATTTCTAGGAAATCTATGGTTCTTTCATTGTTTAGATTATCTTGTTCATCAAATGCTTTATTTGCACTTCCAAGTAAAAACTCATATCCTGGCATTACATTTGCATCAACACCTGGTGCATCTAGGATTTGACGAAGATGTAGCTGTGCACGAGAAGAACCTTGAGTATCAAGAGAAGCACCAAGGATCATTACTGGCTTGCCAGCAAGTGGATGAAGATCAAAGCTTAGCCATTCAATTAAACTTTTAAGACTAGATGGTATTGAGTGATTATACTCAGGAGTAGCTATAATAACACCATCACTTTCTATAATCTTATTATTGAACATCTGTATCACTTCACTTGAGGACTGATTATCAGATTGATTAAACATAGGAACATCTGTAATCTCAAGTATCTCTATTTCTGCCTTTGACTCAAAGTATTTTTTCATAAACTGAAGGAGTTTACGATTATATGATCTTTTTGCGCTAGTTCCAACAATTGCTATAAATTTCATTTATATTAATCCTCCTACTCTTGCCAAGTGAATTTTTTAACTTTTTTATTTAAAGCTTTTTCTGCTAAAAGTTTTGATGTAATATCTGTAAATAGAAGAAACTCTCTGAAAATTTCATCTAGCTCTGATAGCTTGTCCAAATAGATAAGATTTCCTTCGCTATCAAATGCACCTTGTGATCTTCCTAAAAGGAATTCACTGCTTGGCATGATTCTGGCAGCAAGCTCAGGCGAATCAAGTATTTGTCTAAGATGTGCCTGCGCACGAGAAGAACCAAGTGTACCAAGGGAAGCTCCCACAATTAAAACAGGTTTGTCAGTAAGTGCTTGACTAGTGTAACTAATCCATTCAAGCGCACTCTTTAAAACCGCAGGTATTGCATGATCATACTCTGGAGTTGCTATTATTACTCCATCTGCTTTAAGAATTTTATCAGATAATTCTGCTACCTTTTCAGGAATATCAGAATCCTCAGGTTCATTAAAGGCAGGTAAAGCCTTAATTTCATATAGTTCTATCTCTGCCTCACTGGAAAAATGCTTTTGCATAAATTGAAGCAGCATACGATTAGTTGACACGTCTGAGTTAGTACCTACAATTGCTAAATATTTCATAGTAATCTCCTCTCTCTATTTGAAAACTTAATAATTTCATAATTTTAATAATTCCTTGATATAATTTTAACATGTTGAATATATTATATCTAATAGTTATTTATTGAAGTTTGATAACATATTTGTTATAATCAAACACAATAAAAAAATAAGCTAATTGTTTCACAAAAGGATGAATTAAATGTCAAAATACTATTCTCAAGATATTTTGTATTATATTGATGCCATTTTAAAGTACAGCAATTATGGCAAGGCTGCCAAATCACTTTATATTTCTCAACCTTACTTGACGCAGGTTATTAAAAGGGTAGAAAGTCAGTTAGACTGTGAGCTTATCAATCGTAGCAATCTGCCATATCGATTAACCGAGCAGGGGAAGATATATTATCAGTATTTAACTTCAATAGAAAATAATTATGCGAAGCTCCTTAGAGAAATATCAGCTGTGTCAGATATAGATAGCAAGGTTATCAAGATAGGAGTGCTCCCTAGCCTTGGAACCTATCTTTTACCTCTTTTTTTACCAAAATTTCTGGATATGCATCCAAACTGTAAAATAGAGCTTTCAGAGGCTTTACCAGAAAAAAATGAAAAACTAACTCAGAATGGTGAGTTAGATTTTTGGATTGGACAAAATTCAAGCAATATTTCTCCAAACTTAAACTCAATTACTTGGGGCAGACACAGATACCGTGCTGTTATTCCTCGCTGCTGTGGCCTATATCAGAAAGACGTGGCTATTATTCCAGAAGGAACTATCGACATAAACAAGATACTGTGCGAAAAGCTGATACTAACTTCCAAGGGTTCTGCTATAAGAAAGCAGATAGATCAGTTATTAAGCCTTTATAAGGTGGAACCCAAAATTATAATGGAAAGCACCGAAATCTATACTGTACGTAACCTTGCAACCAGTAATTTAGGACTGACCTTTATACCAGAAAGCATCTATGTAAAGGAGTGTCCATCTGAATACAATATATATGAAGTTCCAATTGATGAGCTTAGTATAGATTATTTTATAGCATATCACAGCGAAAAAAAACTAACTACCGTTGATAAAGACCTTATAGAAGCATTTCTAACTAATGGCCAAAATAATTTCAATATAGGAGATCAAAATGAATGAGTACAAGAAGATAATATATCTTATGGGAACAAAAATCTCTCTATATATCAAAGCCGATGCTCCTGAAAAGCTTGCAGAAAAGGCTGAGGATATGCTGATTCATTATGAAAAAGTCTTTAGCGCCAACAGTGATAACTCACAGCTTGCGATGCTTAAAAAAGAAGCTTCATTTGCTCCACAAAAAGTGGATGAGGAACTGTATGAGCTGATAAAAATAGGAAAAGAACATAGTCTATGTGAAAATACATATTTAAATATAGCAATAGGTCCATTAATAAAATTATGGAGAATAGGTTTTAAGGAGGCACATGTACCTGATAAAGAAGCTATAGTAAAGGTACTTGAACTTTTAAAGCCTGAAAATATACAACTAGATGATGAAAAAAAGACCGTGTATTTTTTGAAAAAAGGCATTGATATAGACCTTGGAGCCATAGCCAAGGGCTATTTTGCTGATAAAGTTATGGAATTATTTAAGGAAAATGGAGCTGTTTCAGCCATGGTAGATATGGGAGGTAATGTTCTCGTTTTTGGAGAATCACCATCAGAAGGCGGTGACTGGAATGTGGGAATACAAAATCCATTTCTACCAAGAGGAAACGCCGTGGCACTTGTGAAAATAAAAAATCAATCCGTTGTAACCTCAGGAATATATGAGAGAGTGTTTGAAAAGGATGGCAGTAAATACCACCATATATTTGACAGCAAAACAGGCTATCCAATAGAAAGCAATATAGCTTCTTTAACTATTATTGCTGATAAATCCCTAGACTGCGATATATATACTACAAAACTTTTTGGATTAGATGCTGCTTCAATTATTCGTAGAGTTAATAGCATTAAGGGGATGGGTGCTGTTGTAATAACTGTGGATGGAAAACTAGCCTATACAGATAATCTTAAAGGAAAAATATATCCATTAACAATTTAATGTTAAGAAATATAACCGCTTGTAAGCAGCTATTTAAGCCACCTACAAGCGGTTCGTGATTTTCATATTGGAGGGCTAATGATCGTGCTGTTCTCATGCCTCTAATTGATAATAGCTACCTAAGTCTAAAAAACCTCATTTACTTATGATACGGTTCTCCGTAACTATTCCAAGTGAGGTTTTTCCACAATTCTATCAATTCTAGAAACTAAGATCTTCTCCATTAGTTGCTATTACTTTCTTGTACCAATGAAATGATTTTTTCTTATTTCTTTTTAAGGTTCCATTTCCTTCATCATCCATTTCTACATATACAAAACCATATCTTTTTTTCATCTCTCCAGTTCCTGCAGAAACTAAATCAATGCACCCCCATGGTGTATAACCCATTAAGTCAACACCGTCTAAAGTAACTGCCTTTTTCATTTCTGCAATATGATCTTTGAAGTATTGTATACGATAATCATCCGCCACATATCCATTTTCATCAGGCTTATCAATAGTTCCCATCCCGTTTTCAACAATAAATAGAGGTTTCTGATACCTATCATAAAGTTCAGATAAAGTGTATCTTAACCCAACAGGGTCAATAGCCCATCCCCACTCCGTTTTTTTAAGGAAAGGATTTACATCCCCCATTTGCCCGCCAGTGTCTGTATTCTGAACGATTTCAGTATGATATACACTGCTACGGTAATAACTAAATGATAAAAAGTCTGAGGGGTAATTCTTTATTATTACGTCATCCCCAGGTTCTTTTTTTATGGTTACTTCCATCTCTTCAAAAAAGCGGTCTGCGTAAGATGGATAATATCCCCTCATCATAATATCAGAGTAAATCAAAGCTCCTCTTCGATAATCCAATGCTCCAAATATATTTTCTGGTTTACAATCTTTCGGGTAAATGCAGCTTAAAGCAACCATACAACCAATTTGTGCATCTTCAATGATTTCGTGACAAAGTTTATTAGCAAGCGCACTGGCAACAAACATATGATGCTTTGCTTGATAACGCATCTGAGCTGTAGCTTCTCTGGTCCCCATAAAGGCGTAGCCATTTAGTACATTAATTTCGTTAATAGTAATCCAATATTTAACTAAATCTTTATACCTAGTAAATACCTCTTTGCACATTCTTAAAAAACAATCAATGGTTTGACGACCACCCCAACCATTATAATGTTCAGCCAAATAAGCAGGCGTTTCAAAATGATATAGCGTAACTAATGGTTCGATATTATATTTCTTGCACTCATTAAAAACATCTTCGTAAAACTTTAACCCTTCTTCATTTGGTTGTTCCCCTTCAATTCCACCATTTGGGAAAATACGAGACCAACTAAGAGATAGGCGGAAACATTTCAATCCCATCTCTCCAAAAAGAGCAATGTCTTCTTTAAAATGATGATAAAAATCAACAGCTTTATGACTAGGATAATAAACAGATTCATCGATATAGCCTGCTGCATCTTCTGGTATAGTGTCAATTTTGGGATCACCAGTAGGTCGACGGTTTACCACTTTTTTTGTGCCGTCTTTTAACTGGATTGTAATTTTCCTTGGACGATCTGCAGTTCCATTAGTTATGAAGTCGCTTGTTGCAAGACCTCGCCCGCCTTCATTATATCCACCTTCATATTGATTTGCAGCCGTAGCTCCACCCCATAAAAAATTTTCTGGAAAAACTTTTTTCATTGAAATTCATTTCCTTTCTAAAGTACATTACTTTTTTTGATTTTATAAAAAACAAAAACTGCCCAAAATAAGTTGGGCAATCCTAAAAATGGATCTGCATTAAGCCTTTTTGATAAGTTTATACAAATCAGTGATTTCACTAGCCATATCTTTAAGTGCCATGGAAGTCATAAAATGGTCTTGTGCATGAACCATAATAAGAGAAAAATCAAATGCCTCTCCGCCTGCTTCCTTTTGTATTAAGCTAGTTTGAAAATGATGTGCTTCATTTAAAGCATTATCTGCTTCTATCAATTTTGCTTCTACTTCATCAAAATTGCCTTCTTTCGCTTTTTGGATTGCTTCCATTGCCGAGCTTCTTGCGTTCCCAGCGTGAAGGATTAATTGAAATGCAATATTATATAGTTCTTCTTTATTCATAATTAAAGTCCTCTCAATTGTATTAAGGAGGCAGGCAATAGACAAATATATACCTGCCTCACTTTCTTAGTTATTCAGCCCTTCCTCTTCTCTCATCTTCGCCTTATCATAGATTCTGAAGAAAGGAGTATAGATTAGGAATGAAATAAATATATCAACTACATTCATCACTGCCCCCGAAATATGTCCACCGGATGCAAGATAGCCTGCGATAATTGGTGGTGTTGTCCAAGGGACTGCAATACCTGTAGGTAACGCTACCCATCCAAAATTCATTGCAATAAAAGTTACAATAACGACAACAAGTGAAGTAATGATAAATGGAATAATCATTATCGGGTTTAACATTATTGGCAATCCAAAGATTACTGGCTCGTTTATGTTAAAAATAGCAGGAGCTATTGATAAACGACTAAGACTTTTCATTTGCTTTGATCTAGCAAAGACTAACATTGCAAGAACTAAGCCAAATGTTACACCCGTTCCACCGATGTGGATAAAGTTATCCCAGAATTGCATAGTAGCAACATGTGGTAGATGTTGTCCAGCTTGATATGCTGCAGCATTGTCACCGGAAGCACTAAGCCAAATTGGTTCCATAACACTTTTAACAATGTTTGTACCATGCAATCCAGCACCCCATAGTAATGTTACAAAAAATTCAGCAACAAGGGATCCACCAAGAGTAAGTCCCACCATTTTTAACGGATCACCTAAAATTGTGGTAACTAAGCCATTAATCGTTCCATAATGAGTGGTTTCAACGAGTAAACGTACTCCCCAAACCAAAAGAATAACAGCAAATCCTGGAATTAGAGCTGCAAATGATTTACCAACAGTTGGTGGTACACCATCTGGCATTTTAATAATAATTTCTTTTTGGACGAACCAACGATAAATTTCTGTTGATATAATTGCAATAAGTAATGCAACAAACAAACCTTTACTGCTTAAAAATGCTTTTGAAAGTGCACCGGTTACCATAACAGCATCTTTAGCTCCGGCTGCCTTAAATAGGAAATTAAATGGTGTTGTTAATAAGAAGGCAGCTACTGAAATAGTACCGGCACTCAACTTATCAACCTTATAGCTTTCAGCTAATCGGTAAGCTACAGCGAATGCAGCAATGAGCGACATGATATTGTAAGTTGCATCTACCGGATAGTTTAAACTATTTTTCCAGCCTGCGCCGAAAATAGAACTCATCCATTCTGCATATCCATTAATTGGAAAATTGGCTAAGATTAGAAATAATGACCCAATGATCATGAATGGCATAGTGGCAATCAGACCATCACGGAGCGCCAATAAGTGTCTTTGCGCACCGACTCTTGCTGCAACAGGCATTACCTTTTGTTCTAGAAAGTCGTTGTATTTGCTCATTTTCTTCTTCCCCCTCTTAATTTATTTGTTATTTACTAACTTTATAGCAGTTTTTAGAACTTCTTCACCATTACACATCCCGTAGTGAGTTGGGTCAATAGTATCTACTGGAATACCTTTTTCATCCCCTAATGCTTTTATTTTTGAAAGTAGATATCGAACTTGTGGTCCTAAAAGAACGACATCCGCCTTGTCAATGTGTTCATTGATATGAGTTGCCGGAGCAGCCCAAATTTTCCCTTCCAAACCTTGTTTTTCTGCGGCCTTTTCCATTTTGGTCACAAGCAAACTTGTACTCATCCCAGCTGCACAACATAATAAAATATTCATTGTTTCTCCTCCTATAAAAAGCTTTTTAATAAAATAAGTAGCCAACTATCTAAACTGCATCAATTGACAACCTTTTCATCTTGCTTTGATTACTTGTTGTTTATAGTTTATTCTAAAACTTATTTGTTTTACAGAAAGGATTTTTCCGTTGATAACGGAAAAAGGTATCCTGCTATGAATATCACTTCTGTTTTATATTGCACTTTTAAGTTTTAATACTTTGTTTATTGAATTTAACTTACATTTCGTTATTTACACCCATTTACAAGCCTTACTATATCTTCAGCTGATTCGCTCCTCAGAACTTTTTGGACCATTGTTCTGTTTTCAACTAAAGCAATGAGCCTTCGATACATCCCTTCCAAGTCTTCCTTAGGATTTTTCCCAATGTTTAACAAACAGATAAATTGAACCATATTCTTACCTGCCCATTCTATAGGCTTTTTTAATGTGCACACAGTCCAAAATGTTTCCTCTGTTTCTGGTTCGAATGGATGAGGAATGGCAACAAAATTTCCAAAGCTAGTTGCAGCGATTTCTTCCCTTTCAAATACAGAATTTACATAATCCTTAGAAACAAGTTTTTGTTTGCGTAATTCTTCACACATAAAACGGATTACGCTTTCTTTGTCATCAAAGTTTTTATGAATAAAAACTCTGGATTCATCTAGATATCTGCGTTCCTCGGAGCCCTTTACAGACCTCAGTTTCTCCTGAATACTTACAATATCTTCCCCTCCTAAAAAAGTATGAACAACTTGCACTGGAACTCCTATATCTTCTTTTAATGGAATCGTACTAATAATAAAATCAATTGAGGATAGATCGTATTCATTTAATTGATAGTAACTAGTTGTGGCCACAATATCTATTTCATCTTTAAATTCATTTTTCAAACGATAATACAATAATTTTGCGCTTCCAACACCTGAATTGCAAACCACAATTACTCGTTTTGTCTTTATTTGGATTGCCTTAATTCTTTCTAATGCCACGCCTATATGTAATGCAATATAAGCAATTTCGTGTTCTCCTACTTCAACCCCCAAGTAGTGCTCTATACATCTGCTAGCAATGGCGGCACCTTGAAAAGCACTAGGATATTTCCTTTTAATGTCATCTAATAATGGATTGCGAATACTCATACTATAGCGTAATCGATTCATCGCGGGTCCTATGTGCATAATCATAGCTTGAATGAATTCAGAGTCCCCATAAAAATCCCAATTAAAATTGGTTTTCAATTTTTCCAGCATACAATTAATGATGGTGCGTAAATTATCATTTTCGCTAGATTCATTTAAAACATTCTTATGAATTAATTTTGTACCTAACAAATGGACGATAATATAATTAATTTCAGCTTCCGGAAAAATTTTACCGGTAAACTCCTCAACTTCCTTAACAATTTCATTAGCTATTATACTTTCAAATGGATATTTTCCAATTACATCATGTTCGAAATTTTCAATGACAAACCCTTCATCAATCCTTTTGCATCCAATGGCAATATGAGTTGCCAAATTTTCAAGTGTAATGTCCGAAATTTCAAATTCATATTTATTCACCTTTTTTATGATGATTTCCCTAATTTTTTCAAACAGATTTTTATCCAATAGTTGTAAGGACTTACTGTCAATGTTTAAGTTGTTATTTCGACTTAAAATATAATTTGAAAGGCATATCCGCTTCATATATTCATCGCCCTCCACATGCATACCATAATGCGGTGTCGAAACTAACTTCAAATGATAACTCTCCAATATTTCACGGACCATTTTTAAGTCATTTTGCAACTTAGGCTTAGAAATAAATAGGGATTCCTCAAGACTTTCTAATTTTACTAGGTCCTTTCCTAATAACAATCGCCTTAATATATATATAACCCGATTTTGATGTTCGTAAAGATTTGATTGAGTATCATCCATGGAGTCTTTTTCATTAAGAGTAAATTCTTTTTCAAAAGTTGCAAAATCCTTTACTTTTAATAAATAGCCTTTTCCACGAAACGATTCAATAACAATTCCTAACAAAGCACTTTGTGATTGAAGTTCTTTGATCTCAGTTCTAATGGTTCTGTCACTTACTCCAAGTTCTTTTGCCATCCATTCAGACGTAACAGGGTCTTTTGACTTCATTAAAGACAACACGATGTCTTTTTGGCGTTTTGAAACCACTTTTCGGCCCCCTTTTCTATGTTCTTTTCTTAATTGATATTTACGTCCTTATTTTTATACTGCTTGAAAGCGTTGTCAAGTAAAAAATTTGACTTTTATTGAAGTATATAGAAAAAAAAGCATTTATTTTAGGGTTTTGACACAGCAATTCTTATGTCTAATAGTGAATATTTTTGATATATTATTTTTTTTATCTCTTAGGAATGTTTTCTCCAATTAGTGAAATTAATAATCTTACAGATAATCATGTTAGATAAGGCAATGAGAAAGGCTACAATTCATCAAGGACTTACTATTAAAATAGTAAGTCCTTAAATACTTCCATGGCAAAAAATCACAAAGATCATACTAATTTTAATGCTATAATTAAATGGGGTAATAGTGAATATTATAAAAAATATGGATACGATTGCGTTACTGGCCTAGGTACTCCACATTTTGATATACTTCTAAAATCACTATTATCTATGCCCTAAAATAAAATATTGGGAGGTAATAATGAATAAAAAATTTAAAATCTCATTAACTATCATCCTACTAATTATAATAGCATCAATAGGATTCTTATCTTTTTTACGATATTATGCACCATCAAAGCATAATATTGTATATTCACAAAATTTGAACAAAAAAGATTTAGATGCGGTGTTATCAGATTATATAAAAAATAATTATTTCAATTGGTCTAATGTATCCTCAAGTGAAAAATATGAAGCTCATAAAATTTATGGAATTGATGAAAAATTTGGACTTAAATACGTATATATGTATACATTCTTCGAATCTGATACAAACGCTGGAGGATCTAACCCATTAGTTGTTATAGTTAAAGAGGATTCGAATGGTACGTATTCCGTAGTAAATCATAAAGCACCTAGAGAAGGTGATGAGAACTGGATATCACTAAAAATAATATTTCCTCATAAGTATCTAGTTGCTATAAACTCAACTGAAACAGTAAAAGAATTGCAAAAAAAATAGATTCTACTAAATAGGTTCTTTAAGCCCTTAGGAAAACATTATTAATCTTTCAAAATAAAAAATTTGAATTAATTATTGATTTTATGAGTGCCATAAATAAGGCACTTATTTTATTGCAGAACTCGATTTTAAACGATGAATGAATCATAATGATTTCAAATATTAAATAATAATTTAATACTGAACATTGTCTATTTTGTATGTAAGCGTCAAAGTTTTAGTACCTTTAATAATTTCAAAAATAGCATTAAATGTAGATTGTCAAGTAGTTTTAAGTATAAATCAATAGTGTTATTATTTTATGTCTATCACGTACTAAAATCAAAATACTATTAAATTTTAAGCAAATGTAAATAATACTATTATTATACTAACTCCAATACATACCACTTTCGGAGGTACTTATGCTGACAAATGAAGAAAAAGCTTATATTGCTGGAATAATTGATGGCGAAGGTAGCATTATGCTAACCAAGTTTCACAGCAATGAATTTCATGCTCCATGTGTTTCCATAGCTTCTACAACCTTAGAACTTCTGCAATGGATTAAAGACAAAACAAATACCGGAGTAATTAGACGAAAGAAAAATTACGATACTGAAAGACATAAAGATTGTTTTTCATATACATTGAGATACAATGATGCAATAAACTTTCTAGAAATGATATCCCCTTACCTTGTTATTGAAAGTAAAAAGCGTAGAGCTTTAATGATTTTAAATGAATACAAAAGCTTAACGCCTAGAAATGGCAGGTATTCTGAAGAACTCTTAGAAAAGAAAAGAGAGTTTTACGAAAGGTTTATTGCACTTAAATAGGGAAAAACCCTAGACATTTCTGTCTAGGGTTTTATATGGTGGAGGCGAGGGGTCGTGCGCATATGTTATTACTAACACCACTGACTATATCTTCCAGATTATGGTAAATCACCTTAATCAGGCTTGGCGTATTATAGAAGCCTTAGTTTAGTTTGTGACTTCTATCCTAGTACTCCATACTTAAAAGCTTAGGAGCCTATGAGTCGATACGAGGCTGTTAAGTTTCCTTACATACCTCTCGGTATTGCCGTCATCGTCACATGGTACGGTTTCACCGATAAAGCCAAGTTTTCACTCAAGAATCACTTCTTGAGGCGACTCTTTTACGAATCGAACCCCTGTCCGAAAGCAGACCAGCCTGACTTTCTACGAGCGTAGTCTATATTTTAACATTCCCTCCACAAGACGCCTACAGACAGGCTTCTTGCTTTAGTAGCTTCATAAATTCCGTTCCTAGGTCAAAGCTTTCCTAGGCTCGGGGCCCCGCTATCGGCGCCAGACACTAAGCTGCGGGAAGCTTAGGCTGACGAGCTGCTACTAGGCAGCTAATGCAAAATTATCTTCTGCGTTTACATTTAGTGCATAGTTGATCACGTGGGACCATGCTTCCCCCGGCTCGCTTATCAAACCCATCTTACCCCCGTCGAAGCCAAAGCGCCCCCATATTATGGGTGATGAATTTGCAAACGCTAAATTTTTTCAATATTTAATTTTCTGAATTTTAATTATAAACCTTATAAACTTCTCTGTCAAGTTTATAGTGGTGAGTCGTATTTACTAACTCCTCATCACAAATATTATATTACAGCATTAATGAATTTATATCAACAGAGTTATTGATGGCAAAATTGTTTATCACTGATTCATATGGAATTAGTGATAACAATAGTATACTCCTCTCAGTTTTCCCACTGCAGAGAAAATCACATTAATTCTATGCGAAGTTCATCTAAGTGCCGTACATATGAATACATAAATCTCAACGCATTTAATATAGTCTTATCTTCACTATTTTATATTATGTTTAAGAATATTGTTGAAATTAAGTGGTTAGACAGGAGATGCTATATGAGCGAGTTATTAGAATTAAATGATTTGTTGAGATGTAGTAGCGTTAAAAAACTGTATTGTCCGAACGAAGTGAGTTATACAGTTTTAGCTATGAAATCGAAAAAAATCATATTAATTCTTTACGAAGCTCATTAAAACATCGGATGACTGACCACTTAATTTAAACGCACTATCGAAAGCACTTATTCATAAAAATTTTTCAATATTTATTGTTATAATTAAATCTTTAAAACATTATAAAATTATATAAATATATAGTAAACATGCGACTTTGAGAGAGATTTCACTTATTTTTGGAGTCTCCACTTTGTAACCTCTCATCATATACTAAAGTATGAATTAACAACGGAGGTATATCTATATGAAGTGGGTATTTGTAATAGCGACTGTATTTATATTTGCGCTAGTTTTTTATTATTCCGTAAACAATGAAAAAACAAGGACGAAGAAAAAAGCATTAAGTTTATATAGAAAGAAGCGGTATGATAAAACTATTTCTTTACTTGACGCTAAGAGAGCGCTCTTAGGTGAAGATTTTTACTATTCCCTCTTGATAGAGATATTAGTAGAAACTAAAGATATAGAAAAAATGCTACAGGCTTGCAAGGAAGCTTTGGATTCTAAAATTGAAAGCAGTATGCTTTATAACAATATAAGCTATGCTTATTTTGAAGCTGAGGATTTTGATAAATCTTTAGAATACGCTGATAAATGTATCGAACTAAATGATAAGTTTGCTGCTCCTTACGCAAACAAAGGTAACTGTTATTATCTCCTCGGTGATTTAGACAAAGCCTTAGAAAATTTTGATACCGCCTTAGGTATAAATAAAGAATTACCCGCTGCACTTTATGGAAAAGGTATATGCCTATATATAAGAAAAGATTATACTGAATGCGAAAAGTACCTCTTAAAATATACTAAGATAAATAAGAAAAGTATAAACACCTTTAAGATGCTTGGTGATTTATATTTTGAGAACAGAGATTTCAGTTCAGCTGCAAAAATGTATGAATCCATAATATCTGTAGACTCTACTCTCCCCTGGGCCTACTACGAACTTGGAAATATACTTTTCTATGAAGGTGACTTATTTAGGGCCTTAACCTCACTTGATAAAGCTATAGATTTAGATAAGGATTGCTATATCGCCTATTATTATAAGTGTAGGATTTTTTCACTCTTTAGACACATAGATGAAGCTTTTCAGTGTTTAGAAAAAGCTGTGGAAGGTGAAAAGTATTTGAAACTAATTGCTTTCGAGGATAATTTTCTGAATAATCTAAAAATTTATTCTAGATTTAAAGATATTGTAGGAAATAGAAAAACTGATATAATATCTGAATTGCAAGTAACAAGTGCAGATGATTAAAAAATCATGCTCTTTAGTGAGCATGATTTTTTAATATCTTGATCGTTCCTTCATTTGTCTTTCAATATCTCTCTTGTGAGCCTTTTCAAGCATAGAATCTCTCTTATCATAATTTTTCTTACCCTTACAAACAGCTAGATTAACCTTTACCTTACTTCCTTTTAAATAAAGAGCTAAAGGCACTAGAGTTAGTCCTTCCTGTTGTATAAGTCCTGTAAGTCTTGTTATTTCTTCTTTATGCAAAAGTAATCTTCTTTCTCTAAGTGGATCAACATTAAAAATATTTCCTTGTTCATAAGGGCTCACATGCATGTTTTTTATATAAACTTCTCCATTATATATATCTGCATAGCAATCTTTAAGATTAGCCTTTCCTGCCCTTATTGATTTAACTTCTGTACCTACTAGTTCTATTCCAGCTTCCATAGCTTCTTCAACGAAGTAGTCATGTCTGGCTTTTCTATTTTCAGCTAAAGTTTTATTATCATTCTTTCTAGCCATATAATCACATCCTAATGGTAATATATTGCCTCTATATTATAATATATTACCCATTTAATAACAAGTTCATAGCAGTCTATTTATTTTACTTTCACATCTTCACTGATCTTATCTTGACTAACATACCAATATGGTACTGCTAAGAAAAGTGACCCTCCAATAATATTGCCTAGAGTGACCCAACTTAAATTATGTACTACAGCACCTAATGTTAAAGCCTCATTATGTGGTAGCATAAGTGCTGCTGAAAATAATGCCATATTTGCTACTGAATGTTCAAACCCAGCTGTAGCAAAAGCAAATATACACCAAAAAAGCATTATCAGTTTTGCTGTTTCATCTTGTAATCTATAACATAGCCAAACTGCTAAACAAACTATGAAGTTACATAATATAGCTCTTAAAAACAATTGATCTGCTGGGTAATGAGTCTTAGATTCTGCGACCTTTAAAAGATATGTATCAGCCAGCCCTATGGGAGCCCCACTTTTTACATATATGTATGCAGACACTATAGAACCCGCCAAATTTCCAAGATAACATACTACTAATAATTTTATAGTATTCTTTATAGTAACAGCCTTCTCTAATAGTCCTACAGTTAAAACAAAACAATTACCAGTAAAAAGCTCTCCGCCAGCAAAATATATAAGACCTAAAGCTATTGAAAAGGTAAGACCTACAGCCATCTTTCCATAAAGCTTTCCATCAACATTCACTATACCTGCAGCTGAGTATGAAAGAGCTATACCTACTATAACGAAAAAACCTGCCATAAAAGCCAATAAGAAATATCTAAAAACACTATTATTAATATAATCACTCTTAACTTCTGATGAGTGGGCAACTTCCTTTATTTCATTCTTATACATTATGCATCACCTCTTTCACTCCTGATTTAAAAATAGCTTTCATAAGGATGGATAACATTTAGAATTTAAATGCAATTATTAAGCTATCCCTCTTCAAAAATATATAATTTATTACTTTTAAATACCAACTATCTTTATATATTTAAAAATATTATACTGATAATTATTATCATTTTCAATAGATTTATTCCACTTATTTCTTTCAAAATGTATCAGATGCGTCAGCAGTATCGTCTTATGAGAAAAATCTGACAAGCGAATAAGTTTTATTTTTTTACTGTATAGCCACAAAAAACTTCTAAAGTCATTGAAATATCTAGGTTTAATTAAATTAAAAATTTTATATTTTTTTATACAGCAAAAAAGCAGTATGAATAATAAAATTCATACTGCTTTCTATTTTAAATTATATCTCTAAAACTTATTAACAAATGGTGTATTCCAGTTATTTAAGAAAACATAGTCATTAAAATCCTTCTTAGGATTATGATCTTTTTGCTCATCACTATGTCCTACTGGTGTCATACCAACAAGCTTGTAATTATTTGGCGCTCCTATAGCATTTATTACTTCAGCTTCATTAGCTGCACCTACCCAACAAGTTGAATACCCCTCTGCAGTTGCCGCTAATATAAAATGTTCCATTGCTATAGCTCCATCTACCAAATAATATTCTTTACCGTCTATCTCCCCAGATTTGTCTGGTGAAGCTAAAAATACAGCAAGTAATGGTGCATCTTTTATACCTTTTGATACTTGACCATCATCGTTTAATACTGTATCAGCTATGGTATCCTTTATTTTTTTGTCATCTATTAATATAATCTTGTAACTAGTTTTATTTTTCCAGGATGGTGACATCATAGCTGCTGTTACCATTCTATTGAGTTTTTCCTTATCTATCGGACCTTGAGAATTGTATTTCTTTATACTTTGTCTTTCTCCAATAACTTCATAAAATCCCATCGCAATAACCTCCTAGACTTAGATAAAAGTTAAAGAACCACTTCACTCAAAATATTAAAAATAGATCTTTATGAAGGGTTCTTTACAACTTTATTATTATCTAATTATAAGTAGTTAATGCTAAGTAATTGCTTATATTTTGATTAGATTTTGGGTATCATGGGATTTCTCATCACCTTCCCAATAACCTTCTTCAAACTCCTCGAAGATTTCACCGTCTTCATCTTCATCATCAAAATCATTTAGCATTCCTTTTACATCTGGTACAGGAAGATCCATTTCAATTTCGCTTTCTGTTGGTATTACATCAAAGTATACTTCTCTGTTATCTATATCAACTCTTGAACATCTTACCGAAACACTGTCTCCTAATCTGTAGATCTTCTTTGTTCTTTCTCCAATTAGCATTAGATGGTCTTCATCATATACGTAGTAGTCATCGTCTAAGTCAGCAATACGTACTAGACCTTCTATTGTGTTTGGAAGCTCTACAAACATACCGAAGTTTGTTACAGATGATATTACACCTACAAACTCTTGACCTATTCTATAAGACATATACTCAGCTTTCTTTAAATCATCAACTTCTCTTTCTGCATCTTGAGCCAATCTTTCCATATCAGAAGATTGCTTTGAAGCAGTATCAACTATCTTCACTAATCTTTCCGATCTCTTCTCATCGATCTTTCCGTGAAGATGTTCTTTTATTATTCTGTGTATTTGAAGGTCAGGGTATCTTCTTATTGGTGAAGTAAAATGACAATAGTATTTTGCTGCTAATCCAAAGTGTCCCACACATTCAGGTGCATACCTAGCTTGCATCATGCTTCTTAGAAGAAGAGTACTAACTACAGTTTCTTCATTCTTTCCTTTGATCATCTCAAGTACATCTTGAAGATTGGATGGGTGTATGTCTTGACCCCATCTAACTGTATAGCCTAAGTTATATATAAAATTCTTAAATCTTTCTAGCTTTTCTTGATCCGGCTCTTCATGTATTCTATATACAAATGGAGTTTTTGTCCAATACATGTATTCAGCTACAGTTTCATTACATACAAGCATGAACTCTTCTATGATTCTATTTGCTATTTCTCTTTCATAAGGTTTAATCTCTATTGGCTTTCCTAATTCATCTAAAATTATTTTAGATTCTTCGAAATCAAAATCTATGGCACCTCTTTTTAATCTTCTCTTATTTAATATCAAACATAGTTCTTCCATAGCTTTGAAATCATCATAAAGATAATCATATCTCTTTATAAGATCTTCATTTCCGTCTTTTAGTATTGCTGAAACATCTGTATAAGTCATTCTTTCTGAGGTTTTTATAACACTTTCAACTATCTCATGATCTACAACATTACCTGACTTATCTATGGTCATAATACAACTCAAAGCTAGTCTGTCTACTTTAGGATTAAGTGAACAAATTCCATTTGATAACTTTTTAGGAAGCATAGGTATAACTCTATCTATAAGATATACTGATGTAGCTCTTTTAAGCGCTTCTTTATCTAAAGGATTTTTTTCTCTAACATAATGAGTTACGTCTGCTATATGAACTCCTAATCTATAATTTCCACCTGGCAGTCTTTCTATATTAACTGCATCATCTAAGTCTTTAGCATCTTCACCATCAATTGTTACCATTCTTACGTTACGTAAATCTCTTCTTCTCTTATATTCTTCTGCTGGTATTTCTTCCTCTATATTCTCAGCATACTCTATTACCTTATCTGGGAATTCTTCAGGAAGTCCATATTTTTTAATTATTGTTAATATGTCTAATCCCTTATCTCCCTTTTTACCTAAAACTTCAACTACAGCACCTTCTGGATTTCTTCTTTGATCAGGCCATTTTACGATTTCAACCTGTACTAAATCTCCAGTTTTAGCATTGTTCCTATCATTTTTAGGTATGAATATATCAAATTGTACTCTTTTATCTTCTGGCACAACAAATCCGAAGTTTCTTGAGTCTTCATATACTCCAATTATCTTTTTGTTTACTCTTTCAGTTATTTGAACAATTTCACCTTCACATTTTTTGCCTTTATCGTCTTCTTTTAATATCTTTGCTACTACCTTATCGCCATTCATTGCACCATTCATTGATGAACTTGGTATAAATACATCCTTTAAACCTTCTTCATCAGGTATAACAAACCCAAAGCCTCTTTGATGTACTTGTATTTTACCTGCTACAAGTCCCATTCTTTCAGGTAGTCCAAATCTGTCATGAGCAGTCCTTACTATAAGACCTTCTTTCTCCATAGTCTTAATTGCTCTTTTAAAAGCCTTATATTCATCTCTATTTATATCAAAAATTGTTGCCAAATCTTGAATATCCATTGGTCTATAAGCAGGTTCTTTCATGAAAGTAAGAAGTGTTTGCTTTATTCCCATAGCATCAGCCTCCATTTTTATATTATTTTTTATTATCTATTTTTCCCTATTCAATATCTTTAATACTTTAAAATTAAGCTTTTGAAATCATAACTAAAATATAGTTATTAAGAAATGTTTATTGCTATCATTCTATTTATATTAATTGAGATAAGTATAAAATTAGCATATTTTATGAAAAATCTATGATTTACCTCTATTATAATTGGATATACTAATTAAAGCAAATAAAGATAAATTAACACAATTATAATGATAAATAATAATTTAATTCTATAATAATATTAAAGATATTTTATATTTAATATTATTATAAAAATTAATTTGTCATTATGGAGATGCTATACGAATAAGCTCTTAGAAAAATGATTTTCGAAGATGCAATAGCGTTAATAAACTGTATTGTCCGAACGAAGTGAGTTATACAGTTTTAGCTATTTCATTGTAGAAAATCATATTAATTCTTTGCGAAATTCATTAAAGCATCGGAGAAATGACAACTTAATTTTAACTTTAAAGAATTTATTAATTAATAATAATTTTCTATTGATATTTGTTTTTATATGTATTATAATGAATTCACAAGCTACATAGGAGGAAGTCATGAAAAGATACGTTTGCATAGAATGTGGTTATATTTATGACCCGGCTATTGGCGATAGTTCTCAAGATATAGTACCAGGCACAGCTTTTGAAGCTTTGCCAGAATACTGGCTTTGCCCGATTTGCGGGGAGCCCTTAGATATGTTTGAAGAACTAGAATATTAATACTTACTTCCTATTCAAAACCGACCTCACTCTTTTAATACTATTCACAACAAATGATCACTAGGGCGTTAGCCTTAGTGATTTTTTGTCATTCGTGTTTTCTTAAGAATTGATAAAAAACTATATACCAACATTTTTATCTATGTAACTCAAAAAAATTAACATAGTAATTGATATTACCAGATTTATTTATTGGTTAACTTTATAATCTCTTATAAAGAAAAAAAGATGTCTGATTTTCTTCAAACATCTTTTAGTTAAATAAATCTATTTAGAAAATAAATTAGAGATTATGCCACCGTAGTTCGCAATCACCGTAGCAAAAACTAAAGAAACTATAGTCATTAGTTTTATTAATATATTCATAGCCGGACCTGCAGTATCCTTAAAAGGATCCCCTACTGTATCCCCTACCACTCCTGCCTTATGAGCAAAGCTTCCTTTTCCGCCATGAGCGCCAGCCTCTATATACTTCTTTGCATTATCCCAAGCTCCTCCTGCATTGGCCATCATTACAGCCATAAGTACACCAGTGCCTACAGCTCCAGCAATTGTACCTGCAAGTGCTTCAGTGCCAAATAACATTCCCATAACTATCGGTACAGCCACAGCTATAATTCCTGGTAATACCATTTGTGTTAATGCTGCTTGAGTGGATATATCTACACATCTAGTATAATTAGGTTTCTCTGTTCCCTCCATTATTCCTGGATGTTCTCTAAACTGTTTTCTTACTTCTTCTACCATGTTATTTGCAGCCTTTCCTACAGCTTCCATTGCTAGTGCAGCAAATATAAAAGGAATCATAGATCCTATAAGAAGTCCTATAAGAGTAAGTGGATTCAATAAATCTATAACCTTTAGATTTACAGCTTGAGCATAAGACGCAAATAGTGCTAATGCAGTTAAAGCCGCAGACCCTATAGCAAATCCCTTACCAATAGCTGCTGTAGTATTTCCTACAGAATCTAATTTATCTGTGATATTACGTACCTCTTCAGGCAAATCAGCCATTTCAGCTATCCCGCCAGCATTATCAGCAATAGGTCCATAAGCATCCACTGCTACTGTTGTAGCTGTAGTTGAAAGCATCCCTACTGCAGAAAGAGCTATACCATAGAGCCCTATCATCGAGTTATCTCTTCCACCTATTACAAAGTAAGCAACTAAAATACCCAAGGATATTAGTATTACAGGAGCTACTGTAGATCTCATACCTACTGAAAGTCCTGATATTATATTAGTCGCAGGTCCTGTTTCTGATTGATTAGCTATATTTTGTACATACTTATAATCAGAAGAAGTATATATTTCAGTTATTTTACCTATAGCAAGCCCAACTAAAATGCCAACGATTACAGCACCAAATGGTTTAAAGCTACCAAACATTGTATTGCTAAATATAGCAGAGCCTATTATCATAATAACTCCAGCTGTATACGTACCAGTATTTAATGTTTTTTGAGGATTATCTCCTTTTAAATTCTTAACTACCAATGAACCTATAATTGAAGCTATTATACCAACACAGGATACAGCTATAGGGAATAATATCCCTTCTTTCCCTGAAGTCAGTTCAATAACAGCTCCTAAAGTGATTGCTGAAATAATTGAACCTACATAACTTTCAAATAAGTCAGCCCCCATACCAGCCACATCTCCCACGTTGTCTCCTACATTATCTGCTATAACTGCTGGATTTCTAGGGTCATCTTCTGGTATGCCAGCTTCGACCTTTCCAACTAAATCAGCCCCTACATCTGCAGCTTTTGTATAAATACCTCCTCCTACTCTTGCAAATAGAGCTATAGATGAAGCACCAAATCCAAAACCAGTGATGTATTCAACTTTTAAGTCAAATATTATGGAAAGCAGCCCCAGTCCTAGTATCCCTAAGCCTACAACACACATTCCCATAACAGATCCACCTGAAAATGCTATAGTTAAGGCTTCTTTGATTCCTCTCATAGCAGCTTCAGTAGTTCTTACATTTGCTTTTACTGCAACCTTCATTCCAAAAAAACCTGCTCCTATAGAAAATAAGGCGCCAATTACAAAGCAAATTGCAGTTTGTATATGAACAAATATTCCGAGACAGATAGCAACAACTACTATAAATACAGCTAGGTATTTATATTCTCTTCTTAAAAAAGCCATTGCACCTTCTTCAATGTATCCAGCTATTTCATTCATTCTTTCGTTTTTTACCTCTCTTTTAACTATGCTACTACGCAGCATAAAAGCAAAGGCTAAAGCCAGTAGACCTGTTAGGACAGAAACTATTAGATAATCCATACAAATTCCTCCATTTAAGTCTATCAAATACATTATATCATATATAAAACTAATTTCCTGTGTATTTAAGGTTAAATTTCTGAATATTCAGTTATTTGTATGAATTATTTGTTTCTTGCTCCGAATATGTTTAATATTATAGATAAATTTAAGGTACTTAGATTGAATTTAGGTTGCGTTTAATATTGTTGTTAAAATCAAGCGTTCATGCCTGAGACACTCTACGAGCTAGATATTATAATTAAATAATCTTCTCACATAGATGCATTAAAGAATAATATTTTTATATGATTTTAATAGCACAAATATAAAGACTGACCAAATTTGGTCAGTCTTTATATCAAACTTATTATATAAAGTTTAGAGCTACTGTATTTAGAGCAAATAATATTGATGCAATTATAGTAACATTTCTAAGTGCAGCTTCTTTTGTTCTTCCTTTATTTTTAGAGTAAAAAGTTTCGCTTTTACCTTGGATTAATCCGCTTAGCGCATCAGCTTTGCTTGGTTGTAGTAATACTGATACTATTATGATTATTCCAATAATAACTTCTAATGCTGTTAAAACGTTATGCATTATAGTCACCTCCTGCATTCATTAGCTTTTCATCTTTTTGCATAATTTAACTATACTTTCAACCTTAGGTTAACTTATATACTATAATTATAAATTAAAATATTGCGACTGTATAGATTATAAAACCATACACATATGATTTTATAATAGCATACCCTAATATTATTTACAATAATTAGTTGTATGGCATGATAAAAAGGTCTCTGAGGAAATCTTTCTTTGCAGTAAAAAGCAGTTACCAATAAGATAACTGCTTTTTTATGCTTAAGTGAAATTATTTCTTTATGTTAAAGAATGCACCTAATCCTCTATATTCTCCAATTTCATCTAATTCTTCTTCAATTCTTAGTAATTGATTGTACTTAGCAACTCTTTCTGATCTAGCTGGAGCACCAGTCTTGATTTGACCTGCATTAACAGCTACAACAAGATCTGCTATAGTTGTATCTTCAGTTTCACCTGATCTATGAGAAATTACAGCAGTATATCCTGCTCTGTTAGCCATCTCTATAGCATTCAAAGTCTCAGTTAGAGTACCGATTTGATTAAGCTTAATTAGTATTGAGTTTGCAACCTTCTTCTGAATTCCAGTTGATAATCTTTCAGTGTTAGTAACAAATAAGTCATCACCAACTAATTGAATCTTTCCTCCTAGCTTATCAGTTAAAACCTTCCATCCTTCCCAATCCTCTTCAGCCATACCATCTTCGATTGAGATTATTGGATATTTTTCAACCCAAGCAGCTAAGAAATCGGCCATTTCAGTAGCATCTAAAGTCTTTCCTTCATGTTCTAAAACATACTTACCATCTTTATAGTATTCTGAGGAAGCACAGTCAATAGCTATGAAGATTTCTTCACCTGGTTTGTAACCAGCTTTATTGATAGCTTCTATGATAACTTGTAAAGCTTCTTCATTTGATTTAAGATTTGGAGCGAATCCACCTTCGTCACCTACACCAGTAGCATAGCCTTTGTCATTTAATATTTTCTTTAATGAATGATAAACTTCTGCACTCATTCTTAATGCATCACTGAAGCTTTGAGCACCAGCTGGCATAATCATGAACTCTTGTAAATCTACTGAGTTATCAGCATGCTTTCCACCATTGATTATGTTCATCATAGGCACTGGTAAAACCTTAGCATTTACTCCGCCTATATATTGATATAATGGAAGTCCTAAGTACTTAGCTGCAGCATCTGCAACTGCTAAAGAAACACCTAGAATAGCATTAGCTCCTAATTTACTTTTGTTATCAGTTCCATCTAATACAATTAAACTTTCATCTATTAATGTTTGGTCAAAAACATTCATTCCAATAAGCTCTGTCGCTATTGTTTCATTTACGTTTTGAACAGCTTTTAGAACACCTTTTCCCTGATATTTAGTTTTATCATCATCTCTTAATTCAACAGCTTCATAAATACCAGTTGAAGCACCTGATGGAACAGCTGCTCTTCCTATTGTACCATCTTCAAGAACTACTTCTACCTCTACAGTTGGGAAGCATCTTGAATCTAAAATTTGTCTTGCAAGCACATCTACGATTTCAACATATTGTTTCATTATTATTTCCTCCTTTATTATCATAGGTAAATAAGTACCTATAGTATTATCTCTAAAAAAGTATTTAACTATTACAAGTTTGTGCATTAATAATATTTTTATTCTTTATTTTAGTAAATTATTATTGCATTTCCTCATTTGGTTAAATTTATTATAAAACAAATAAATAACTTTTTCAATCACTTGATAATAATTTTCATTACAATTCACATTTAAATTGCAATATTCTAACAACTTAAGTTGACTTTTATAAATTATTTCTTTCATTTCTATCATATTTACTATATTTCTGCAAAAAACTTTATACATTTAATATTTTTTATAACTTTAAATTTAGGCTACTTTTGAGAGTATTGTTGAAATTCAACTCTGTTATTTCCGACCTTTATATCTTTATCTTTTGTTTCACCTTCTATTCTTTTCAATATTTTTAAAATAGTATTTTTTTGTTTTTTTTAATCTTTATATTTATTAATTTTGTATCTAATAAATTATTTATATACACAAAAACAAAACCTCCTAGAAACAAATCCAGGAGGCAACTCTATGGGGGACATAGAGATTTAGCACCACTATTTAAATGTATGCTTGAAAATACCGTTAAGCTGGCATTTTCAAACAAACATGTAGTGAATTACTATTTAATTTTGACCATTAATATGTATGGATAAATCACTTTATATATACAAAGCACAACCTATAAAGTGATTTATCTTTATAACATATTTCTCATAAAATATCTTTATATTATAGTTGAAAGCTTAACATATCTACATTATTGCCCTTTACGAGAAAATTATACTTGCAATATTAATCTTTGTTGCTGAGCTCTAAATACTACAGACAGGATATAATTCACTACGAAATACATAACCGCAATTGTACCAAATATAAGGAACACTTGTGTTGTACTTGCGTACATTCCCATGAGAATCATTCCTTTTCCTGTAACTTCTTCTATCCCAACACCCCATAAGAATGATGTATCCTTTATTACAGTAATATACTGAGATACTAGAGCAGGAATCATATTCTTAAAGGCTTGTGGTATTATGATATATCTAAGAGTCTGAATATTAGTAAACCCTTGAGAATGTGCTGCTTCCCATTGACCTTTCTTAATGGAATTAAGCCCACCTCTTACGATCTCTCCTATTATAGAGGACGTAAATATAGTTAGTGCTAATATTCCCGCATTTACAGGTTTCATATTTGCAATAAACCTTGTAACTAAAATCCATAAAAGCGCTGGAGTATTTCTCACAATCTCAATATATAATGCTGCCAATTTTCCAGGAATACCTTTAGAAGTACTTCTAAGTATTCCAAGTATTGTACCAAATATCATACTTAGAATTATGGTTATTATAGCTATATAAAGGGTAAGACCAAACCCCTGAAGTATGAATTTTATATTAGCAAAAGAAAACAATCCATTCATCATGCAGTTGCCTCCTCTTTATAGTCTAACTCAATTTCTTCGACAGCATCTCTACGAAGCATTTTACTCTCTCTATTCTCTAAGCTTCTAGCAAGGCTAGTTAGTGGGAAGCATAACGCTAAATATAGTAAACCAGTAATAACATAGGCTGGTCCATAATATAGATTAGCACTAGACCATGAATCTGTCTGATACATTAAGTCTCCACCAGCTATTATTGAAAGTATAGATGTATTTTTTATAAGATTAACTGCTTGGTTTGTCATAGGTGGAAGCATTACATTTTTAGCTTGAGGTAGTATTATATATCTCATAGCCTCCCAGTAAGAGAACCCTTGAGAGTAAGCCGCTTCCAATTGCCCTTTGTTTATAGACTCTATTCCAGCTCTTACAACCTCTGCAATATAAGCTCCATGATACATACCAATTCCCAATACACCTATTATGAAAACTGACAGAACTAAACCTAAGTGTGGAAGTCCGTTGTATAAAAAGAATACCTGTATAAGCAATGGAGTATTTTGTATAAACTCTACATATATTCTACTTATTATCTCTAGTACTTTTATCTTAGAGGTTGAGAATATTCCAAACAACACGCCCACAGCTAAAGCTAGCAACAATGCTAAAATAGACACTTTAAGAGTCATGGCGAAACCATCAAAAAATACTCTCCAATCAGTGAATACTGCTTGCCATTTAAACCAGGCGAAAGGACCATTCATTATTTAAGCCCCCACTTATCGATTAACTTTTGTAAATCTCCTGATGACTTCATTTCTGCGATGGTTTCATTTATAACTTTAGCAAGCTCAGTATTATCCTTCTTTGAAGCTATACCATAGTTTTGAGGACTAAATTTATCAGATAATATCTTAGTATTATCATCTAAGTATCCAAGCAATATAGCACCATCAACTGAGAAACAATCAACTCTTCCAGAAGATAAAGCTGTTTTTATCTCTGGATAACTTGCAAATTCTGAGAAAGTTACCTTAATACCTTGCTTATCAGCTTCTTCTTGTAACGCCTTCTTAGTTGTGGAACTTTGAGCAACACCTATCTTCTTACCATTTAAATCCTTAAAGCTACTTATTCCTGCATCCTTTTTAACTAACAAACCTACTCCATCTGTAAAGTATGGATCAGAGAAGTTATAACTCTTTTTTCTTTCTTCAGTTATTGTAAATGTAGCAGCTACCATATCTATTTCTCCACTATCTAAAAGCGGTCCTCTAGTTTTAGCTGTTACAGCTTGTAAATCAACCTTATTTTCATCCCCTAGTATTTTCTTTGCTACAGCTTTTGCTATATCAATTTCAAATCCATCAATTTTTCCTGTACTAGGATCCTTATAACCGTACTTTGGAACGTCTACTTTTACCCCAACTTTTAGAGTTCCTCTGTCAATAATTTTCTGTATATCCGCTGGTTTACCGCTAGTACCACTGTTTGAAGCAGTTTTACTTGGAGCCGATGAGCATCCAGCTAAAGTAAGTGTAAGTGCAAGAGCTAGAATTGAAGCTATTTTTTTCATTTTTTTACCCCCTAATTATCTTATTATCTTAAAATTTTGCTTAAGAAAGCTTTTGTTCTATCATGTGTAGGATTTTTGAAGAAATGCTCTGGTGTCCCCTGTTCGATTATTTTTCCTCCATCCATAAATATAACTCTATCTGCAACTTGTCTTGCGAATCCCATCTCATGTGTAACAACTACCATTGTTATTTTTTCATGAGATAAGTTAACCATAACATCTAGAACCTCTTGTATCATTTCTGGATCTAGAGCTGATGTTGGTTCATCAAAAAGTATTATCTTAGGATGCATGTTAAGAGCCCTTGCAATTGCAACTCTTTGCTGTTGTCCTCCAGATAACTGTGATGGATATGCATTTGCTTTATGTTTTAATCCAACCTTTTCTAAATACTCAAGCCCAGTTTTTTCTGCCTGTTCTTTAGATACTTTCTGTATTTTAATTGGAGCAAGTGTTAAGTTTTCAAGTACAGTCTTGTGAGGATATAGGTTAAAACCTTGAAATACCATAGCCGCTGACTGCCTAACTTTTGTAATAGGTGCTCTAGGAGCAGTAAGGTCAACCCCATCTACTATAACCTTACCTGAAGTTGGTACTTCTAAAAAGTTAATACATCTTATTAAAGTACTTTTTCCAGAGCCACTTGGCCCGATAACTACTAACTTTTCCCCTTCATTTACAGTTAAGTCTATATCCTTTAACACATGTAACTTTCCAAAATGCTTGTTTACTCTTTCAAGTTTAATCATAATAGTCCCCCTTTTAACTAAATCCCCAAATTTAAAAACGTTATTAAGTCTACTATATTTTTATCGTTATATCAAAAATATCATTATTTTTTTAATAATAATCTGTATAAAAACTAAATATTTTACCTATTTATATATTATCAAGTTAAAGTTATCTAGTCAATAAATATTCAAAACTTTGCATAATTATAGATTCGTTCCTGCATTTTTTTATCATTATTCTATATTTATCATTATGATAAACCTTTACATTATGAAAATAGCATTATACCTTTCTCTATTTTATTACTTTGTAAATATATGTCTCATTAGATTCTTTACATTTTTTTAACTTTTGAAGTTATGAAGTGAAGATTAATGCCTTTAGTTAATAAATTCGTAATTTACAATACCTTCTTACTTGCATATCTATTATTAAATTGATTTCAAATTCAACACAATTCTTAATTTGAAGCAAAATAAAAAATTACTAAAGCGATCTTCTTTAGTAATTTTTTTGCGCATCTGCCTTTTCTGAACGTATGTGAAGAATCTTACAGGCGACATATTCTTCTTTTTTATTCTTTAACTTATACTATGTCTTAAGTCTGTTCGCATAATTAAAGAGTTCCTATATCGAAACTTAATTTATACTTGTTTGAAAATCCCGGTTTCTGGGGATTTTTAGGCATGTATAAATTAATAGTTGAGCTAGGAACTCTATATCCACAGATATAATTGAAATATAATTTCCTAAAGAATAAAAAGACATCTCTTAACGAGAAGTCTTTTTATTTTAATCTTATATTATTACTTTATAAGTGTTTTTCCTGTCATTTCTGCTGGAACTTCTAAGCCCATTGTTTCAAGCATTGTTGGTGCTATATCAGAAAGTCTTCCGCCTTCTCTTAGTTCTTTACCCTTAGCATTGTTTGCTATCCATAAGTATGGAACTGGCTCAGTTGTATGAGAAGTCATAGGACCACCTGTTGAGAAGTCTATCATAACTTCTGCATTACCATGGTCAGCTGTTACAAATACAGTACCGTCTTTTTCAAGAACCTTTTCTATTACCTTACCAGCACATTCATCTACAGCTTCAATAGCTTTCTTAGCTGCTTCGAAAACTCCAGTATGACCAACCATGTCTGGGTTAGCATAGTTAAGGATTATCATATCATAAGTATCTGAATCTAACTTAGCTAAAAGTTCTTCAGTTAATTCATACGCGCTCATTTCTGGCTTCAAGTCATAAGTTGCAACCTTTGGTGAAGGTATAAGAGCTCTATCCTCACCTTTGTTTGGAGCTTCAACTCCCCCATTAAAGAAGAAAGTTACGTGAGCGTATTTTTCAGTTTCAGCTATTCTTAATTGGTTTAAGCCTTTATCAGCAACATATTGTCCTAATGTATTTGTGATAGTTTGTGGCTTGTACGCTACATGTACCCCTTCCAAACTCTTATCGTATTGGGTCATAGTAACATAAGTAAGATTTAAAGTTTCTCTTTCAAATCCAGCGAATTCTTTATCATTTATAGCTCTAGTTATTTCTCTAGCTCTATCTGGTCTGAAGTTGAAGAATATTACTGAATCTCCGTTTTTAATGTTGCCAGTTGGATGTCCATCTTCTAATATAACACATGGTAAAACAAATTCATCAGTCTTGTTATCATGGTATGAGCTTTCCATACATTCTACTGCACTGTTAGCTGTTTCACCCTTAGCATTTACTATTGCATCATAAGCTAATTGAACTCTTTCCCATCTATTATCTCTATCCATAGCGTAGTATCTTCCGCTAACTGTAGCGATCTTACCTACTCCAATTTCTTTCATATAGCTTTCTAAATCTTCTATAAATCCCTTACCTGATGACGGAGCAACGTCTCTTCCATCCATGAAAGGATGAACATAAACTTTAGTTAATCCTTTTTTCTTAGCTAAAGTCAATAATCCTTTTATATGATCTATATGTGAGTGAACTCCACCATCAGAAAGAAGTCCTAATAGATGTAATGCACTATCATTCTTTAAAGCGTTATCTACTGCAAGATTTAATTCTTCATTATCAAAGAAATCTCCATCTTCAATAGCTTTAGTTATTCTTGTAAGTTCTTGGTATATTATTCTTCCTGCACCTATATTTAAGTGACCAACTTCTGAATTACCCATTTGTCCAGTTGGTAGACCTACATCCATACCACTTGCTTGAATTGTAGTATGTGGATATTCTGCAAAGTATCTATCGAAATTTGGCTTATTAGCTGCTTCTACAGCATTTCCGTCTGACTTAGGAGCTACTCCAAATCCGTCTAATATCATTAACATTACTGGCTTTTTAGTCATATTACCCTCCATATTTATAAACATTTTGTTTGATACACTGCTCCACATGCTTATTATATGATCAAATTATTTGTGTACAAAACTGCAAATAATTTTGAAATAACAATTCACTCGAAGCGTTGCATCTCTAAGAGAAATCCCTTAATTAGCATTTTCATAACAAAAACACTATATATGTTTTGCAAATTAACCTATAGCTTTTTTTATATAGTATCTTTAAAATTCTTTACAATTATGTTAAAGATTTTTAAGTATACTTTTATTCTAAAAACTACACTTCTTTTATGACTATGTTCTACGGATGTATCAATTCATAATAAAATTTATATTTTCAAGTTGAAGTGCTACATCTATAATCACAATTATAATATGGTATAAAACAAAAAACAATAGCAACAAACAATTGGTATTAGTTGCCTGTTACTATTGTATCCATCTAAAACTCAATTTAATATTATTGCTAAAATTAAGGCGTTACTGCTTTGAGGAGTGACACCTTAATTCTAATTCAATTATTAAATATAGCTATATCCTAATAGTTAACGATTCCTGCGAAGTCAGTTGCTACTAAGCTTGCTCCACCAACTAAAGCACCGTCTATGTCTGATTGTTCCATTTGTTCCTTTATTGTTGAAGGCTTAACACTTCCACCATATTGGATTCTAGTCTTATCAGCAGCTTCTGCTCCAAATATATCAGCAACCATCTTTCTTATAGCAGCAATTGTTTCGTTAGCTTGTTCTGATGTAGCTGTTTTACCAGTTCCTATAGCCCAGATTGGTTCGTAAGCTATAACTAATTCTTCAACTTGTTCTTTAGTTAATCCAGCTAAGTCAACTTTTATTTGAGCTTCTATAACTGCATTAGTTTTTCCTGATTCTCTTTCTTCTAAGCTTTCACCAACACATAGTATTGGAACTATCTTATGTGCAAAAGCAGCCTTTAACTTCTTGTTAACTGTTTCATCAGTTTCAGCAAAGTATTGTCTTCTTTCACTATGTCCTATTACTACGTAATCTATAGCTAAAGCTTCTAACATACCTGGAGCTATTTCTCCAGTGAAAGCGCCTTTTTCTTCCCAATGCATGTTTTGAGCTCCAACTTTTATGTTAGTACCAGCTACTGCCTTTTTAACAGCATCTAAAGCCACAAATGTTGGGCAAACAACTACTTCACTAGCAGCACCTTCCACTAATGGCTTTAATTCTTCTATAAACTTAACTGCTTCATCAACAGTGTAATGCATTTTCCAGTTTCCTGCGATTATTGCTTTTCTCATATCTTTCACCTCTAAATTATATTTGTTGTTGATTGTTATTAACTTCAGTAAAGCCTAAACCTCACGAAATCAAAAAATTGTTAACTTTTTATATTTATAAGAATAAAAAAGTTATATTTTAAACTTTTTCTTTTATAACATATATAAATAGACTTACTAGTTTATAGGGAGCGACAAAAGCCGCCCCCCACACTAATAAAATCTACTATTTATCGTTTAAAGCTGATATTCCTGGAAGGTCTTTTCCTTCTAAGAATTCAAGTGATGCTCCACCACCAGTTGAGATGTGAGTCATCTTGTCTCCAAATCCTAATATGTTAACAGCAGCAGCTGAGTCTCCTCCACCTATTACTGTTGTAGCATCTGCATCAGCCATAGCCTTAGCAACTGCAACTGTTCCCTTGTTGAAGTTTTCAAATTCGAATACTCCCATTGGTCCGTTCCAGATTACAGTCTTAGCATCCTTTATAGCTTCAGCATATAAAGCTTCTGTCTTTGGTCCGATATCTAATCCCATAAATCCAGCTTCGATGTTTTGATCTTCAGTAACCTTAGGTTCAACATCCTTGAACTCTGCAGCTACTCTGTGGTCTACTGGTAATAAGAAATTAACATTCTTAGCCTTAGCTTTTTCAACCATTTCTAAAGCATAATCTAATCTATCAGCTTCTACTAGTGAGCTTCCGATTTCATATCCTTGAGCTTTTAGGAATGTGTAAGCCATTCCTCCACCTATTATTATAGTATCAACTTTATCTAATAGGTTGTTTATAACAGCTATCTTATCTGAAACCTTAGCTCCACCTAATATAGCAACGAAAGGTCTAACTGGATTGTTTACAGCTTCTCCTAAGAACTTTAATTCTTTTTGAATTAAGTATCCACATACAGCTGTATCTACAAACTTAGTAACTCCTTCAGTTGATGAGTGTGCTCTATGAGCAGTTCCGAAAGCATCATTAACATATACATCACAAAGGCTAGCTAATTCCTTTGATAATTCTTCTCCGTTTTTGCTTTCTTCTTTTCTGAATCTAGTGTTTTCAAGAAGAACAACGTCTCCTTCTTTCATTTCTGCTACAGCTTTTTTAGCATTTTCGCCAACTACTTGTTCATCAGCAGCAAAAACAACTTCTTTGTCTAGCATTTCGCTTAATCTTGTAGCAACTGGAGCTAATGACTTAGAAGCATCTTTTCCTAAATGTGAGCAAAGTATAACCTTTGCACCATTTTCTATTAAATATTTTATTGTTGGAAGTGCTCCAACTAATCTGTTTTCATCTGTTATAACGCCATCTTTTAGTGGAACGTTAAAATCACATCTTACTAATACTCTTTTACCTTTAACTTCGATATCTTCAATTGTTTTCTTATTGAAACTCATGGATTTTCACCTCTTAATTTTATAATTTAAAAAGGTCTGGCCTTATAGCCATAACTACAAAACCAGACCTATTTTTGATGTTTAAATACTTTTAACTAAATACTTAAAATTACTTTAAGAAGTTAGCGAAGTGCTTTATAGTTCTAACCATTTGGCTAGTGTATGAGTTTTCGTTGTCATACCATGCAACAGTTTGAACTTGGTATAAATCTTCTCCGATTTTTGAAACCATAGTTTGAGTTGCATCAAATAATGAACCAAATCTCATTCCAACGATATCAGAAGAAACTAATTGTTCTTCAGTGTATCCGAATGATTCGTTTGAAGCAGCTTTCATAGCAGCATTGATTCCTTCAACTGTAACGTCTTTTCCTTTAACAACTGAAGTTAATATTGTAGTTGAACCAGTTGGAACTGGAACTCTTTGTGCAGAACCGATTAATTTTCCGTTTAATTCTGGAATAACTAATCCTATAGCTTTAGCAGCACCAGTTGAGTTAGGAACTATGTTTACAGCAGCAGCTCTAGCACGTCTGAAGTCTCCACCTCTGTGTGGTCCATCTAATACCATTTGATCTCCAGTGTAAGCATGGATTGTTGACATTATACCAGATTGAATTGTTGCATAATCGTTAAGTGCTTTAGCCATTGGAGCTAAGCAGTTAGTTGTACATGATGCAGCTGAAATTATATGATCATCAGCAGTTAATATATCATGGTTTACATTGTAAACAACTGTTGGAAGATCGTTACCAGCTGGAGCTGATATAACAACTTTCTTAGCACCTGCAGTGATGTGTGCTTGAGATTTAGCTTTTGATACATAGAAACCAGTACATTCAAGTACTACGTCTACTCCGATTTCTCCCCAAGGAAGTGTTGCAGCATCAGCTTTTGCATATATTTGAATTTCTTTTCCATTTACAACTATAGAAGATTCTTTAACTTCTACTGTTCCATCATATCTACCTTGAGATGAGTCATATTTTAATAAGTGTGCTAACATCTTAGGATCTGTTAAGTCGTTGATTGCAACAACATCATATCCTTCTGCACCGAACATTTGTCTGAATGCAAGACGTCCAATACGTCCAAACCCATTAATTGCTACTTTAATATTTGCCATTGAAAGTACCTCCTAAAAGATATAATTTTTTTATTTAAAATATTTGTAAAAATACTTTATAACTTTTTTACAGTTACTAGTTTGATCAAAACAATAAGCTGGTCATTAATGCTCCCAGTGAATATTATTTCGTCCCACATGTCTATTATAGATTATTTAAAGGAATTTTTAAATAGTATTTTTAAAAAAAACTGTAAATTTTACTTTATTTAAGGAAAGATTGCGATTTTAATGGTAAATTTGTTATAAATTAAACCATATATTAAATTATTATCACTATTAATCAAATATTGTAACTCCATACAATCTAAATTGCTAAAAAATATCCCTATATCACAAACACCTTAACTAGCTAAATATACTACTATAGTTTTTTTAAATAGTTTTATTTTATTCCTGGTTATTACTTCCACTTAAATATTCTATAATCTTCATTGCAGCACCTTCGTCTGTAATCAGAACACCGTTGCTTTTGTTTAATTCGGTAGCAAGGATGGCCTCTACTTTATTCTTCCCACCTGCCACTGCAATATGAGTAGATATTTTATTTACATCATTTATATTTATCCCTAAGGTTTGATTTACACTTATAACCTTAGCCTGTTTATCAAAATAAAATCCAAAAGCTTCACCTACAGCTCCTAAGCTTGTTAGTCTATCAAATTGTTCCTGTGATAAACCTCTTTTTAGTGCCATTTTGTCCGCTCTACCAATACCATATACCAGTACATCAGCTTTATGAATGGTATCAATTACGTCCTTTATCTCTTTTTCTTGAATAATAGTTTCTAATATTTCTTCACTTAAATTCTCTGGAACATGAAGCATCTTATAGCTTCCATTTAATTTTTCCGCCAGCCTAGCAGCAAGTGTATTTGCCTGAGTTTCAACTTTTTTCCCCATACCGCCTCGAGCTGGAACCACCATTGCATTGTGAATATTACTCATCTTAGGAAAATTATCTATAACTTCTTTTATTGTACTTCCTCCAGTAATAGCTATTATGTTTCCACTCTTTATGATGGATTTAGCATAATTAGCAGCTGCTTTTCCTAGTTCTTTTATTATTGAATTATCAATATCCATATCTCCAGGAACTACTATTACTTTTTTTGTTCCAAGAGACTTTCTAATGAACTCTTCTACATCTGACAATCCTTTTATTTCATGAATAAAACCTTTTAAGTTTTCCAAGATTTCTTCTCCATCTTTTGTTACTGTCATACCTGGAGTATTTATTTCTATCAATCCTTGAGACTTTAAAAAATTTATCTCTGTTCTTACTATTCTTTCTCCTAAACTTAACATGTTAGCTAATATTCTTCTTCCTATTGGTTGATTGTAATATATAGCTCTTAAGATGCTATATCTTTTCTCAAGTAGCTCCACTAGTTCAGGCACTATCTTTTTTTGTAGCTTCAATATTTCTTGCAAGAAAAACACTCCTTTGGCCCTTCAACGTCCCACTAAATACTTTTATGTCCCACAAATAATATTATAAACCAACATTCCATATTTTAAAAGTTGATTTAGAAAATATTTACCAAAAAGTATCAAATTAATAACTACTTTAAAACCATAGATAGAATAGCATTCCACACTTAAATAAACTATCCATTTCCATTTTGGCATTAAAGTAGTTACTTTAATATATTTAAATCATTCTATTTTATGTAAATTAAAATCTCTTTCTTTTACTCGAAGACTTTATACCAATTTCCTCTCTATATTTTGCTACAGTTCTTCTGGAAATATTCATTTCTTTCTTATTCAGTTCATCACATATAGCTTGGTCTGAAAGTGGTTTCCTTTTATCTTCTGCATCCACTAACTCTTTAATTGCATTCTTTATATTTATTACTGCTAAGTCTTCTCCTGAACCTTGTGCTTGTATTCCAGTAGTGAACATATCTTTTATTTTTATAGTCCCCCTAGAAATTAAAATATACTTTTCTTTAATTGCTCTACTTACAGTTGATTCATGTATATCTAATTCTTCAGCTATTTCTTTTAAAGTCATTGGTCTTAAGTATTGTTCACCCTTTTCAAAGTATTCCTTTTGTTTATCAACTATACGTTCCAAAACTTTATGCAAAGTACTTTTTCTTTGCTCAATACTCTTAATTAAAAACATAGCACTATCTATCTTATCTTTTACATAGCTCTCAGCATCCTTATCTTTACTTTGTGAAATAATCTCCTTGTATAAAGGATTGATTGTGAGGCTAGGCAAAACTCTTTCATTCATAATAATTATGAACTCATCATTTAATTTTCTTATCTCAGCATCTGGTATTATAAACTTTTCTTCATCACCTGTATAAAACCCTCTTGAAGGTTTAGGTTCCAAAGTTTTAATAAGATCTCCATACTCCTGAGAATCTTGTACACTTATTCCAAGTTTCTTTGCTATATTATTGTATTTATTTTCAGCAATATCCTCTAAGTGTTCGTTTACAATCACTTCTAAGACTTCATCTAATATACCTTTATGCATAAGCTGGATTTTAAGACATTCCTTTAGGTCTCTTGCACCTATACCAACAGGATCTAAATTCTGCACTATATAAAGTGCATCTTCTGCTAAGTCATCGGATATATTTATTTCGTTGCTCAAAGCTTCTAAACTTATATCTAAGTATCCCTTGCTGTCTATACTTTCAATAATATAATCACATATATTTTTCATATATTCATCTATATCTAAAATTAAGACTTGTTCATGAAGATGATCTTTTAATGATTTTTTAGAAGAAATAAACATAAATGGTGATACTTCTTCATCATAACTTGAAGAAGATTGAGCACCATAGTTATCAAATTCCAAATACTTTATGATTTCTTTGTAATCTATCCTATCATTAATTTCAGCTTTTTCCTGATAATTATTATTATACTCAGCTTCAAGAACAGGATTTTCCGAATACTCTCTTTCAATATACTGAACTAAATCTATATTGGACATTTGAAGTATTTTTATTGAAAGCTGCATTTTTTGAGTTAAAATTAATCTTTGTTCTTGGGTTAATTTAAACGATAACTCCATCCCCATATAAATACCTCTTCATCATTTCATATATTAAAGGGCTCTAAAGTTAAAACATCCCTAAAATTAGTATTTCCAACCAATTAATAGCCATATCCAAACTAAAAATCCTATAATTTTATTCTATTTTAAAATCATAAAAATAACAAGTGTAAGGTTTTAAAGTAGTTTATTTTTATTAAAGTGATATATCTTTATAAATTAAAGGTATATCACTTTAATTCTTTTTGTACTCTAAAAATAAACTACCTCATATTAAAAGCTATTTTAACCACTAATGGTAACTTAATTATTAATTTAGATTTTATTTGGAACTGGTTTATGTATATTTAAGGATGAAACACTTCAATCCGAAATTTATTTTTAAAACTCTTCTAGGCTTTGAGAAGAGAATTTGAAAATATAAATTTAACATGAAGTGGTTCATCCATAAAAATTTTAACTTAAATCAATATATTAGAGTTTTAATCTTACAACAATTATCATTGTATAAGAGGAGGATTAAATTCTCTTGCTTCTTCAGTTCTAGTAGGAACCTTGAACTTGCCACTTATTATTTCTGCTTTATATTTTTCTACAAGTTCTATTATTTCCTTAGGGGTATTGTTAGAGGTAGATTTAGCCACTTCTATCCCTCCACCAGATAATCCTAGCTTTACAACATTATTTTCCCCGCCTCTAAATTTTCCTTCTATAGTTTCTTGGCAAGCCTGATATGCAACCTTATCTAGATTTTTCACCATTGAAGACAAAATTACATCAGTGTATTTTTCATATATCTCACCTTGGTCTGTATCAACACCTATTGCAAACTTCTTGGTTTCTTTTGCAGCTTTAAAAACTCCTTCTCCTGCAGTTCCTGCAGCGTGAAATATTATATCGCAATCTTTATCATATAACTCTTTAGCAAGTTTATATGCCTTATCTTTATCAGTAAAGCTTCCTACGTATCTAACATTCTTTTTGCTTATTATAGGCTCAAAAGCTGGTGGATTAACAGTTTTTACTCCACATGCAAATCCAACTTCAAAACTTTCTGAAATTGGCGTCTCAGTTCCTCCAACAAAACCTACCTTATTAGTTTTAGTCATTTTGCCAGCTATAATTCCCATTAAAAATGCCCCTTCTTCGTTGCTAAAAGTTATCGACTTGACATTAGGCGCATCAATCATAGCATCAACAATAACAAAATTCTTGTCACTTTTATTCTTAGCTGCCTTGGTTATAGCATCTACCATTCCATATCCTACTCCGAAGGTTAAATCACTATCTTTTGCTGCTTTATCTATATTTTTTTGAAAATCATCTTTACTTTTTGATTCTATTACATTTGCTGTTATACCTAAATCTTTAGAAGCTTTTTCAACCCCTTCATAAACCGCCTGATTAAATGATCTATCCTTTATTCCACCCTCATCTGTTATTAAAGATATCTTTACTTTTTTACTTTTCCCGCCGTTGGATGAGTCTTCTTTCTTGCTACATGCACTTAACATACTAGATATGACAATTATACTTAATAAAAAGTTAAATATCCTATTTTTCACATTAACCCCTCCAAACTTAGATGATGGATTAAAAATCAAGATAAATTCCTTCAATTATGAAGATTAACTTTTAATTTAAAACTAATCTTATGACTAATTCATTAGTGAAGTGCTTTATCTATATAGATATAATTTACGACAATATGAGTTTATTATTCTAGTAAATTAAATGAATTATTATTACATATTAATACTATATAGGAATTTTATGTTATAATTTTGTTAGCTATTAGTTACATCACTCAATTGTCTTTGCGTAAGCTCATTAAAGATGAACAACTCTAATCTTATAACTATTTTTAAAAATTCTGCTGGGTTTTAAGCAGAGTTTTTAAAAATATAAATTTAATCATAGAGTTGTTCATCTAAAGAGCATCGGATGAATAACCATTTAATTTCAAAAACTTTCATATAAAGAATTAATAATAATTTCTAGGAGGTAATTATTGTGAAAAAGTTCAATAAAATTCTTTTAACTTTTATTATTTTATTAATACCATTATCTATTCTTGGTTGCTCTAAGCAAGAAAAACCCTCAGATGCTTTCAATAAATTTAAGGAATCATTAGTCAAAAAAGATTATAAGACCTTCTATTCACTTTTAGACGATAAATCAAAAAGTTATATAACAGAAAAAGATTTTATAGACAAGTACGATAGTATATATAAAAGTCTTGAAAGTGATAATATTATCATTACCGCTAAAGATTTATCGCAAGCAGATAAATCTAAAGAGTCGACTATTAACATTCCCTTTGATTTATCAATGGATAGCAGCTTTGGAAAACTAGATATTAAGGATTACAATCTAACCTTAATAAAAAACTCTGATAAGAAAGATAAGGACAATCTTTGGAAAATTCAGTGGAGTGAAAAACTTATATTTCCTCAGATGGAAAAGGGAGAAAAAGTTAAAATCCAAAGAATCTCTGCTACTAGAGGTGAATTAACTGATAGATCACAGACTAAATTAGCATACAACGATAAAGTTGCTTCTCTTGGAATTCACCCTCGAAAGTTTCTTCCTTCAAAAGATTCTAGCATTCAACTTCTTGCTTCAACTCTAGACCTAAGTGTTGATTTTATAAATGATAAGATTAAAGGGGCTGAAAATAAACTTGATGAATTTATACCATTGGTAGATATCTCCTTAGGAGAAAAAGACAAGCTTCAAAAAGCTATCTCAATACCTGGTGTTAAGTACTTAGAAAAATCCTCTAGAGTATATAATGGTGGAGAAGCTATTGGTTCACTAATCGGATACATCGCACCTATTACTTCAGAAGAATTAGAAAAGAACAAAGGAAATGGCTACGGCAACACTAGTTATATAGGTAAAGCTGGCCTAGAACAAATTTTTGAAAAACGACTAAAAGGCCAAGATGGTTTAAAACTTTATATATCTAGAAAAGTGAATGATAAAGATACTGAGGTTATAATCGCCAAGAAAGATGCTGTTGCTGGTGAAAACATCCAACTTTCTATCGATTTAGCTTTACAACAAAAAACTTATAATGAAATGAGTGGTCAAAAAGGGGCAGCTTCTGCAATAAATCCAAAAACAGGTGAAGTTCTAGCTCTCGTTAGTTCTCCATCTTATGACCCTAATATATTTGTAACTTATAAAACAAACAGCATAAAAAGCAAACTTGATTCTTCATGGAAGGATATGTCTGACAACAGATTTAATAATGCTTATGCTCCTGGATCAATCTTCAAATTAGTTACAGCTTCAATAGGCTTAAACAATAAAATAATTAATCCTGATGAAACACTTGATATTAAGGGTACAAGTTGGCAAAAAGATAGTTCCTGGGGAGGTAAACAAGTAACTACAATGGTAGACCCTGGAAAGCCTATAAATTTAAGAGATGCTTTAATATACTCACATAATATATATTTTGCACAACAAGCTTTAAAAATAGGAAAAGATAAATTTACAGAAGGCGCAAAGGCCTTTGGTATAGGAGAAGAGTTCCCATTTGCCTATCCTATGGCAAAAAATCAACTATCAAATGACAATAGTATAAAAACTGACGAACTTCTTGCGGATACCGGATACGGGCAAGGTGAACTGCTTATAACACCTCTTCAAGCAGCTTTTCTATACAGCCCAGTTGTGAATGACGGGAATATAATGACTCCGATTCTAGAACTTAATGATAAGAACAAAGGGAAGGTATGGAAAGAAGGCGCAATAAAAAAGGAGAACTTATCTATTTTAAAAGATGATTTAGTATCTGTTGTAAATAGTCCTTCTGCTACTGCAAATCTAGCTAAAATAAATGGCGTAAACATAGGCGGAAAGACAGGTACTGCCGAACTTAAAACAAGCCAAAATGATACAACCGGCAAAGAAAATTCTTGGTTTGTAGGTATGAACGTAGACAACCCTAAAGTCGTTGTATCTATGATAATGGAAGATGCTAAGTCAATTGGAGGAACTAAATATCTAGTTCCTAAGGTAAAAAACATATTAAGTTACTCTATAGGGTCATAGATAAAGCTATACTAGTTCCATCCGAAATCTTTATATGGATGGAGTTTAGGTATTGAATTAGTTTATCTACTTTGCAGAGCAGATGTACAAGTTCCAAATTATAAATTCAAAAGGCATCTCATATAGGCTTTGCCTATATGAGATGCCTTTTTGGTATATTTAATATATTACCGGAATTAATTATCTTTGTCCCTTTTCGTAAGGTACACCGTCAGCTGCTGGAGCTTGTGTCTTACCTACAAATCCTGCTAAAGCTATCATTGTGATTACATAAGGGAACACTGAGTATATTTCTGTTGGAAGCTTAAGTCCAAGTAGCTGTGATTTCAACTGGAAGGCATCTGCAAAACTAAATAGTAAACATGCAAATAGTGTTCCTTTTGGCTTCCAGTTACCGAAGATAACAGCTGCTAGGGCTATAAATCCTCTTCCTGATACCATTCCATCTCTATATAGTGGCGTACTTCCAAGTGATAATGCTGCTCCACCAAGACCTGCAAGCATTCCTGATAATACAACACATATATATCTTACTTTATATACATTTATTCCTAGAGTATCTGCTGCCTTTGGATGTTCTCCAACGGCTCTTATTCTAAGTCCCCACGGAGTTTTGTATAGTACAAAGTGTGCTATTATTACTGCAACTATTGCTGCATATACAAACCAATTTAAGTCTCCTACAAGTTTACCGAGCACCGGCATATCTCTTAAAGCTTTTGGTATATTGTATGCTAAACCATTAACACCATCCGTTTGTCCGCCTTTTCCGAAAAGCTTAAAGATAAGAAAGGCTGCTAAGGCTTGAGCAAAAAGGTTTATCGCTGTACCCGATATAACTTGATCTGCCTTTAGGTTTATACTTAAGAAAGCATGAATTAATGCTATAAGTCCACCTGCTATTAAAGCAAAAATGATTCCTACCATCGCGCTTCCTGTAAGGAAGGACCCATATACTCCAAAGAAGGCTCCCATGATCATCATACCTTCAAGACCTATGTTTACAACTCCAGATCTTTCTGAAAATACTCCGCCAAGACCTGCGAATATTAAAGGAGTTGCAAGAGCTAAGGTTGAAGATAAAAGTTCCATGATTATATTTATACTAGCCATTGATCAATACCTCCTTCTTCTTCTTCTTTTCTGCAAAGTATTTAACGATGTAGTCTGTTGCTACAAAGATTATTATTATTGATTGTATAAGATATACTATTTCTTTAGGTATACCATTTAACTGTAATACTTTTGAACTACTGTTTAGAGCTCCAAAAAGTACAGCTGCAAATATACATCCTATCGGATGGCTTTTCGCAAGAAGAGCTACTGCCATACCACTGAAACCGTAACCTGGAAGTGTACTAAAATCATCAGTATAGTACTTACCGCCAGCTAAGTGAACTGCTCCACCAAGACCTGCTATAGCTCCTGATATAACCATTGCAAGTATTATGTTTTTTGATATATTTATTCCACCGTATTCTGCTCCCTGTGGATTTAAACCAACAGCTCTAAGCTCATAACCTGTGGTAGTTTTCCATAAAAGCCATGTAACAAATATTGCTACTGCTATTCCTATAAACACACCATAGTTTGCTTGATAGTTTGACACGAATCTACCAATTCTAGCACTTTCTTTTATAAGTGGTGATGCTGACTTTCCTTGAACTCCAAAAGATGTTCTAAGAATTATAAAGTTTGCAGCATACATTGCTATATAGTTCATCATGATTGAGTTTATAACTTCGTTTGTTCCCATCTTTGCTTTAAGATATCCTGGTACTGCTGCCCATAGACCACCAGCTGCTATACCTGCTATCAAAACCAATGGAAGATGTATAATTGCAGGAAGTCCTGGTATAACTCCAACTAAAGCTGCTGCTACCATACCTACTACAAACTGACCTTCTCCACCTATGTTAAATAATCCGGTCTTAAATGCTACCGCATTTGCTACACCGGTAAATATAAGTGGTGTCAAGTAGAATATAGTATTAAATAAGTTCATTTCGCTACCAAAGGAACCTTTCCATATGGTGCTAAAAAGATCTTCTAGCGCTTTAAAGTAATCTAATATGGAGTATCCCTTAGCCCAGATTACGAAAAACACTGAAATGAATATAGAAAATATTATTGCCGCTAAAGGGAACAATATTGGTTTTACTATCTGTAGCGCTTTATTTTCTTTACCCTTCGCTGTAGTTTTACTCAAGATCCTTCACCTCTTTCTCATCATCCTTAAGACTACCACCAGCCATAAGTATTCCAAGTTTTAGCTCTGTAGCATCTTTTCTATCTACTATATCTAAGATTTGTCCATCATACATTACTGCTATTCTATCAGATAAAGACATTATTTCGTCCAGTTCTAGTGAAACTAAAAGAACTGCTTTACCACTGTCTCTTTCCTGTATTATTCTCTTATGAATGTATTCTATAGCTCCAACATCAAGACCTCTTGTTGGTTGACATACTATTAGAAGTTCTGGATCTTTTGATATTTCTCTTGCAACTATAAGCTTTTGTTGATTTCCCCCTGATAAAGCTGATGCTGAAACTTCATCATTTGGAGTTCTTACGTCAAACTCTTCTATAAGCTTATTGCAATGTTTTCTAACTTCGCTATAGTTTAATACGATACCTTTGCTAAAAGGTTTATTTCTATGAATACCTAAGATTGAGTTTTCAAATAATGAATATTTAAGTATTAATCCTCTTTTGTGCCTGTCTTCAGGAACATGTCCGACACCAGACTCCATAACTATTTTAGGTGCCTTGTTAAATATGTCTTTGCCGTTTATAGTTACTTTTCCACTAACAGCTTTTCTAAGACCAGTTAAAGCTTCTATAAACTCTGACTGCCCGTTTCCATCTACTCCGGCTATACCAACTACTTCACCTGCATGTACTGTAAGATCAAGATTCTTAACTACAGGAAGTTTTCTATGATCATTAGCATTTAAGTTTTCTATCTTAAGGATTTCACGGCCTACTTTTGCTTCAGCCTTCTGTACTACAAGATTAACTTTTCTACCTACCATTAGCTCCGCTAATTGGTCGATATTAGTATCTTTAGTATTTACAGTTCCAGTAACCTTACCTCTTCTTATTATGGTTACTCTGTCACTCATCTTCATAACTTCTTTAAGCTTATGAGTGATAAGAATTACTGACTTGCCCTGTGACTTTAAGTTATCTATAATAACTCCAAGCTCATCTATTTCTTGAGGAGTTAGAACCGCTGTAGGTTCGTCAAGTATTAATATATCTGCTCCTCTATATAAAGCCTTTAGTATTTCTACCTTTTGCTGTTTACCCACTGTGATGTCTTCAATTACTTCATTTGGATCTATGTTGAAACCATACTTTTTAGCAATAGCCTTAACATCCTCTATCGCTTTCTTCATGTCTACCTTCAAACCTTTTTTAGGTTCAATTCCTAGAACTATATTTTCTGCAACTGTAAAATTATGAACAAGCATAAAATGTTGATGCACCATACCAATTCCAAGCTTTATAGCATCGTTAGGGTTTGTTATCTTAGCTAGCTGCCCGTTAACATATATTTCACCCTTCTCTTGTTGGTACAACCCATATAGTATGTTCATTAAAGTGGTTTTTCCCGCTCCATTTTCACCTAGCAAAACGTGTGTTTCACTTTTGTTAAGATCAAAATTAACATCATCGTTAGCTATGGTTCCTGGGAATATTTTTGTGATGCCCTTCATTTCTACCACTTTTGTCACTATTAATACCTCCTAATATAAAAATAGAAAACCCCTTAAATCTTTAAAAAAGCTAGATGTAGCAACATCTAGCTCTTCTTTGAACCTATAAATATTTAAATTATTGTACTGCAGCTGGTGCAAATGTTTTAACATCAGCTGGTTTTGTTGGAACTGTTATCTTTCCATCTTTAACAGCAGCTTGATACTTAGCAACTAAATCAAGAACATCTTTAGGAGTATTCTTGCTTGAAGTTCCAGCTATATCTATTCCGCCTTCTTTTAATCCTAATTCAACAGTACCAGATTTGAATGTACCATTTACTATATCTTTAGCAGCTTGGTATGTTGCGAAGTCAACTTTCTTTATCATAGAAGAAAGTATTACATCAGCATATTGTGGAAGTGTAACCGCTTGGTCCATATCAACTCCTATAGCCCAAACCTTTTTACCATTCTTGTTTGCTTCTTGAACAGCTTGGAACATACCTTCTCCAGCTCCACCAGCTGCATGGTATATTACTGTACAACCAGCATTGATTAAGTTCTTAGCTGCTTCTTTTCCCTTTGCAGCATCTGTAAAGCTATCAACATATTGAACTGTTTTTCTTCCAATTAAATCTTCTGCAGCAGTTGGGTTAACAGCTTTAACTCCAGCTGCAAATCCAGCTTCGAACTTTTGTATAAGTTCCATGTCTTTTCCACCAATAAATCCTACCTTGCCAGTTCCAGCCATCTTACCAGCTATAACTCCCATAAGGAATGAACCGTCTTGTTCTTTAAATAGTATTGATCTTACATTAGCAGCATCAACAGCTGAGTCAACTATAGCAAAGTTTACATCAGTATGCTTTGAAGCTGCATTCTTAACTGCATCAGACATTTGGAATCCAACGCCTACAACTAAGTTAGCTTTTTCTGATACTAATGCATCTAGGTTTGATTCATAATCATCTTTAGATTTTGATTCAACAGCCTTATAATCAAATTTGAATTCATCTTTAGCTTTCTTTATTCCAGTATCAGCTGCTTGGTTAAATGACTTATCATTTAATCCACCTTCATCAGTTGAAAGTCCAACCATTACCTTCTTATCAGAAGTCTTGTTATCAGTAGTTGTTTTGTCATTAGACTTACTAGCACAACCAGCAAATAGAGTTGCTACTACTGCCACCGAAGCTACAGCAGCCATTAATTTTTTCTTGTTCATTACAGATCCCTCCTAAGATTTATATATTGTTTGGTTACAAACATATAACCAACCATTTACATTTTGAACGAGTACTATGATACCAAAATAAATATGTAAGCACTTACTCAAAAAGTTAACAAGATATCGGCTAATAATAAAAAAATGCCTGTTATGAATACAAAATTAATTAAGATATACATGTCCTAAAACTATATTTTAAAACCTAATAAATAATTGTATATAACAAACACCATTGTTTATAATTCTCCTAAATCTGAGAGAATAGCCTTTTAAATAATAACATAAGCATATTTTGGTAATCATTTGCCCGTTGTAATTATAGCATACGTACAGGATAAATGAAACACTTTTTTCATTTATGTTACTAAATTAAACTTAAGAAATAATAATTTCTTAATGATAATTTACTAAACATATATTGGATAAAATACGCTAATGAATACCTTTTCATTCAAAGGCGATTTAATTTTATTTCTTAATAAATATCCACGGATTATTTTTAGAAATATATTCTGAGGTGTTTATTAATTTTTTATTAACTTCTCTTCTATTAATAAGTATATAAAATTTTGCCTTTATTTATTCTTAATTCTGATATAGAAATTTCTGCTAATAGGTTATATTTGTTTATTTGTTTATTTCATACTTATTTATAACGTAAAAAAGCAGCAAGGTCTATTAAAGAGTTCCTATATCGAAACTTAATTTATACTTGTTCGAAAATCCCGGCTTCTGGGGATTTTCGGGCATGTATAAATTAATAGTTGAGTTAGGAACTCTATAAAGGTATACCACTTCGAACCGAAATCTATTTTCTAAGCTCTCATGGGTTCTGGTGAGAGTATTTAAAAATATAAATCTTATTACGAAGTGGTACATCCATATATCACTACTGCTCATATTAAATATAAAATATATCATTGATAATATCTTATAAGTTTTAGAATTCTTCAATAAAAAATAATCCACAAGCTTTTGGACCTGAGTGTATTCCAACTGTGCATCCAACTTCTGCATCAATATATTCAATATCATTTTCGTTCAAGTATTCTTTCAGAGGTTCATAGATATCTTGATTCTCGATATGCAGAAGCACAACTGGCTCTCCTGTTTTTCTCTTAAGAGTTTCAAATGTTCTAATTATTTCTTTAGTAGCCTTTTTACTTCCTCTAACCTTGTCCATTACAGACATCTTTCCCTGCTTAACCTCTAATAGTAGTCTTATTCCAAGTACACTACCAATAACTCCTGCAGTTCTTGAGAGCCTTCCTCCACGAACTAGGTTATCTAAACTTTCAAAGCTTAATGCGCTTTTAATATGTGGTATAGCTAACAATAATTCATGCTCTATTTCTTTTATGCTCATTCCTTTTTCTCTTAAAGCTATTGCTTTAAGAACTACTATACCTAATCCTGATGTTACATTTTCCGAGTCAATTACTATTATATCTTCTGTGTCAAACATATCTTTAGCTATACAAGCTGAGTTATAAGTTCCACTCATATCTGATGAAAGATGTAAGGATATAATTTTATAACCCTCTTCTAAATATCTCTTGTAACATTCATAAAATCTATTTGGGGTAACTTGTGCTGTGGTTGGAAGTGCGTTTTCTTCTTCTATACGCTTAAGCATAGTCCTAAGATTTATTTCTACTCCATCAAGATAGCTTTCTTCTCCAAAATTAATAAGAAGTGGTAGTACCTCCACGTCATTCTTCTTTAACAAATCAATGGGGATATCTACAGTACTGTCTGTAACTATTTTAATCTTTTCCATATCCCTTCCCCCTATTTACTTCATACTTGGAAAACCAATTTGTCTCAATGCTTCATACGCAATAATTGAAACTGTGTTTGATAGATTAAGTGATCTTGTTGATGTATTTATCATCGGAACCCTTATTCCTTGTAAATCATTGTGGACACTTTCAGGAACTCCAGATGATTCTCTACCAAACATTATGAAATCACCTTCTTTATATTCCACTTCATCATAATAACTTTCTGCATGAGTTGTAGACAAGAATATTCTAGCTCCTTTATTCTTCTCCATAAACTCTTCATAGCTTTCATAAATCTCCATATTTAAATATTGCCAATAATCAAGTCCTGCTCTTCTTACATGCTTTTCATCTAAATCAAAGCCTAAAGGTTTAATTAAATGTAGCTTTGAATTAGTCAAAACACAAGTTCTAGCTATGTTACCTGTATTTTGAGGTATCTCTGGTTGATATAAAACTATATTAAGATTCACTTTATTTCCTCCGAACGGTCTTATATAAATTGTAAAATCATACTTCATCTTATTATATTACAATATTTTATTATGTTAATCAAATCTAAAATAGCCTATAATTTCTTAAGTCATCATGATAAAGTATGATTTTACATTGTAGTATATGTGTTAATTTATCTTTCCTTAGATACAATAAATTTTTCTATAGCTTTTCCAACCCCATCATTATCATTTGTGTCTGTTATATAATCAGCTATATCCTTAAGCTCTTTAATTCCATTGCCCATAGCTACTCCCATTCCAGCATACTCTATCATAGGCATATCGTTCTCGTTATCCCCTATACACATTATCTCTTCTCTTTTTATACCGTAGTATGCAGCAAGAACTTCAACCGCTCTTCCTTTTGTAACATCTTTGTTCAATATTTCTATATTAAAGGCCCCAGAGCTAGTTACACTTACATCATTCATAGCATCAAGTTCTTTTCTAAAGTTCTTTAGAGTGTTCTTATTAGGACTAAACACAATACATTTTACAAATTCATCTGCATGCTCTTTAAATACCTTTTCCCATTCTTTTCTTTTACCTATATATTTAATCGTAAGTCTTAAATCTTTTGGTAATGGATACGACATGTATAATTTTAAAGCAGTTCCTTGAACTCTGCTACTTACAAATATACTATCAGTAGTATAAAAGTGCATTTTTATTCCATATTTGCCTACTGAATCAAGGAGTCTGAGACAAGTCTCAGTGTTAAGAGCATTTTTGTATATAACTATCCCTTTATCTTTTTCTCTTATCACAGCTCCATTAGTAGCTATAACTGGAGATTTAACACCTAATAAATTCGAATAATGTATGGCATTATTAAATATTCTGCCTGTAGTTATAACAATATGCACTCCCATATCATGGGCTTTTTTCAACATCTCTTTATTATAATTCGAAATCTTTTTTCTGCTGTTTAGTAGAGTTCCATCCATATCTATACATACTAATTTATAGCTCATATATTACTCCTATTTCTAACGTATATTGATTAGCATACCTATAATTTCTATTTTTCTAATATGCTATTTTATAATTTGTGTATATTTTAATTTCAACAAAGACTTTAATTCCCACCTGATTTTTCAAATAGCCGTAAAGCCTATACTTTATCTTTTTCATATCTGACAACATTATACCAATAAAACATTTTTAAGCAAATAATTCCAACATGAATTTAATAAACAATAAAGATGTCTCACTTCATCTAAAACTATTTTTAAAACTCTCACCAGAAGCGGTGAGAGTTTTAAAAATATATTTCAGTTCGAAGTGTTACATCTTTATATAATATATCTCTTTATCAGATATTTTATATTTCCCTGGCTACTTCTAATTGTGCTTTCTATATAATTTATCATTTGAATCCTATCATAATGCAAATTATCTTCCTGAGCATAAAACTCTCTATATATTAAGCCAACTAAATCTACCATCTTCTTTGACAACTCATAATTAGGTATATTTTCAGCAAATTCTAAATCCGTCTCACTTTTAGACTTTATTATATTTATCCTGTTTAACCTCAATTTACAGTAATCATATAAAGGAATTAAACTATCACTTTTAATGATTTTTCTTCTTTTTATAACTACTAAGCATATTCTTACAGTTATATATATCAGTATTAGTACAATTGGAGACAAAATCTTCAAATATAAATAATACATTTTGTTTTTATTCTCATCACTATTTTTTTCTAAATCAACCTTTTTGGTGTTTCCGTTGCTAGCATTATCTACAGATGATTTAGACCCATCTAATGCACCATTATTACCTTCACCGTTGTTTTGTATTTCTTTAGCATGTCTATATTGATATGCTGTAGGTACTGTATCAATTTTTGTAAAAGGTAGCATCCTTGCTGCACTATAATTATTTCCATTGTATGATAAATAGATTTCTGTCCATGCATGGGCATCTTCATTAGTAACCTTATACATCCCATTATTTTCTTTATCCTTACTAACTTTAAAACCTTCAACATATCTTGCTGGAATTCCTGCAATTCTACACATTACCGTCATTGCGGTTGCAAAATATACACAGTAGCCTTTCTTTTCTTCAAATAAAAAATAATCTACAAAATCCTTTCCTTCTGGAACATTAGAAACATCTAAACTATACGTGTAGTTTTGAGTAAGATACGCTTTTAATCTATACGCCTTTTCATAATTTGATGAAGTACCTTTGACTATATTATAAACCAAATCAACTGTTCTTTGAGTAATAGTATCTGGCAATTGAAGGTAATGAACTAAATCCCCATTATTAAGCAATTGGTCTATCTCTACAGAATTACGCCCACTCGAAGGTGTATCAAAAGCCTTATCGTAAATACTATTTGAGTAAAAATTTATTGTATATTCTGTCTTTATAGGTTTTTCAGCATAAAAAGCCCCATTAACTTTATCCACATAGGTTTTATTATCACTGTTGTACTTTATGTTCACAACCTTAGAATAATAAGGATTAAATAAAGTTGTAGTTGTGACGTAATCTGGATGAATCGTCATAGTTTCTTCGTTAGCACCAACAAAATTTTCAATATACGCTGCATCCATCATGTTGCTTTTTTCTATTAACCTAAAGTTAGGTACCCATGATGTACCAGTATATTTATCTTTTACAGAGCCTTTAAGGTATATTTCATTTTTAACATTTCCTTTATACTCTAATTTAAACGCTTCTCTATCATCAATATTTATGGGTCCACCTAATATTTTAGATGAATCATTATAACCAGACTTAGCTAGACTATAACCATATTTATCTGGATTGTAAGCTCCTCCACTATCATCAGCTATGTTTTCAACTACTTTATCTGAAATTATTTTTGAAAACTTTCCACTTGTTGACTTTGGCAATAATACTATAAGCATTGAGCTTACTAGAGACAGTACTATAGTTGCCCAGATAATTTTAGACGTTACAATGTTATTTCTGACCTCTTTCCTTTTCAACTTTTTACTATAGTTTCCTAAGTGATTTACAGCATATGTTATTATACTTATAAAGATAAATATATACATTACCTTATCAATTTCTTCATAGTACCCTAGGTACCAATAAACCATCATTAACAGCATATTTATAAGGATACTTATATCTGCAAATCCTCTTTTTTTAATCCACATAGCAAAAGGTGTTAGGGTAGGAATTGTAATAACAAATAGATTCCTTATAAGGGAGAAAGAACTAGGCCATCCTTCTCTCATATTTGAAGTTATATGTGCCATGTTATTCCCTATTCCTTCTATGACAAAGGAAACAGCGTACTTTCTGAACACTATAACCATGAGTAACACAGCAGAAAGTATAATCATAGTTAAAACCAGTTTTCGTTCTAAAGACTTAACTTTTTCATCATAAACCCAAGCTATAATTAACCCCACCATAAAAAGAAAAGTTATAAGATAGTAATCGGTGCCTTCAATATTGAGACATGATTTTAATATTAAAATGGTAAGTATCATATTAAAATAAATAATAAAACTATCTAAAAGTCTTTCCTTAAACCACTCCATACTAATTCACCTGCCCTTTTACAAGCTCTTCTATACTTATGGCAGCTTCACTAAACAACCCTTCATCTATCTTACAGCATACGATTCCAATATTTCTCATAGTAATCACAGACTCATCACCAATTTCGCTCCTAAGATAAAATATAATAAGAGAATTACCTTTTTCTTTGTTTTCCATTATAAAACTTACCATCTTATCAGACAGTGTATGAGTTATTACAGCTATTCCAGCTATAGATGAAAGCTTATTTCTTCGAATTTTTATAAAATTTGTTACTGGAGTAATGCCTTCACTCCTATGCTCAATTAAGTATTCTAAAAACTTTTCAAAATCTATCTTATTCTCTATGCTTTGTACATGCTCGATTTTATTATTAACGAATACTTTTGTAGATATATTTCTCTTTAAAAGGGAATATATAAGAGAAGCAGAAAAGTCTATAAGAAATTCCTCGTTTTTACCGTAAGGATCAAGACGATAATTACTTTCATTCATATCCATAAATATATTAAACTCTTCACCAGAAACAGTATCAAAATTTCTTACATATAAGTCATTTAACTTTGCACTAACCTTCCAGTTTATCCTCTTTAGGCTGTCTCCTTCTCTGTACCTTCTCATATCTCTTGTAGAATGAGGATCTTCCTTACTAGTAACAATCGACAAAGTATTTTCAATTATTTCCGAGCCACTTATTGACATCTGACTTATATCATACACTCTTGGAAATACCTTTATTGGTTTACTCTCATTTATCTTATAATTAATATTGAATATACCTAATAAGTCTTTAAGCTCCACATCATAACTACCCAAATCAAACTTACCTCGACTTATATATACTATTTCTTCAGATGTTATATGATTTTCATTTATTGCTAGTGTTATTGCATCGCCTGTATAATTATTTTTAATCTTATTTATACCTTCATTTGTGATTTTGCAATAAGGGATAATTAATATTGTGCTATTCTTCACCATAGTATCAATATAATCTTTATCTCCACATGTATAATATCTAGCTATCGTAACATTCCTAACATTTAAACCTGATTTAGAAACGATTATTGATATAAGCCCTAAGATTCCCGGTATTAGTAACATATAAAATATAACATGCGGAAGGCTTCCGCCTTGGACATAAACAAATACTGTGGCTAATATAAAAACAACTGCATATTTTATACTGATCCTTAACTTAAACATTAACAGTTATCCTCGGAGTTTCTACCATCTTTAAAATATCTTCTATAGTCTCCCTTTCTCCATAGCCATTTGCCTTTCCTGTTGAAGACATAATTATTCTGTGGCTTAATACTAAAGCTGCATTTTCTTTTACATCTTCAGGTATTACATAGTCTCTTCCTGCTAAAAGTGCACTGGCTTGTGCAATTTTTTGAAGAGCTAGAATTGCTCTAGTACTTACCCCCAAGGATATATAGTTACTTTCTCTTGTTTTATTTGCAATTCTTACTATATACTCATTTATAACTTTAGCAACTCTTACTTTAGCAACGGCTTCTTGAAGATACAGAATATCCTCAGCAGTAACTACACTTGTAAGTTCTTGCAATGGATTGTTCTCCCTATACTTTTCTAATATATCAACTTCGGCTTCCGCGGATGGATACCCTAGAGAAACCTTAATAATAAATCTATCTAATTGAGCCTCTGGCAATCTAAACGTTCCATCATAATCAATAGGATTTTGAGTAGCCATAACTACAAAAGGTGTTTTCAATCTATAGGTTTTCTTTCCTTCAGATACTTGATTTTCTTCCATAACTTCAAGTAACGCTGATTGTGTCTTTGGTGAAGTTCTATTTATTTCATCAGCTAGTACTATATTAGAAAATATAGGACCCTCCTTGAACTCAAACTCCATATCTTTTTGATTATATATAGATATACCAGTAATGTCTGATGGTAGAAGATCAGGTGTAAATTGAATTCTGCTATAAGTTAGATCTATCGTCTTAGCCAAAGCTTTAACCAATGTGGTCTTACCTACACCTGGAACATCCTCAATTAGAATATGACCATTTGCAATTACACCCTTCAATATATTACTAATCTCTACTTCCTTCCCTATTATCACCTTATTAAGGTTATCCAAAATTTTCTTTATAATTTCCTTTTCCCTCATCTATACTAACCCCTTTTTAAATTTAATTATGCCTAAAGATCTCATTAAAATCTAACCGTTAATTTGATCATATTCCCATGCCAAAAGTTATTTCATTGCGTGAAAATTTCTAAACACTTATAAAATATCTCTTATATTTATAATTATTAATTGTAATTAATATGAATTCCATACTTTTCCTAATTCTATCTATTTTTTTCAATTCCTTCATATTTCATAAATTATAACACTCATTTAATATTTTTTAACAATATTACAAAAAATAATACAATTTACTATTAAAAACCATAAACTATTCTAAACCATTGGAATATCTAGATTTATTTATCATAGAAATTTTATACTTTTTAATACAGTTAAAAAGTGGCTGAAGCGACCTTCTTCAGTGAACTTTTTTGCGCATCTGCCTTTCCGAATGTATATGAGGAAAATTTGGCAGGCGAATATGTTTTATTTTTTACTGTATACCCATAAAAAACTTATGAAGTCATGGGAATTTCTAGATTTATTTATCATAGAAATTTTATACTTTTTAATACAGTAAAAAAACGCACTTGGGGAAAGTGCGTTTTCAGAGGGATTATCTGTTAGGGATTATTATACAACTCTATCTAAAGTAATTTTTCTATAGTTTCATTCATTTCACTTGGTTCAGAGGTTGGTTCAAATCTTTCAACTACATTACCATCTCTATCAACTACAAACTTAGTAAAATTCCATTTTACTGAATTTCCTTCTAGGAAACTAGGAAAATTCTTTTCTAATGCTTCTAAAAGTATCTTCCCAATTGGATGGTTCATATTAAGACCTTTATAAGCAGCTTTTTCTGTTAAGTAATTAAATAACGGATGAGCATTTTCATCTCTTACATCTGTCTTTTCAAATAATTGGAAGGTAACTCCATAGTTGATTTGACAAAAATTCTTAACATCTCCATTAGTTCCTGGTTCTTGTTCTGCAAATTGATTACTTGGGAATCCTAATACCTCAACTCCTTGATCTTTATACTTTTGATATAAAGCTTCAAGTCCCTCATATTGAGGAGTAAATCCACATTTACTTGCAGTGTTAACTATTACTAATACTTTACCTTTATATTTTTCTAAAGATATTTCTTCTCCATCTATTGTCTTTGCTTTAAAATCATAAATTGACATAACTTCTTTCCTCTCTATTAAATATTTATTTTCAAAACTAAATTATATAAATATGAATACAACCATATTTTTTACTAAATCCATATCACATCAAACCTAATTGGATACAATTTAATATTGTATAATTGAATTATATACATTAGCTATTAATATGTCAACTATTTTATTGTATTTTATGTAATCTTATCAGAAACATCTGATTGACTCACCAGTTATTTTAGAGCTTCAAAATTCAAAAGAGTGATTGTACAACAACCACTCTTTTAAATATTATTCAGTTTTTTTCTTTCTTAAAAATACATATAGTATACCTAAAGAAATAATTAAAACTGAAGAAATCATAGCAATAACATATAATTTAGCTTTATTACCATTAACTTTAGGAGTTACTTTACTAGCTTCGTTACTTGAAACACTTGCATCTTTGTTGGGATTTTCAATTATTATCTCTTTCTTTTCTTCAGTATCACTAGCAATTGACTCTTCTTCTTTATTCTCTATTAACTTAATATCTTTTGATAAGTTTTCAGAAGTATTTACATTTTTATTTGTATTTTGAACTGCCACTTCTGTATTTTTTGCAGGAACATTAACAATTGGATTATCCTTTTTCTTCTCTAATACTAGAAGTGCTTGCTGTAGTGCTTTAACTTCGTCATCAACTTGTTTTTGTGTTGCATCAGCATCATTATATATTGCTTTTGATTCATTTAAAGCTGCATCTAAGACTCTAATTGATTCATTTGTATATAGGTCTTTTTCTACCGACTGAGCTTTCTTGATTTCATTATCTAATACAGCTTTATCTACTTCCAAAATCAAATCATTTGTTGATACAATTCCGTACTTAGAAAAATGAGGAGTATTAAATTTAATAAATCCATTTTCCACCTTAGATTCAAATCTATGAAGATTTCCAGTTTCATCAATATAGACTATACCTAACTTCTTGCTTAAAAAACTGTCATCTAGTTTTAGTGAAACTTCAACCTCTCCATCCAATTTGTAAACTTCATTTTTTAGTAATAAGCTTAAATCATATACTTTTTCTAAAGTTGAATCTTTCAATGCTTCTGAATTAACCTTATATATTTTTTCCACCACTTCTTTTAATTGTTCATTATCTAGGGCTTTTGAAGATAATTGTATATCTTTCGGTAACTTTCCAGAAACACTTATATCTTTATTAGGACTTTCAATGGTTAGGTCTATCTTTTCTCCTGGAACCTCAATAACTGGATCATCTTTTTTCTTCTCTAATGATATCATAGCTTTTTCTAATACTTGAGCATCGTCATCTACTTGCTTTTGTGTTGCATTATCATCATTAAATATTGCTTTGGCTTCATTTAAAGCTGCTTCAAAGATCTTGATTGATTCATCTGTATATAAATTTTTTTCTATAAGCTCAGCCTTTTTAATGTCATTATCTAATGTAGCTTTATTTGCTTTCAAAACAAAATTATTTATTGCATCTTCTAATTGTTTCTTTGCATTTAATATTTCTGTACTGGTAGCCGCTTTATCTTCATAAACTTTTGTAATATTGTCTAAGGCATTATTATAAACCTCTATACTATTAGGTGTGAACGAGCTTGTATCCAAGTTTTTATTTTGATCATAGTATTTTTTTAGTTCAGATTTTAAACTTGTTCCATAAACTTCGAATTCCCATAAGGAATAACCATATTGTCCAATCGGAATTATTCCTAGCATCTTCACATATCTTCCTGTTACTGGTTTTTCATAGTTTAATTCTTTAATTCCAGCAACTCCATCTGTAATATGTGATACATCTATCCAGTTTTGCCCATCCTCTGAAATTTGAATTTTATATTCTTTACCACAAGCACCTTCCCAATTTAATACAACCCTTGAGATATCATATACTTCTTCTAAATCCACTTGTATATATTGTGAATTAACATCTTTACCAGGATTATCTTTGCCTCTTTCAGATACCCATCTTGATTGATAAGTATCACCTTTGTTCTCTACACTTCCATCAAAGGCATATTTTGATTCTAAAGTAAACTTTGACTTTGGATTTATATATTCTGAGCTTGCTTTTGAAGGTTTATTTAGAGCAACATTAACTTTATCTTCTTCCTTTGCTTCACCATAAACATTAATTTCAAATATATTTATCCCATAATTTGTTCCACTAACTAACCTTGATTTATGTGAATTAATTTTTACATAGCGACCATACACTGACTCACTAAAATTAATTTCATCTTTTAAACTCACATCTGCTTTTAATTGCTTCACACTTTTCCAATTTTGGTTATCATCTGATACCTCAATGGTATAATCGTCTGAACATGCATTTTCCCAAATGATTTTCATGGCATCTATACGTGAATACTTTTCTAGATCAATAATTATCCACTCATTATCTGAATTACGATTAGATGCCCATCTTGTAGATAAATCTCCATCAACAGCAAATCCTCCTACAAAGGTCGGTGCTTTAGATGATACAGAGCTTGTTGTAGTCGGTTTATTTAAGGAAAGGAGTTCTCCTTCATCCATTGCGACTTCTTTGATTTGATAACAATCCCCACTACTAGATTTCATGATAATTTTTATATAATTACACATTCTAGCAATAGGTATTGTTGTCTGCTTTCCATCGCCTTTTGAAACCTTTGAAACAAGTTCATAGTTTTCTCCATCTTGTGATGCGTAAACTTCATATTCACTGGCATATTTTTCTCCCCATGAAATAGTTATATCTTTCAAGTATTTGTTTGAGCCTGTAAGTAGTGAAATCCATTCTTCACCTTGGCCTTTACTTTCCCAATAGGTATTACTATTACCATCTACTACATTTTTAACGTAATGATTTGCAGTAGAACTACTCGCTAAATATCTATCATCTTGTCCTTCCGCTAATGTCTTCGATTGACCAGCATACGGTAAAGCTTTTGAAATAAAAGTAGTTGTTGTTTTAGTACTGTTATATGATAATCCTACATTTACTATCTTATGATCTTCATTGTCATTAACAGCTACAGTTATTTGTCTTGTACTTCCTGATTCATCTATGATAACACTACACGCTTGATCTACTGTTATTGTATAACCTTTCTTATATTCTAAAGAACCTGCTTTGTAAAAATTAATTTGTGTTTGCTTTAATCCATCATGTCTAACCGCTTGTACATCGGAATTATTTGCTACAACTGTTACAGGAATGTTGTTTGAATAGCTCTTTACTTCTGCTTCTGTTTTATTTGGAACAACTATATAAGCATAAGAATCATTAGTTGGTTTTACACCATGATCAATATATGCTGTAAAAACAGAATCAGCATTCTTTTTCATATCTTCTGGCCATAAGCTTGGAACATTTTTTTGTCCATCATAAGATACTTTAACCTTTGTATCCTTCAAGAAAACGTATCCAATCTTGTTGTTATATATACTTTTTGTTGTATATTCTTTTGCTACAGTTCCTAATTCAACTGCCTCACCATTAACTTTTAAATCACTAGCCTTACTTTGGTTTAAGGTTGTGTGAATAGGTGCATCATTTGTTGATGAAATATTTGATCCTAATGCGACAAACTCATCATCAAAGAAGAAATATCCTTTTTGACCCTTCGTATTAGTTTTATCAAATTTATAAGCAGTTACTCCATATTTACCATTACTTACGCCAATATTAAACAATTCATTATTTTCGAAATTGAATTTATTACTAATAAAATTAGGTGCTGTAGCTCCTGGAGTATGTGTCCAATCAAATACTGGATATACTGATTTATATTCATCTCCATCTACTGTTATTGTAGAAGATGCAGCTGATGTCCAATAAATCAATTGTTGATTTGGTTTTCCAGCTTCATTCCAAGGACCTCTCCATTCTCCCCCAATAAGATTCTTAGAATCCATCTTTATATTGACACCATAACCATCCCTCATATGAGATTCATATCCAGAACGCCACATATAGTAGTTACCGTTCTTACCATTGGAATTGTTTTTGCCTTCAATATTATCTAAAATTTTTTGATATTCACTAGCACGTTTAGTATCTGACTCAATCATTCTCTTTAAAGGCTCGATGTATTCTTCAGAATAGTTATCATATCCTACGTCGTATTTGTATGGACGATATCCAAGGTATAGCTCCATGATATCTCCTCTAACTGTCCAACTTGTACCATTTATCATATAGTTTCCCATTCTATCAACAACATCTTGGCTTACTGCAAAGTCTGTTGATTTCAACATATAGATCCAATAGCTCATGTCTCTAAACATAGTCATCCCGTAGCCATTTGAATAAAATTGTCTTCCATGCATATAGTAACTGTTATCAACTTGTACCGCTTCTTTTGTAATATCATCTAACTGCGTTGTTAAACAATAATCTAAATAATTACTAATCATATCTTTTAACTGAGTTGCATCTTCTTTAATGAGAGCATAATAAACATAGTTTTGATCAAACCATAAGTTATTTTGACCTGATCCATATTTAACTGGCGTTTTTTCTAAAAGCTTGTTTAGAATAATATTTAAAGCTTCACTGCTTATACTGTCCTCCATAAATAATCCGATTCTAGCAAATCGTAATTGAACACCAACTTGATTTTCCCACCAGTTTGTTGATCTTGGATTTTGCGACGCCCAATAAACTATAGCTTTATTCAATTTATCAACAACTTCTTGCTTTTTATAAATTGAATTTCCTTGTTTATTGTAAGCTATTGCAATAGCCTGCATTCTATCTAAGGCTAGATACGGGGACCATGCAGCTCCATTTGCAGCATTATTTGTAGCTTTATAATCCACATCTTTAAAAGATCCATCCGGTTCTATTAGCTTAAGATAATCTTCTGCGTGGCTTACATAGCAAGCCTCTACTTTTGACCCATCATCAATCGTATCAAGCTTTAAAAAATACTCCTTAATCCTACTCTTGATTAAATTCATATCATCAACATTTGTTGCTTTAGCAATACTTGTACCGTCAAAAACAAGAGCCATGATCATAATTAAAGATAAAACAATCCTACCAACCCTTTTCATCATATCCTTTCCCTCCATTGAAAACATTTACCTCACAATCCTATTCTTCTGTAATTTTACTTGAATTTCAACGAGCATTTACTTGAAAGTTTTATGGTTTCCTATACAAAAAAAAAGAGATTCATTAATCTCTAAATTTTAATGAATCTCTTTCTATGACTTTCACACTTAATAATTGTGTCATTGGTATATTATCTTTTCGATGTATACGATCAATTAAATTAGAAACAGCAACTTGACCCATTAGCTCCTTTTGTACTTGGACAGTTGTTATTTGTGGAATTGACTTTTCACATAAGGGTGTATCATCAAAGCCAACCACCCCAATATCCTCTGGAACCTTTACCCCCATATCTTTTAACGCAGAAATGACAGTAAATGCATTAGAATCATTTGCACAAATTAAAACTTCAGGCAACTCTTTTGATTGTAGGATGCTTATAATATCAGAAATTTGATTTGCTAATATGAATTTTTCTATTCCTTTTAAAAAGGAATATCTCTCAATATAACTATCTATACCTTGATAATCTGTTATATTGCTTTTAAGAAGCGCCTGCTTATATCCCAAAAACCTATCTTCAAAACTAAAGGAATAATCTAAGTCACCAAAGAAACCTATTTTCTTATAGCCTTTTTGAATAACATGATTTGCCATCATATATCCACCTTGCTTGTTATGAGTTAAAACACAGTCACTAGGATCACATAAGGATGTAAAGTCAACAAGAACCACTGGGACGCCAGTTTTTTTCAAAAGAATTAAATTATAATCAGATATTTTTCCAACAACTAGAACCCCGGCTACCTTTCTTTCTAAGATACACTTAGGCATAGCAAATTCAGTATCCTCAAAATAATTCAAGATGGAGAAATAGCCAAAAGCCTTTGCTTGTTCAACAATAGAACGTAAAACAATAGAATAGAAATGTCCTGTATCTGCATAATAGCTCTGCATCAAAATACAAACATTAGTCTTTGATAGCACAGATAAATATTGTCTTTTTTCATTTATATAACCCATTTCATCAGCAGTACGTAATATTTCTAATCGCATTTCTTCGCTTACACCAACTTTATCATTTAAAGCAATAGATACAGCATTAATAGAAATTCCTAATCTGTTAGCGATATCTTTCATTGTGACTTTCATAAGCTATTATCCTTTCTTTTCACCTTGGATATGTGAAATTAAATGGCTATTCATCCGATGCTTTAATTATGTCTGAAGTAACTTTAATTTTACTAAAAACTAATATATTATAGCGTCATATGCTATAACTCATCTCCATTCGTTTCAATAATCTTCTTAAACCAAGAAAATGATTTTTTCTTAATTCTACGCATATCTTTTAAATCATCATTATCTCTGTTAACATAAATAAAACCATATCTCTTCTTCATTTGAGCACGGCTACTGAGGATGTCTACTGGTCCCCAAGCAAGATAACCTCTACAGTCAACTCCATCATGAACAGCTTCTTTCATCTCTGCAATATGTTTGCTCATATAATCAATACGATAATCATCTATAATTTGGCCATCTTCACCGATTTGATCATCATATCCAAATCCATTTTCTACGATATATATAGGCATTTCATAACGGTCATACAATTGTCTTAAAGTAATTCTTAACCCAATTGGATCAACGGTCCAGCCAAACTTAGACATTTCTAAATAAGGATTCTTTTTAATAACCACATCATTCACATTAGTTAAACTTTCCTCTCCATAATGAGATATGGTAGACATATAATAACTAATAGCCAAATAATCTGTGATTCCTTTCTTTAAAAGCTCTAAATCTCCTTCAAGAATCTCAGGCATTGTTCCTTCATTTTTCATATTAGCATAGTAATACGAATTATAATGCCCTCTTGCAAAAACATCTAAAAATACATAAGCTTCACTCTGCGCTTTCATACTTTCTAAAGTGTCTAATGGGTGACAAGTCTCTGGATAGCTTTGAACAATTGTTGCCATCCCCATAACCTTTCCACCTTGTATGTGAATATATTCATTAATTAGGCTATGAGCAATTAATGTATTATGCATAATTTGATTATCAAACAGCTGTGCATTGATTTCTTCTGGACAAACGCTACCAAAGAACATTTTAGGACCTTTTTGTAATATTCCATTCTGTTCATTAAAGATTATCCAATACTTTACCTTATGTCCATAACGATCAACAATTTTCTTGCATAGTTCCACAAAAATATCAACAACTCTGCGACTATAAAAACCGTTATATTTTTCATGTAAAAAAATAGGCATTTCAAAATGATAAAGTGTAGGAATAGGCTCCATTCCTCTTTCAATTAAGGCATCTATAAACTTATCATAGAATTCAAAACCGGCTTCATTATAAGTGTTTTCATCACCCATCATTCTAGACCAGTCAATGGAAAAACGATAAGCATTAAAACCCATTTCCTTAAACAAATCAAAATCCGCTTCATATCTATGATATGAATCAATGCCATCCTTAAAGTCAGAGAATTCTCCTGTTGGTGTCAAATCACAAACAGCTGCTACCTTTCCACCTTCAGTATACCCGCCTTCACTTTGATGAGCCGTAACAGCTCCTCCCCATAAGAAATCTTTTCTCAACATTTCTCTTTCTCCTTCGAGTTTATTTATTCAATAACACGGTAAAAATCTATGTCATATAAATACACTTTGTGTATACAAGCTTATTATGTCAACACTTTACTTGAATAACAACAATATATTACTTGAAAAAAGCACTTTTTACTTGAATTATCCTCAAAAGACAAAGTTAATACATCCCCTTACTTAAGTGGTTTTAATCTTAGATAGTAAAAACATCTAAAAGTATTAAGATATATTCTTCTTTTTTATTCTTTAACTTATATTATGTACTAAACCTATTGGGATAACTATCCAAATATATAATTTAGTTATAAATTTCTAAAAAATAAAAAAAGCCATCCCAAAGGATGACTTTAAATTAGCTATTTTTTATTGATTAGTTCCTGTTGTTGCTACAGTTGGAGTTGCTGTAGCTTGAGTTGCTGCAGGATCTTGAGTTGTTTGTGTTTGAGTAACCGGAGGAGGTGTAGCTTTCTTTGTTCCAACCCTCATAACTCCATTTACTTTTTGATAATTATCAGTAGCTATATTTTCTCTTGCTATCTCTTTTCCATTTTGGTAAGTTACTAAATAACTCTGCACTTTATAACCAGTAACAGGATGTTTATCCCATTGAGTTTGACCTTCCATAATGGAGCTATCTTCTACTTTTGATATAGTAGGATCATACTTTGCTAAAGTATCAGCAAATAATTCATAGGTTTTTCCACCCATTCCAGCTATATTTCCATAAAAGTTAACATATACATTTTTATTGCTTGTGTATGATTCTATATATATAGGGAAATTATATGTATTCTTAAATTTATAGTCCAATGATCCCCAATAAACCGTTGCATCTAATCCTACATCTGAATAGCTTGTAGGCATAGAATGATTACTTCTTTCCGTTGATCTAATACCAGCTCTCATAGCCGCTCTATATAGTGTAGTTGAAACTTGGCATATACCTCCACCAACTCCTTGTTCAACTTTATCTCCTACAAATATTGCTGCATCTTTAAAGCCTCTAGCTGTTGTTCTTTCTCCAACAGCTTCATTATAGCTGAATGTATCTCCAGGCATTAGCACTTTAGCATTTATAAAATTACTAGCTAAAGTTACGTTAGCTGATCTTCCTGGGTTAGAAGTTGCAAAACTAGTTGAAAAAGTTGAAATTTTGCCATCAATCTTTGCAAGCTCTGATTTTGGATACTTTGGCTTAACTTCTTCTATTGGTGCTTGCACAACAGTTTGTTGCTCAATTTTCCCATTAATGTTAGTTTTAATCAACTTGTCCAATTGTTCGGTATTTACTTTACGACCTGTTTGATCATCAGTAATACTTATATTACCTCCACTTATGGAGATTTTTGCATTTACAGGGTCTTGGTTTATTTTGCTTTCAATTTGCTGTTCAAATGCCTTTATCTTGCTGTCATCATATTTAAACTCTAGAGGAAGATTTTTATTAGTCCCGTTTTTTATAATATTATTTTTCTGAAATAAGCTTAAATTTTTTCCTTCTTCTATGGCTTTTTGAGCCATTTCTTGAACATTAAATTGAGGATTCAAATTTGAATAGTCAAGCTCAAAGTTTTGGTCTAACGCCTTAACAATAAGCTTCTTTTGCTTTATTGTATTTGAAAAACTATCTTCTAATAGTTTTACTGCTTCTTCTTTTGTCTTACCTGAAAGATCAACATCATTAACCTTTACACCTTGGTATATCTTATTATCCCATTTTGCAACTTGATTCTTTACAGACATGGCGTATACACCAGCTCCAGATAATCCAATCACTACTACAGCTACAGTCCCAGCAACTACCATCTTTAACGTTTTGTTTTTTCCTACTTCGTTGCTCATATATTTTCTCCTTTCTTTTAAATGAACCACCTAAAAGTAATTTGACATATTTTCATCTTATATTAATAATAGATTATAAATGTTTTCAAATATTTAACAATTAGATTGGTATATCCTTTATGGTACTCCTAATTATACTATAAAAAAAACCATTAATAAATATACTTTTATTGTAAACTTTATATTTAGGCACAAGTTACAAAGATATTCTTATCATATTATTTATGATGTGATATTTTTAGGCTTTTATAATATTTTTTTTAATTTATTACTTAACACAGTACAAATAAACATAGTATATATTGTGACTCAATCTGATTTTTTTACTTTTACTTGGAAACGCTATAATTTTAGATGTATAATCTAAGGATGTACCAGTTCTTACCGAAATCTATTTTTAAAACTCTCACGGTTTCTGGTGAGAGAATTTAAAAATATAAATTTTATTAAGAAGTGGTACATCTACATAGAAAATTTTCTTGGGGGATAGAAAAATGAAATTTGATTTAGATGTATTAAAGACTTATTTAATGAACCTTCTAACAACTCCTAGTCCTACCGGATATACTGATAATATCCGTAAATATGTAATAACTGAACTAGAAAAACTTAATGTTAATTATACTGTAACTAATAAAGGCGCAATTCTTGTAAGCTTCAAAGGAGAAGATAAAAGCTTTGATAGAGTGTTTTCTGGACATATAGATACTCTAGGTGCTATGGTTAAAGAAATAAAAAATAATGGCGCTTTAGAGCTTACACCTGTTGGTGGATTTATGATGACATCTATAGATGGTGAAAACTGTACTATAGAGACCTTAGATGGTAATTCTTATACTGGTACTATACAAACTATAAAACCATCAGTTCATATAAGTGGAGATGATGCTAGAGATTTAAAGAGAATCGCTCCAAATATGGAAGTGATAATTGATGAAAAAGTATTTAGCAAGGAAGATACTGAAAGACTAGGTATAAACGTTGGAGATTTCATTTGTTTTGATTCTAGAGCTACCATAACAGAAAAAGGTTTTGTAAAAAGTAGACATCTTGATGATAAGGCTAGTGTAGCAGTTCTATTAACTGCAATAAAATATATTTCCGAAAAAAATCTTAAACTTCCATACAACACACACTTTTTCATTTCTACTTATGAAGAAGTTGGACATGGTGCTAAAGCAGGTTTGCCTGAGAACACAAAAGAATTTATAGCTGTAGATATGGGCGCACCTGGTCCTGGACAAAATTCATCTGAATATGCTGTCTGTATATGCGCCAAGGATTCTTCCGGCCCTTATGATTATGACTTAAGAAAAAAAATTGTAAGTCTATGTAAAGAAAATAATATAAATTATAAGATAGATATATATCCACATTATGGTTCTGATGCCTCTGCAGCAGTAAATGCAGGCTGGAATATAAGAACCGCTTTAATAGGTCCTGGAGTTTTTGCATCTCACGCCTATGAACGAACTCACTTAGATTCTCTTGTGGAAACTTTAAAGTTGGTATTAAAGTATTCTGAAACTAAATAATCTATAAACACCGAAAAAAATGCCCAAATTAATAGGGCATTTTTTCATTCTATAAATTATTCTACTTTTCGCCTTCTCCAAATATAAAATAATCTCCATCAAAATAAGTTCCATATTCTAATTGATCATCACTTCTTGTTGGTTGAATTAAAAATTTAGTTCTTTTCTTTGAAAAATCTCCATCAAAATCGAATGCTTCTATACCTATTTCTATAGGTCTTCCAGCTGGAAGTGTAAATTTTGATTTTGGTATAACATAATAAGTATCATTTACTCCTACAGTTCCTGCATAATTACTGTTAACAAATATATTGTATCCTAAAAGATCTTTATCTTTATTCTTTGTCCATGAAACATATATATTCTTATTATCAGCTCTTGCATAAAGTCCTTTTACATCAGTTGGTGGCGTAAGCATATCTATGCTATCTGGTCCATAGTTCAAATCTGCAGGAGGGGTAACTCCAGGAATATCTCCAGCTTCTGTATATTGCCATATTCGCCATCTCTTCCATCCACCTATATCTGGTGGCACAGGTGGATTACCTGCAATTTCTTTATACATAGCAATCCATAGAGGCATATTACTTAACGGATATCCTTTTCCAGCTATTTTAAAATCATCATATAGATTTACAAAAAATACTCCTGTGTAAAGCATAAGTCTTCTTCTTGTTTTACTTTCAAACCTTTTTCTAAATCTATCTACCCAGTTTACAAGCTGCGCTGTTGTAATAGATTTATTGGTAGGCGCTTCTACATCAAGTACGGGAAATAAGTCTCCATAATCTCCTTGACCAAATCCATCTTGAAGAACTCCGATAAAGGCATCACATTGACTATCCGCTGTAGCATAATCTGCAGAAGGTAATGCATAGTGATATGCCCCTACTGGGATACCTACAGCCCTTGAGCCTCTTGCAAATTCAATAAACTTTGCATCAACTCTAAATCTACCAGAGCCTGAACCAGATGCTCTAAGATAAAGAAAGTCTACTGTTCTTGCTAAGATAGCAAAATTAACCCCTGATTTGTACTCATTTATATCAGCACCGAAGGTACTAAACATTGTTTTATTTTGCATAGTTCCTCCAACTATAATAATACTCATACCATTAGGATATTAAAGTAGTCCAAGTAACGTTACAAAATAATAAAATTTTCTTTATCGTAGTACCCATAATAAATTTAGGTGCTCCTACTACCGATACTTTGATGACCTTCGCAAAGAATTAATATGATTTCTTCCGATTAAATGTCTAAAATTGTATAACTCACTACGTTCGGACAATACAATTTCCTAACGCCATTTAATCTGCAAAAATCATTTAATTCTAATAGCTCGTTCATATAGTATCTCTCGTAGGAACACCTAAATTTATATAAAGATGTACTAGTTTAATTTAACTATTAATTACAATAAAAAAGGATGGATATCCTCAAATTCAAGACTATTTTTTAAAATTCTTCTGGTACTGAGCAAAGTTTTAAAAAATACAACTTAAATTATAAAGTCATCCATCTAAAGAGTTTCTGCATAGAAACTATAATCTTATCATTACTGAGAACTTTATATCATTACCGTAGCACTCTGCCCAGATGCGTCCATTATGAAGTTCTACGATATTTTTGCATATAGCAAGTCCAAGACCACTACCACTTACATTTTCAGATGTCCTAGATTCGTCTGCTCTATAAAATCTTTCAAACAGTTTTTCGAGCTTTTCTCTTGGTATATTTTCGCCTTTATTCTTTATTGATATAAGCGCATATTCATTATCTCTTTTTAAACTTACAGTTATATTTGTATTCTCAAAGGAATACTTTATAGCATTTCCTAATAGATTTTCAAAAGCTCTTAGCATTTTATTTACATCAAGATTAGCTTCTAATCTTTCTTCTGTAAAGTCTTTATGTATTCTAAGTCCTCTTTCATCAAAAAGAGGCATAAGTTCTTCTATAAGCTGAGATAAAAACTCATTTAAGTTAACTTGTTCTTTATATAAGCTTACTCCTTGATTAGTTAATTTTGTATACTCAAAAAGATCTTCTAAAAGTATTTTTATTTTTTCAGATTTATTGAAAGCTATGTTCATATACTCTTTCATCTGATCTTCATTTTCGTACTTCCCATCCTTAAGAAGTCCTATATATCCCATTACAGAGGTAAGAGGTGTTCTAAGATCGTGAGAAACATTTGTTATGAGTTCATTCTTTGTTTTTTCAGCCATTCTTTCTGCTTCAATTCTGTTCATTATCTCAGAAGCCATGTAGTTAATATTCTCAGCTAGATTATTAAGTTCATCTTTTCCTCTTCCATTTATTCTAAATCTCAAATCACCTGATGCAATCTTCCTTAACCCCTCTGAAATCTCCTCTATATATTTCATCTTTTTATTTGTTATATAGATAAAACTTGTTACAAAAACTATCACCGCTATGATAACAGCCATTATAGAGTTCGAAGAATATGTTTGGTTGTATTCCATCTTAGCTTGTGGAGTTGCAAAAATGAATAGATATAATTTCTCATCTTTTATATTAAGTGGGTAAAATATTACAAATTCTTTTCCTTCAGTCCTGTATTGATTATTATATCTATTAGAATAAGAGTCCATAGCATATTTTATGGTTGCATAGACATCAACTGAATTTTGGATTACATTATTAGTTTTAAATATAATCTTGCCATCTAGATCTGTTAATATCACCTTTTCATTTGCATCAGCCCCATAAAATCTTCCTACACTTTTTTGAATATCACTGGAATTAGTTACAGACAAATCCTTAGTATTTATCAAATAATTAGAAAACCTCTGAGCTCTATCCTGTATTTCACTATCATCATATACAAGAGTAGCTGATTTATAGTTATCTCGTAGTATATCATTAGATATACCATACGCCACAAGTGATATCAGGAAACAAATTCCGAAAGTAACAACAAGTTCGAACCTAATACTTTTTTCCATTCTTTCCTTAAAGATCTTGAATACTAGTCTAACTGGTTTCATTATCTTCCAGTTCCATACCCATCTGATAAATCTAAACTTTAGAAATTTCTTACTTCTCAATTTTATATCCTACTCCCCAAACAGTTTTGATATATTTAGGCTTTCTAGGGTTTTCCTCAAGTTTTTCTCTTATCTTTCTTATATGCACCATAACTGTATTATCAGATTGTATAAAGCTTTCATTCCAAACACTCTCATAGATATTTTCTATAGAAAATACCTTGCCCCTATTTTCAGCTAAAAGAGCTAGTATATCGAACTCAATTGGAGTAAGCTTTATTTCTTTACCGTTAATATCTATTTGATGTGTTTCTATATTAATTGTTAAATCTTCTATTTCAATAACATTATCTTTCTTTTTTTGAATTACATTATTATTTAACTTAATATACCTTCTTAACTGAGATTTTACCCTTGCAAGTAATTCTAATGGATTAAAAGGCTTAGTTAAATAATCGTCAGCTCCTGTTGTAAGTCCAAAAATCTTATCCATATCCTCACTTTTCGCAGATAACATTATTATAGGCGTATTTCTTTCTTCTCTTATCTTCATACATGCTTCTATACCATCAAGCTTAGGCATCATAACATCTAATATTATTAAGTCAACATCATTTTTTTCTAGAACTTCAAGTGCTTCCTGCCCATCAGAAGCTTTTATTGTGTTATATCCATCATTCTTAAGATAAATCTCCACTAAATCTCGTATTTCTTTTTCGTCGTCAACGATAAGTATTGTTTCCTTCTCCAATATCTTACACCTACCTCTTCCATTATATTTATAAAGCTAAACACACTCAAGGCTAGTATACTTCCTGCAACCGCATCTATAATTGCATGTTGTTTTACAAATAAAGTAGATAATATTATAGAAATCCCTACTATTTGAATTACAATTTTGAACCAAGTTTTTAAGTCTTTATTTTTCCATAGATATATCATGGTTATTGATGTAGTAAGAACATGTATACTTGGAAAACAATTATATGGTCTATCTATTTCATATATATTTCTTATTAAATTACTTAAGATATCATTACCTACAACTATAGGTCTAGGTACTGTAGTTTGAAAATTTAAGTATATACATATGCAAATTAGTTCCCCTACGCATAAACAAATTACATATTTATAATATTCTTTAGTATTATTGACCAAAAGATATACAATAGCAAACCCAATAAAAATATACCATATATAATATGGGATTATAAAAGCCTTAACAAAAGGTATACTTCTATCTACAGAAGTCATGAGGCTATGTACCTCACCATTAATGGGCTTATTAAAATATTGATATAACACTCCTATAACAAAGTATGGCAGAACAAAAAACGCATGTTTCAACTTGTTTCTCATAGCAATCTCCCTAATCCCTATCAAATTAATCTTTATAATTAATGATTAAATAATATATTTAAATTTACACTTTTAAATCAAAGTATATATGAATGCTTCATACTTAAATTTATATCTTCAAATTCTCCTCTCAGAAACTAGAGGAGTTTTGGAAATAGATTCCGAATTGAAGTGTTTCATCTTTAATTCCACACTATTAATATTACTATTAAACTTAGCAATCTTACAAACAACTAATTCTATATTTCTATTATACATGCTAATTCTTAATAAATAATTGACAAAATTCTTAATATTATCTTAATAAAAATATTATCTATGAGGAAAATCTGGCAAGTTGGTTGTTAAGTTTTATTTTATACTTATCTCTACAGTAAAGATAATATGCTATTCATCCCAAAGATGTTAAAAGCCATGACCTAAATGAAAAAAGATCATGGCTTAATTTTATAAGTTTTATGCTTAACTACGTTCTTTTATTGAAGTTTCGATTATTAGATCTAGCAACTTACTAAAGTCTACATTCTTTCCTGCTGCACTTTTTGGAAAAAGGCTATTCTTAGTCATTCCTGGTAATGTATTAACTTCTAATATATACGGAACTCCTTCGCTAACTATCATGTCAACTCTTGCATAAACACTACATTTAAGAGCATTATAGGTTGCTAGCGCCATTTCTTCAACCTGTTTATGAAGTGACGGTTCTAATTCTACTATAAACTCATCTGCCCCACCATCTGAGTATTTTGATGTGTAATCAAAAAAAGCTGACTTAGGCTTAATAGCTAGCACTGGAAACATTTGTCCATCCAAAATCGGACATGTTATTTCATCACCTTTTATATACTTTTCAATCATAACTTCTTTATCCCATTTTAAAGCTTCAATAACCGCATTCTCAATTTCAGACTCTTCCTTAATTACAAAGGTAGCTACTGATGATCCACCGTTATTAGGCTTTACAACTACCGGATATCCCAAACTATCTATTTTCATATAGTCAATATCATCTAGTGACTTAACATTAAACCAAGGTGCAGTTCTTATATCCCTTGATTTTAATATCTTCTTAGTCATATCCTTATCCATACAAACAGCACTACTTAAAGTATCACACCCAGAATAAGGTATTCCCATAGTCTGAAGGACTGCTTGAACTGTTCCATCTTCTCCGAATTTTCCATGTAAAGCTAGTAGCGCAAAATCTATGTCTTTGACTTTTGTAAATAAATCTTCTTTAGCATCTATAACTATTGGAATAATTTCATACTTTTCCTTATCTAGATTGGCTAATATAGATTGTCCGCTATTCAAAGAAACTTCTCTTTCTGAGGATATTCCCCCCATTATAACTCCGACTCTCATTATAATCCCTCCAAAGAACTTCTTGTTTACTCTTTACTTAAGTAACCTTTTTTGCTCTAACCAAATAAAGTTATTCATAAATTATCTAGACTGTAATTTTATAAAGAGTAGATAAAAAAATCAAATCTTGTTAATTATATCACTATAATCAGATTCCTTAAAGCTATTGTATTTAATTTCCATAAGGAACTACAACTATATAATATGTCAATCGATTTAAAATGACATTCCATTTTAGATGAATCACTTCATAATTGAATTTATATTTTTGGCTATATTTAAGAGTATTGTTGAAATTAAGTGGTTATAAAGGAGATGCTATATGAGCGAGCTATTAGAATTAAATGATTTTCTCAGATGGAATGGCTCTAAAAAATCGCTAATCGTTCTTTATTAGTGATTTTTTTACGCATCTGCCTTTTCTGAACGTATGTGAAGAAATTCTGGCAGGCGACATATTCTCACTTTTTTACTCTTTATATACTCTTTTTGCTTTCTTAATTTTATATATGAAATTTTTTCAATAATGACTGATTAATAAAGAGTAAAAACTGTACTGTTCGAACGTAGTGAGTTTACAGTTTTAGCCATGGAATATGAGAAAATCATATTAATTCTTTGCGTAAGCTCATTAAAGCATTGGATGGATAACCACTTAATTTCAACACGGTGCTTTAACATCGCCATATTTTTAGGATTGAAGTGTTTTATAGATAAACTAGTTCCAAATAGAATCTATATTTAATAATCATATTACCATTAATAGTTAACAGAAATATCACTTAGTTTTATTAAATAGAACTGGATTATCTATTCCGCTGAACTGATAAACTACTTCAGTCCTTAAACTCCAAATAAAGATTTCGATGGTTCTACGAATCTTTATTTGGATAAATTCTAATATGAAGTAGTTTATCTATATCTTAACATATTTCATATATATCAGAGAACTCGATATTAATTCGTTCAATTCTAGTATCCTCATTAGATATTATTATTGGAGTTTGTTCAATCTCTTTAATTCTAGTTATTGGTAGGTTTATTATAAATTCACTTCCCTTATTTAAGGTACTTTTAGCACTGACTGTTCCTCCATGTAACTCAACTAAAGATTTTACTAAAGAAAGTCCTATTCCACTACCTTCATGCTCTCTAGCTAAAGACTTGTCCACTTGTCTAAATCTTTCAAATATAATATTTATCTGATCTTCTGGAATTCCTCTTCCGTCATCTTTTATGGCTATTCTTACATTATCCTCAATTTGTTCTACCAACACCAGAATTTTTCCATTTGAATCTGTAAATTTAATAGCATTGGACAAAAGATTTAGTATTATTCTTTCGATCTTGTCTGGATCACAGTAAATATATAATTCTTCTACAAACGTATCAAATATCACTTCTATCCCTTTATTCTCAGCATATGTAACAACAGATATAGTTATATCTTCTACAATTTTAATTACATCATATACTCCACAGTTAAGTTTCAGGTAACCAGCATCAATTTTTGTTATATCGATTAGGTTATTTATAAGCCTTAGCAATCTGTAACAGTTTTGCCTTAATACATTACTATATTTTTCATAAGGCATCTTCGTTATATCTTCCTTATTCTTATATAAATCCAAAACTTGTATAACAGAGAATATAACATTTATTGGAGTTCTAAGTTCATGAGATATGTTTGCAAAAAATTCTGTCTTCAATTGGTCATATTGTAAAGCCTCATCTAACCTTTTTCTATCCTTTTCATGTTCTTCCTTAAGCTCAACCATCTTTTTCTTTTCAGTAATATCTCTTGCTAAACATATAATCTTTGTAAGTTCACCATCCTCTATTAAAGGTGAATAGTTTACTTCTAAGTATCTAGACTCTCCATAGAACAAAAATGATATCTCATGTCCCCTAACTATCAATCCTTCATTTAAGTATTTAATTATATTAACTTCACTTTCATAGTCAATATCATCAAATACCTGCTTTAGATATTTATTTAAAATACTCTCTTTACTTTTACCTAAAAGTTCGCACATTGCAGGATTTACATCAGTAATCCTTAGGCTTTTAGAATCAAGTACATATATCATATCTGGGCACATGTTAAATATTTCAGAATACTTTCTCTCGCTCTCTTTTAATTCTTTCTCAGCTAATTTCTTATAAGTTATATTTCTAGCACTTATAATAGCTCCATCAATTTTATCTTTTTCTTCTACCGGATTAATAACGTAATTCACATAAATATACGTATTCTTACCAGATTTCATTTTACACTCATTTGTGACTATCTTATTTTTTTCCAAGCATAATCTCATATCTTGCAGCACTTTTTGAACATCATTTTCAACTACATTATGTACCCAAGGAACCATCTTATAGTCTTCATAGTTACCACCAAAGAGGTTAGTATAGGAAGGAGAACAGTAATCTATCCTTCCTTCGATATCTATCTTACATATCAAATCATGAACACTGTCTGTTATTTGTCTAAACTTCTTCTCACTCTTCTGTAGTTGCAGCGACATATCTATAAAGTTAGTATTATCATTCATAACTCCTAAATAGAACATATCTTCATCGATTTCAAATTCATTTATATATGTATTAAAGTAAAAAACCTTCCCATCTTTTCCTATTAACTTACTTTCCCCACTCCACTGTTTTTCCATATCTATAACTTTATTTATTTTGTTTAAAGAACGATTTTTTCTGTTTGGTAGAATATCACTTATATTCTTCCCTTCTACAGAGTCATCACTATAATTTTCCTTAATAAATCCATCTGCAGCTACATTAGTAAAACGTATGGTGCCTTGCTTATCTAATATAAAAACAACACTTGGCATCTCTTGTAAGATCTTGTAGTACTTGAGCATGTCAGTCCTAAAGACATTCGTATTATCTATTATTTTTTTTGCATCAATATATTTATTTTTAAAACAAATACATATGCCAATCATAACTGCTGAAATAGATAGAATGTAAAAAATGTCAGAAAAATAGATAAGCGCAGTTCTCTGCCCTAAATCACAGAAGGTATAAACATGGTTAAAAAACTCAAACATAGTTGAAGTTACAAAAAACTTCATCATAGAATCATTGCATTCTTTTTGTTTTCTTATCAAAACAATACCTAATACAAGAATTCCAAGAAGATCTATTATTGTCATTATAGACCTCCAATATATACTCCTATCACTTAAGTACCCGTATAAAAGTTTTATATCTATATAGTAAAATACTATTCCTATAAAGAAACTTAAAACAGAATATGTGCATATACTTTCTCTACTTACATGCTTAAGCTCTTTATTGTTATAAAGGAAGTAAATAAAGCCAACAGTGATTATAAAACTTATTATATTATATCTTGTAGATAAAAAAGCTTGATTATATATACTAACTACACTACTCCCCTTACTCATAAGCTCAACGCATTCAATAAACTTCGTTCCAAATAAAGTCATCGTGCCTAGTCCAATAAATAATATATAACTTTTTTTTGATACTTCGAAGTATATTAAAATCATAAACGCAACTATAAAAGTAATTATAGTCTCCGCTGGTATCATTCCATCTATATAAGATTTTGATATTTTGATATCTATATTAGAACCATATTCTAAAAGAATTAGAAAAGTAAACCCTATATAAATACTTAAATATGAGAGATTCTTCTCGGCATTTTTACGATTCATCCTTGTTATCCTTCCATAATAATTCATATATTTTTATAACTTATATCCCTTGCTACAATGATCTTTCCAGTAATATTACCTTCTTCAAAAATGTAATCAGCAATTGATTCAGCAAGAATATAGTTACCATTATTTTTTCTTATTCTATGGACGATAGGTGTAGTATGGCTTTTTTCTAAGTTAATAAGTATCCTAGCTTTTAATATTTCTTCTGGATGAGTTATGGTAAAAAAACTTGCTCCAACTACCCTCTCTTCTTCAAATCCAGATAGCGAATAGAATTTTTTTGATGCATAGTTTATTCTTCCAGAAACGTCTACTAAAAACAAAATCTCCTGTAAGTTGTCTTCAATATCCATATATGATTGAATAAAACTTTCAATATTTTTCGAATAACCTTTCACCCTATTTTCTATTTTTTTATCTATACAATTCTCCTTAATTATAGCATTACTCACATAACCATCTCTAACTAAATTGGTCTCTTTATTTATCAATTTATTCCATGAAATCTTGAAATACACTAGACCGGTGATTAGTAAAGTACTCATAACAACTTCAGCTGCAACTATAAAAACAGAATTTTGCCCCCCTGAATAGAAGGCATAATACTTTACAAAGATAGGCATTAAAGTTGAATATACCAATAAATTGGAGAAATCATTCTTGTTGTTTACATTATATATTATTGAAATTATGACCACAAATGAATTTACTAGCAAAGTATCTATATATGTCGTTACTATTCTTTGCTCGGATAAATTCAAGCATTGAGGTAATATTATATAAATGTCAGCTAAAGTGGTGAATATCCCCAACAATAATCCAATCAGTAGTATTAAAATATTTTTCTTTCTCAAATGAAAAATCCTGGTTTCACTGTACTTCAATGCGAGCAATATAATTATAGGTCTTAAAGTAAGACCTATAGTAAATGGATAGTTAACAATGCCTGTAATGAGATTAGCATTAGATCCACTAATATTTAAGTTTGTAAAAACTTGCCTAAATATAAATTCAAAACAAAAATACATATAACTAAAACAAATAGCTATAGGTATTGCTCTATCTTCATATGAAAGATATTTAAAGCACATATACAAAAAAAATAAAGAGATCATCATTATTACAAATTTAAGTCTATTTATAATTTCATGAAAATTGTAAACTTGATATCTTTCCAAAACCTTTAAGGATATGGCAAATAATATGATTAGCAAAAAAATTATCATTGTATTAATTTTTACATATTTAGATAGTTTTTTGTGTATTTGTAGAAAATAGTTCATATTATTATCCACCTATTATAAAAATTGTAATTTACTAATTAATTATACTATCAATTATCATTTTTTAAAAATTTAATTATCGCAATTATCGATATATAGTTATATTTTTTTGGCTTCATTTACCTAAGTTTTTAATTAAATAATAATGAATTAAATAATTTTTTATAAACTCACTGTCCTGTTCTAAAAAAGTACAGAAATAAATCACATTTTTATCATTAATGTATATTTTTGTAGCATTAAAAAGGTAGATTAAGCGACATTATTAAGTAATAATAAAAAAAGTAAAAGCTAATGATCCATATTTGACCTTTAGCTTTTACTTTAAGTTTGTATTCTTGTATCGATTTATAAGAGCTATTTAGCTATATTCTTATAATATTTACACATATGCTTTATAGGGCATACCTCACATTTCGGATTTCTCGCAGTGCAACATCTTCTGCCATGAAATATTAATAAGTGATGGGCCAAAGACCATTCTTTCTTCGGAAGCTCTTTTTGAAGCTGTAACTCTACATCATATACATTCTCAGAATCGGCGAGGCCAATTCTATTAGAAACTCTAAAAACATGAGTATCTACAGCAATCGACGGAACTCCAAACGCATTTGAAAGTACTACATTAGCAGTTTTCCTACCAGCTCCAGCAAGAGAAGTTATACCTTCCATAGTATCTGGTACCTCTCCATTAAAATTCTCTTTAAGCTGCCTGCACATCATCATTATATTTTTCGCTTTATTTCTATAAAGTCCTATTTGCTTTATTCTATCTTCTAATTCTTCTTGCGATATAAGTAAAAAATCATCCACTGTAGGATATTTCTCAAATAAATCCTTAGTTACTTCATTCACTTTTTTATCAGTAGTCTGAGCTGAAAGTATGGTAGCTACAAGAAGCTGAAAAGGTGTTCCGTAATCAAGTTCGCACTTTGCATCAGGATACTGCTCTTTTAATAGTTCTAGTATATTTCTCGTGCTTTTCTTCATTTTGTACCTCCATTGTGATTCCATAATTACATTGGTTAATTCTTATATATTTAGTACGAAGTTAACAATTTTTTTAGTAAGCTACTATTATCATAAAATTAATGTGTCACACCGGAGATACTATATGAGTGAGCTATTAGAATTAAATGATTTTCGGAAATGGAATAGCGTTAATAAACTGTATTGTCCGAACGTAGTGAGTTATACAGTTTTAGCTATGGAATTGTAGAAAATCATATTAATTCTTTGCGAAACTCATTAAAGTATCGGAGGAGTGACACATTAATTTTAGCAAAGTACTTTAATGTAATCTATTCCTTAAGCCTTTCAATCATTAGTTTATACTGCTCTAAATATGGAGAATTAAGTTCTTCATTTGCAATATCCTTGTTTTGAAACAAAGCTTTCCGTATGAGAACATTCCTTCTTAAAACATTTTTACCTCTCCACCCACAAGATGTTATTTTAAAACTACTTTTAAAATCCGAATTAGATATATTTATTATTTTATCCACATCATCATCATTCATAAAATTCATTGGATAAAACTCTTTTATAGGCGAAAACTCTTTTCCTTCATTAAATGGACACTTTTTCTGACAACTATCACAACCAAACACTCTTCCATCCATTAACTTAGCGAATTTATCGTCTATCTCTTTTTTCTGTGTTATGTAGGACATACATATATTAGGGTTCTTCTTATTTAGATTAATTGATTTCGTAGGACATTCTTTATAGCAAATCTCACAACTACCACATTCCGTAAAATAATTTATATCATTAAAAGTACGATTTGTAGACTCTGGAATATTCAAATCCGTTATTATTTCACCTAAGAAAACATAGGAACCATACTTCTCAGTTATAATCATATTGTTTTTACCAATAAACCCTACCCCTGATAGATATGCAATGTATCTTTCAGGCAATGTGTTACTGTCTGTAAATGCAACTGCTTTCCCACCTAATTCATTGATGAAAGCTACTATTTTTTCTAGATAACTATGTACTACAGTATGGTAATCCATACCTCTAGTATACACAGAAAATCCATTTTCTATATAATCCACATTATGAAGATAAGGGAAAGCTATAGATACTATAGTCTTTCCCTCACTCATATAATGATTTGGATTTATTCTTTTTTCTATATCTGTTTCTTCAAATTCATTTTCTATACCTTGTGATTTTCTTTCAGTGTAGAACTCTCTTAACTCATTGAAAGTTCTGCATTTTGTAAAACCAACAGTATCTAATCCTAAATTCATGCAAAATCTTTTAATTTCAACTGATAGATTCATAAACTAAATCACCATATCATTATATATTTTCTTTCTTCTACCTCTAAAATCTTCTATCTCGATTATAGGTAAATTTCTTACAATAAATCTTGCTGGTATACCAACTGCTGTTGCACCAGCTGGGATATCTGTAAGCACCACCGAGTTAGCCCCAATTTTTACATCATTCCCTATATTTATAGGCCCTAGAACCTTAGCTCCTGTTCCTATAACTACATTATCACCAACTGTAGGGTGCCTTTTACCTTTATCTTTTCCAGTGCCTCCAAGAGTAACCCCATGATATATGACAACATCGTTACCTATAACACTAGTTTCTCCGATAACCACTCCCATACCATGATCAATAAATAAACCTCTGCCTATCTGAGCACCTGGATGTATCTCTATACCTGTAAAAAGTCTTACTACCTGAGATATTAATCTTGCTATAAAGAACATCTTCCTTTTATAAAACCAGCTAGATACTCTGTGCCCATTAACTGCATGAACACTTGGGTAAAGTAGCAAAACTTCAAACCAACTTCTTGCTGCTGGATCATTTTCAAGTATCTTTTTTATATCGTACCTAAGGTTCTTAAACACCTATTATCACACCTTTATATTATTCATATAGGCCCATTGAAAGATATTTTTCTCCTCCATCTGGTGCTACTACTAAGATTTTTTTGCCTGGACCATATTCCTTAGCTAATTCTAAAGCAGCATGAAGTGCACCACCTGAAGATATGCCTATAAGTACACCTTCGTTAGCTCCGAAGTTTCTAGCAGCTGCAAATGAATCTTCTTCCTTAACTTGAACAACTTTATCAACTACTGAACTATCGTATATTTCTGGAATAAATCCTGCACCTATACCTTGTATCTTATGTGGGCCAGGTGCTCCACCTGAAATTACTGGTGATTTTTCTGGTTCCACAGCTACTACTGTAACATCACTCTTTAATTCTTTTAGTTTCTTACCAACACCTGATATTGTTCCACCAGTACCAACTCCAGCAACAAATACGTTTATGTCTGGTAAATCTTTAAGTATTTCTTCAGCTGTAGTTGCATAGTGTTTTTCTGGGTTAGCTACATTTAAGAATTGTTGTGGCATGAAATATCCATTTTCTTTTACTAATTCTTCTGCCTTTGCTATAGCACCCTTCATGCCTTTAGCGCCTTCTGTTAATACAAGTTCAGCTCCATAAGCTTTTATTAAGTCTCTTCTTTCCTTACTCATTGTTTCAGGCATTACTATAACAACTTTATATCCTTTTAATTTTCCAATCATAGCTAACGCTATTCCAGTATTTCCACTTGTAGGTTCTACTATAGTATCTCCAACTTTTAGTAGTCCTAAAGCTTCAGCCTTTTCTATCATACCGTAAGCAGCTCTATCTTTAACACTTCCGCCTGGATTAAACTTTTCAAGCTTTACATATACTTCAGCTGAATTTTCTCCTGTTAAAGTGTTTACTTTTAGTACTGGTGTGTTTCCAAGTAATTCTAATGCATTATTAAATAACATATCTTCAACCTCCAAAAATTATATTTATTATTTTATTAGTTATCTTAATTTTTAAAATTATCCATAGATTTTTACTACATTATAGTTCACAAAAGAATAAAAATTCGCTAATGCGCCCTTCTTTAGTGAATTTTTTGCGCATCTGCCTTTCCGAATGTATATGAGGAAAATCTGGCAGGCGATATATTCTGCTTTTTTATTCTTTAGTTTTGTACCAATTGTTTTTTAGGACTAAATTTAGTTATATATAAGTTTTCACTCCATTAAAGTTCACTAAAGAATAAAAAAAACTTCATCTCTTTATTAGAGACGAAGATAATTCGCGTTTCCACTCTACTTAGATCAAAATGATCTCACTCACGATAAGCACTACCATGCTTTCTTGCTATAACGGGCATCCCGGGATCACCTACTAAAAGTTCAGCTACCTGCTCCAAAGCGCACTTCTCATAAAATCCAAGTAGAAGATTCACACCATCTCTTCCTCTCTGAAACCTTCATTTATGATACTTTTCTTTTTCTTTGCATTTAAAGTTGAGTATTTTGATATGTTTAGTCTTAATTTTATTATATGCTAATTGTCTTAAATGTCAACAACATTTTTCTATAATATTAAACTGCTTTTTTTGCTTTCTTTTTCCAAATAGGTAATAAGAATTCATCTACAATATCATGAATTAAAACTATACCTACAAGCTTCTCCTCATCATCCACTACAGGAACAGATAATAAGTCATATTTGGTTATAAGCTCTATAGCATCTTCTATATGAAAATCATGTTTAAACTTTAAAGTATTCCTATCCATTATATCTTGAAGCTTAACTTCTCTTCCATTCATGACTAACTGTCTTATGGTAACTGCCCCCTGAAGTTTTTCATTCTCATCTGTTATATATACACAATGCATAACTTCTTCATCAGGCTGCATTTCTCTTAATAAATCTATGGTTTCTTCGATTGTTACATCTATATTAAAGGATATAAAATCTTTATTCATTATACTTCCAACGGTTTCATCTTCGTATCCTAATAACTCTTTTACCTCTTCAGCATCTTCTGATTCTAAAGATACTAAAATCTTTTCTCTTTCTTCTTCATTGAGTTCATCTAATAAATCTGCAATTTCGTCATTTGGCATATTTTCAAGTATTTCCGCCGTCTTTGATACACTTAAATCTCTTATTATTGACCCTTTGAACTCTGGTTCTATTTCTTCGAGAGCATCAGCCACTAAGTCATCATCTAGATTTTCAAATACTTGTTTTCTCTGTTTATCATCAAGTTCTTCTAATATATCTGCCAAATCCGCAGGATGTAAATTTGATAATTTCTTATAAGGTACTGATAGCTGCAAACTATCATTTATTAGTTCTAAAGTTTCTACATCATCCCACATTAGTGCTTGGTCAGTAGTTTCTTGCTTCATAAACTTAAGTATTACTTTTCCAAAGCTTTCTAATCCAACTCTTCTATATCTCGCAATTTGACCAGTTTCAACTGCTACAACTCTATACTCACCTGCAATTTCTGCAATTCTTAAGTCGTTTACTCTAACTACCTTTTTTCCATTTATATCTACTATCTTTTTATCTAAAAGGTTTTGTGTAAGCAAATAGGTATATTTTCTTGGCAATATTTCCTTGCTTCCTCTGGTCTCAATCCTTATCTTATTACCATCCTTTAGATAAACATCTACATTTCTAAATTCATAATCAAATACTGAGCCATCTCTTTTTATCTTATATCCAATAATTCTTGGATACCCATCTTCTGTAGTAACATAAACATCCTTTAAGATACCAAGTACATCATCAAACTCATCGTAGATCTTTTTATTTAGTATAGAACTATAAAGAAATACAGACAATCTTTTCATCATTCTAACCTCCCTCAATATTCAATAAGGGCCTTAGCTAGAGCATATACACAAGGTTCATGATAAATTTCGCTGAAGCCACTCATTGAAGACTACTCTATTTAATTTTCTTTGCGACCTACTATGAGGGCCACCCTCCATTTAATTTCACCACCCTGATAATAAATTATTTATTTTTAAGTATTCGTTATAATTTCAGTACACTTCCATGAACTTACTTATGCGTGTCTATCCATCAGATTAATCCTTTATGCCTTAGTAAATTAGAACCCTAAAGCATAACTTATTGCATAAAAATAGAAAAAGGCCCGTTAAGGCCTCTAAAATTCAACTTAATATCTTAATATCACTACGTTGAGTTTTAGCACTACAAAACTTAAGACCTCTCTTGGTCTAGCTACGTTAAGTTATACCTTGCTTCGATAAAACCTGTTGACCCATTGGCATCTCTCGATGTTTCCGGGCAGTAGCGTGCATTCTTGTAGGAGCCTCACCTAACAATGAAATATTCACTTTCTATAATATATTATATTACTTTAGGTCCAAATTGCAACCTAAAATCTCCAAATTTACAATATGAATTTGTTTATCATCCATTTTTACAAAATCTCGCAGGAATTCTCCGTTTTACTTTATATTCTTCCATTTGACTTATTCCACTTTTATTTTATTGGTCATTATGATAATATAACTTAGTGATATGAAAAATCACTTATGTCATTAAAAAATAAAAATACACTAATTTGATATACATAACCCAAAAATGATTTTATATTTTTCAAATTCTTTATAATTGGTCTAACTTTATGCACTACTTTTTAAATTTAGAGTTAATACATCACAGCTCCTAAATTTAAAGATATTTCATAAAAATGACTAATTTAATAACTTTAAGGAGTCTTATAATGAATTTATCAAAAGAATTTTTACCTATTAGTAGAGAAGATTTAAAAAGACGTAATATAGAGCAACTAGATTTTATAATAGTTACAGGCGACGCTTATGTAGACCACCCTTCCTTTGGCACCGCTATAATTGGAAGAACCTTAGAAGCAAATGGCTTTACAGTTGGAATAATACCTCAACCAAATTGGCATGATTCTGAGGACTTTAAGAAATTAGGAAGACCAAGATATGGTTTCCTAGTAAACTCAGGAAATATTGATTCTATGGTAAACCACTATACTGCTGCAAAGAAAAAAAGAAGAGATGACTTCTACTCACCAGGTGGTGAAGCAGATCATAGACCGGATAGAGCCGTTATAGTATATTGCAACAGAATAAGAGAAGCCTTTAAAGATATTCCTATAGTTATCGGAGGAATTGAAGCATCACTTAGAAGATTCTCTCACTATGACTACTGGGATAATAAAGTAAGAAGAAGCATACTACTAGACTCTAAGGCCGACTTATTGAGCTATGGAATGGGAGAAAAGACTATAGTACAAATCGCTAATCTTTTATCCTATGGTATGGATGTAAAAAAGATTACCGATGTAAGAGGAACATGCTATCTAACTAAAGATATAACCAATCTTAACGGTTATGTATTAGTTCCTTCCTTTGAAGAAACGGCTAGCAGTAAGGAAGCATATGGTGAAAGCTACAAATTAGAATCTTACGAACAAGATCCAATAATAGGCAAGACTGTTATTCAACCTCATGGAGATAGATATTTAGTTCAAAATCCTCCTCAACTTCCTTTAACTGAAGAAGAGATGGATATAACATATAATCTTCCATACACTAGAACCTATCATCCTATATATGAAGCTAAAGGTGGTATCCCTGCCATAAATGAAGTTAAATTTTCAATTACAAGTCATCGAGGCTGTTATGGTTCATGTTCTTTCTGTGCTTTAACCTTCCATCAAGGAAGAATAATACAAAATAGAAGCGGGGATTCAATAGTAGATGAAGCTAAACTTCTCACTACCCTAGATGATTTTAAAGGATATATACATGATATAGGTGGCCCTACTGCTAACTTTAGACATAAATCTTGTAAGAAACAAGAAAAGTTTGGAACTTGTAAAGATAAGCAATGCATGTTTCCTAAACCTTGTAGCAATCTTATCACCGATCATAGCGAATATTTAGGAGTGCTTAGACGAGTTAGAACTTTGCCAGGCATTAAGAAGGTATTTATCCGTTCTGGAATAAGATATGACTATTTAATTCACGATAAAAATAATGAATTTTTCTCTGAACTTTGCAAACATCATATAAGCGGACAGCTAAAAGTTGCCCCTGAACATGTTAGCGATAAAGTATTAGCTCAAATGGGGAAACCTACAAGAGAAGTCTATGATAGATTTGTAAAAAAATACTACCAGGTAAATGAGAAGATCGGTAAGAAACAATTTTTAGTTCCTTATCTTATGAGTTCGCATCCTGGAAGTGACCTGAAAGCTGCTATAGAATTATCTCTTTATATAAAAGAAATGGGTTATACTCCAGAGCAGGTACAAGATTTTTACCCAACACCAGGAAGTATATCAACAACAATATATTATACTGGAGTGAATCCTTTTACTGGAGAAACAGTTTATACACCAAAGACTCAAGAAGAAAAAAGTATGCAGAGAGCATTGTTACAGTTCGCTGTTCCAAAAAACCATTCTTTAGTTAAAAAAGCATTGCTTAAGGCTGGAAGAGAAGATCTAATAGGTAAAGATAAAAACTGTCTAATAGACTGGACTCCAGCTAAAGAAAGAAACTATAAGAGTAGTGGTAAAAAAACGAATAAACAAGATTCTTCTAATACAAAAAATAATAATATCAGCAAGACATCTGGTATAAGCAATAAGAGCAAAACCTCAGAAAAAAACCATAGTAAAGATGGTAAAAGCTTCAGCAGCAAGTCTGACAAAAGCACTAATACTAGAAGTAATTCTACAAACGTAAGAAGCAAAAGAGTACATTAAAACACTAAAAAAGAACCTTTATATTGATAAAAATCATACTTTAAATATGTTTTTTATCAATATTGGTTCTTTTTTATTTTGGTGCTGTTAAAGCTTTTTTCTTAAATTAAGTTGTCATACATCCTATGCTTTTAAACATAGCCCTTGTTTTAGAATTAACTATATCAATATAACTTCTTAAACAACCCAATACAATAATTAAACACTAGCAAAGTCACTAGCTCGCTTATAACACAATAGGGATACAAGCTTACTCCAAAAAGTTTTATTAAGTTATCTAATATTATAAATGCAGTGGCAATTATTGTCAGCCTAATTCCAGGCTTATTTACAAACTTTCTGTCTAATGCCAAAATAGATAGGACTAGAATTATTGTTGGAACTACAATAAATGCTAGTGTAAATATATATTCTGATTTTAACATAATTATATATCCAAATTTTAACGATATACTTATGTTAGGCTCGTAAACAGCTAAAAGTATAGCGTAAAATATTACAAAGGCAGCCATAATGCTGTAAGTAGTAGAAAATTTAATTTTATCATTCCTTCTGCAAATATAATATATAATATACAAAATAACTGGAATATAAACATACTGCAGAAAAACTAAGTACTTAATATAATATATATATTTTTGGTCTTCCAGTAATGCAAGTAAAATCAAAGTAATATACTTTAGCATCACAAATAATATCATAAAAATTGATACAGTCTTAATTTTAATTGGCGCCCATCTTAATAGCTTGTCTAATATAAATATGCATAAAAAAATTATAAGTAATAATATTACAAAGTATAGATATACCCCTACCATATCACACCTCTTAATATTTTGGTTCTCAGCCTTAAGCATTCAAATAATTCTCACACTACTATTAAGTAATAAAAAAACTAATATTGCTTACAAAGCTTAAAGAAACTCTTACTTATAATTTATTAATGTATTATTTAATTTATTCCTAAAACCTTTATGCCACCTTCTACACATTCCAAACGTAACGGAAATCCTGGACCTTTTTCACCATCGATATCTGTAACGATATCCTCATCTGTTTCTATAGTAACTTCCTTAGTCTTAAAGTATATAACCTTAGGGTCATCTAAATGTTCCCCTCTTATAACTCTTATAAATAAAGGTATTAAATCCTTTATAGAAACAGCTTTAAAAACTATTACATCTAAGTAACCATCCATAACATCAGCTCGAGTAGCTAATTTAAAATTTCCTGCTGTTTGCCCATTAAATACTAACATCAGATACATATGGCCATCATACTCTAATTCTTTAGACGAGATCTTAACCTTAAGTCTTCTAAAATTAGGTAGTTGCTCAAACCCTTTTAAGTAATAGGCAAGCTTACCTATCATATTCTTTAAATTTTCATCAGTTTTTTGGGAAACATCTGTAAATAGACCTGTACTTGCTACATTTATAAAATACTTATCATTTATTTTTCCTATATCTACAGGTTTAGGAGAACTATCTAATATTTTCTTACAAGCAGCTCCTACATCTGATGGTATATCTAAAAACTTTGCAAAATCATTTGCGGTTCCTACTGGTAATATTCCAATTGGCAAATCTATATTTTTAGACTTCATAGCGTTCACTAATGAGTCTACAGTTCCATCTCCACCTGCTACTAAAATATAGTAATATTCTTCATTAATATCATTTAGAGCCTCTGATATGTCTGACTCTTTATTTATTCTGTAGGGAACAATTATATATCCATATTCTTGATGTATACTTATAACTTTATCTAATTCATCTAGAATAACATTTTCACCTGAAAATGGATTATATATAAATTTCACCTTTCTCATAGAATACCTCCATAATAACATTATGTAAAATTATTGAATTTTTTACATCATATTCTTTCTAAAATCAATCATTAAACATTATAGCAGAATTATAAACTTATGTCGAGGTTGTCCCATCAGCCTGAAATTTCGATTTTAATTATAATATATTAGTTATATATTCCAAATGTCAAATATCAAACTATTTAATTAACAATCTTTATACCCTAATGTATTCTTAAACTAATTTAACTTAATTTCTAACTGGGTGCTTACAAAAACAATTAATTTTCATATGTACTGCTTTATAGACGAACCACTTCATAATTAAACTTATATTTTCAAATTCTCCTCTCAGGACCCAGAGGAGTTTTGAAAATTGATTTCGGATTGAAGTGTTTCATCTTTAGATGAACCACTTCATAATTAAACTTATATTTTCAAATTCTCCTCTTAGAAACCAGAGGAGTTTTGAAAATTGATTTCGGATTGAAGTGTTTCATCTTTAGATGAACCACTTCATAATTAAACTTATATTTTCAAATTCTCCTCTTAGAAACCAGAGGAGTTTTGAAAATTGATTTCGGATTGAAGTGTTTCATCTTTAGATGAACCACTTCATAATTAAACTTATATTTTCAAATTCTCCTCTTAGAAACCAGAGGAGTTTTGAAAATTGATTTCGGATTGAAGTGTTTCATCTTTATTCATATAATTTATGTTTTCTAAGTAAATATTATTTAAACTTTTGTTATATCATAATATATTATAGCCAATTTCAAGATTATTATAGATTTACACAGTGTCCAAATGGTATTTTATTAGTAAAACAAGTGAAAATCATTAAATATCTACATTTAATGATGAATATATGAGATTTTACCTCTTATACTTTTATTAAAAATGAGTTATAATTATTTATTGATGATGGAATTATATTTATTTTACTAGGAGTGATTATATGAGAAAAAGTAGTATACCCAATTTCTTTACATTTGCAAATTTATCTTTTGGAGTATTCTCAATACTTGCAACGCTAAATGCGGATTATTTTTTAGCAGCAATATTTGTAATTATAGCTGCACTTATTGATAGATATGATGGAAGAGTCGCACGTTTTCTTAATGTATCTAGTGAGCTAGGTAAAGAACTAGATTCTTTAGCAGACTTAGTATCTTTCGGCGTAGCTCCTTCTATATTAATTTACTCGCAATTCGGTTTCAACAGCTTTGGTCCAAGAGGCCTATTAGGATATTGCGCCTTGATTATATTCCCTATATGCGGAGCTTTCAGACTAGCTAGATATAATTTAGCTGAATTTGATGGTGTGTTTAGAGGAGTTCCAATAACAATAGCAGGCAGCTTAATGGCTATATTCTCTCTAATTACAACGAGATATACTGTACCAATGGTTTTACCTGTAATATTAATGTTAATCTTCTCTTATCTAATGATTTCGAATTTTAAACTAAAAAAACTTTAATATACAACAACAGATTAGAGGACCTTTTAGGTCCTTTAATCATGTTCAAAATCCTTATGATCATCTTCATTCTCGTGGTGATCTTCACAATTTCCGTCTTCATGATCCCTCTCCCTATCATCACAAGGTTCACAGTTGTCATTTTCATCATCTCTATCTTTATCATGATCTTCACAATCATCGTCTTTATCATCCTTTTTGCTTTTGCGTCTCTTTCTTGTATTTGGCGGATGAATAGGTTGCCTTCCTCCAGGACCCCCAGGACCTCCAGGACCTCCACTTGAATTTTGGAATAGTAAATCATTATCTATCTCTGTTAATATTATAGATTTTTGAGCAGTTTTTACTGCAATTACATCTGCTTTAATTCGTATGTAATCAAGATAGCAGCATTCAACACTTTGAATAACATTAAGTAAGACATCTATAATATCACCAAGCTGATTAGCTCTCTTTATAGCATCTCTTACTTCTTTTTTTCTAGCAAGTGCAATTCCATTGAGTTCCCCTGCACCACCTATAAGCAATCTATATGAATTAACGTATTTTGTTAAGAGATCAGTTAAATTGTTTACCTCAATAAAATATGAATCAAATAACTCTTTAAAGCTTTCCATTCAATCACCCTATTATTGCTATCATAACAATATATTAAATTATTTATTATTTAATTCCTTACAAAAAACGCCAACTTTATAGTGCCTTCTACAAAAACACATTAGCTTGCTCAATAAAGAACAAGCCAATACATTTTATATGTTACTTCGCAATAATTCATCTATAAATTCATCATCTACTGTCCTAAAAAGCTCATTAAATAAATCTTCATCTTTCTTCTTTCTTAAAAGTTCCTCCTCTGTTTCGTTGTCAACAAAATCAAATAACTCTATATTCTTCATTACAACTGGAAAAAAGTATTCATCTGCATAAGAAAATTTCATGCTATTTTCCTCCTATTTATCGTTACAATCTGTAATTGGCTCAAAATAAGCTCTAGGAAACTTACATAAAGGACATACTTCAGGAACTTGTTTTCCTTCATAAATATAGCCGCAATTCATACATCTCCAAACTGATTCAGTGCTAGATTTAAATACAGTTCCACACTTTACCTTATCATATATATCTTTAAATCTTTCTCTATGACTCTCTTCCACTTCTCTAAGTTCCTTATAGAAGTTTGCAATAGCTTCAAACCCTTCTTTTCTAGCTATTTCTTCGAATTCCTTATAGATGTTATTAGTTTCTTCCCCTTCACCTTCCATTGCATCTAACAGATTTTCTTCTGTTGATTTCACCATACTTAAATACTTTGCCCATGCTTCTCTTGCATGAGCATATTCATTTGATGCAGTTAAATCAAAAACTTGCCCTATCCATACAAATCCTTCTTGCCTTGCCTTTTCAGCATATAGATTATATTTATTCCTTGCTCTCGACTCTCCTGCAAAGGTTTTTAGTAAATTCTTTAAGGTTTCACTGTCCTTTAATTTCATAAAATTTCTCCTAAAAATACTACACACATTAATATATTCAAACATATTACAATTGTTACCAACTATGCTTTAACAGCGCCAAAATGAAAAACCGCGGTTTCCCGCGATTTTTTATTTTGTAATTATCTTCTTAGTTTCATCACAAACTATGGATATATCCTGCAGTTCTTTGGTCTTAGTAACCAATACTACTTTATAGCCCCATAATTCTTGAACATACTTTAACGTTTCTTTAGCATAAGCTATATCTAATTCTCTTCCGTCAAATACATGCTCTAAAGTAAGAGTATTATCTCTTCTATTTAAATCTATAACTCTTATATACGGTATACTTCCGACCCCAGTGTTAGTCGCTATAGTATCTCTTATTTTTTTCCATCCTGACTCATCAGCTACTTCATCAACTACATAATCAAAGCCTTTTTTAGCATATTGGAACAAATTAAGTTCAGCACATAATTCTTCAGTAAGATATTTTCTTAAAAACGAATTATCCCTCTCAATAGCTCTAACCTCAAAAATCTTATCTCTGCCATATCTCTTTTCGATATCCTCAAGAACTCTAAATCCAATATAATAAGGATTTAACCCTCCTAGCATCGGAGCAACTACATCATTATGTCTTTTTAAGAATTCAAAATGCAATTCCTGAGGAAGATTGAGCTTCTTAAGTATATTATAATGCCAAAAACTCGCCCATCCTTCATTCATTGTTTTTGTTTCAATCTGTGGTAAGAAATATAATGTTTCTCTTCTTACTATAGTTAAAAGACTCTTCTCCCAATCTTCCAAATCACCATAATCTATTATGAACTGTAACAAATCATCTTCCGGACTTAAAGGAATTTTCGATAAATTAGGCTCCTCAATAGGATCATTACTATCTAAGATTCCTCTACTTTCAACTTTTCTTGAATAATCCTCTATAAGTCTTTTCCTTTGCTCATTCTGTGATACTTTTTTCTCACCGATAACACGGCTAATCTGATATCTTATGGCATGAGCTGCATCTAAAACTCTTTCCACTCTCTGATATCCTATGCTTGGATTATTGATATATCGTCTCACAGTCTCTGCATCTAACTTGAACATCTCTAAGGTATGGTCTGCATCAGTACCTTCCTTAAATAATCTGTTATTCTTGAAAAAGTCATTATGTCCATACACATGGGCCATGGTTAATATTTGAAGAAGTAATGTGTTGTCCTTCATTAGATATGCCAAGCTTGGGTTAGAATTTATCACCATTTCGTATGGTAATCCAGTGAGATTTAGTGAATATAGTGTTCTGTTTTTCTCGTAAGCTTTTCCGTAACTCCAATGAGGATATCTTGATGGCATTCCTACATAAGCCTCGTAGCTTAACATTTCATTATACCCTATTATTTCAAACTCTTGGGGGTAAAAATCAAGACCTACTTCCTTTGCCATATCTTCTATTAATACGTTCCATTTTTCTAATTCTCTAACTGTATAATCCATCACCCTTCCTCCTTAAGCTCCTTAGATAGCATAAATTTCAATGCATTCCACAGGTCTTTCTTTTCTTTCACTACAACCATTGCAAAATTCTTCTTTTTTATTTCCTTCAGAAATCTGTAGTACATAGTTGTAGAATAAGTAGAAGGCAACAGTTCTGCATAACCAAATAAATTACTTATTTCACATAGATCATTTACTGCTTTTATAGCTCTTTCATTATCTTCGCTCCAGTTATCTCCGTCAGATGCATAGAATGGATATATGTTCCACATGTCTGGGTTATATTTCTCCCTTATAAGCTCTAAGGCCTTGTTAAGTCCCGAAGATATATAAGTTCCGCCTGACTCAGCTTTGTGGAAAAATTCATATTCATTAACAACTTTAGATAATGTGGTATGTGATATAAATTCAAAAGCTATATTGTTATACTTTCTTCGTATAAATCTAGATAGCACGAAGAAAAAAGATCTAGCAAGAAACTTCTTTGAATTATCCATTGATCCAGATACGTCCATTATAAAGATCATAACCGCATTACTTTCTTTTTTAGGTTTTTTCTTTACCTTATAATATCGCATATCTTCTTCTCTAAATGGAAATCTTTCAATCTCTTCACCTTTTCCAATTTCAGCCAGTGCCCTTTTCTTGCCTTGCTTTCTAGCTATTTTGGCCATAACTGTCTTCTTTTTAGCAAGTCTTGGATTTATTCCGTACCTTTGATAACCTCTTTTTCGTCCAGAACTTTCTACGATTATCTCCGAATACTTCTTTCTATCTAAGTTAGGCAGATCAAGATCTTCAACTATATAATCTAATAACTCTTCCAAAGTTATTTCAGTCTCATATACATCTTCACCTTCTTGATTGCCAGCAGAGCCGGGGCCATTGCCCCCTTGCTCTGAAGCTTTACCTACCTTATCTCCTCTTTTTTCTTCGCCAGTACCATTTGCTACCCCGCCATTATTGTTTCCGTACACAAATTGATACTCTTTTATCCCTCTTATAGGAATTTTAAACTTCTTATTTTTTGATTCTCCGATTATACTTTCCTCAGAAAGTATATCTCCTAAATTTTCTTTTATAGACTTTTCAACTAACTGCCTATGTCTTCTTCTATCTTCTATAGCTCTATCGTGTTCAACTGGATTTTCAGCATGGTCTCTGAATATTGCCATATTATCAATCCTTCCACAAGTTGTTTGCAGCGTATTTTAATATAACATCGCAGCAATGAGGGCAATATCCATTCTCTTTCATTTCTTCTACCATAGCATTATACTTCTCATCTTGTTCCTTATCCCTAACTCTAGATTTAGTTATAATTCTGGAAAGATCCCTTACTGAAGCTGTAAGCTTTTTCTCAATAGCTTCCTTCAAAGGTTCGTAAGCAGTATAATCTATATGGCCACCATTTCTCACAACATAGAACATATATGAAGTTACATCAGATCTAAAGCCTTTAGCTGAACTTTCTGAAATACCAATCTGCTCTTCTATACTTCTCATAAAGCTTTCATCTGGATTTAATTCCTCTCCAGTAGAATTATCTTTAAGCTTAGTTTTATTAACATATGCTTCTGCATTATCGATATAGTTGTTAAATAAACTCTCAGCTTGCTCTCTAAAAGAATGTATAAATGCCTTAGTTATTTCTTTTTCAAGTATCTTATTGTATTCCTTTCTTAATGTATCCTGTATAAAACCAAGATACTTCTTCTTATCTTCTTGTGATGTATCTAAATCCTTAACTGATTTTATTAGGCTTTCCATGATACTTAAAGGGTTTATACATGGATATTCAGAACTTGAAAGAGCATTATCAATAGCTTTAATTATAAATCTAGTTGATATTCCCTTCATTCCTTCATTAGGACCTGCTTCTTCCTTGAGTTCTAACAGATCTAATCTCTTTGTAGAACCCTTTTCTACTATATCTTCACCGTTGTATATCTTTAGCTTAGTTATTGGGTCCACCTTTGCTGATGGAGATAATCTAGAAAGAATTGCAAACATTGCAGCAATGTCTAGAGTATGAGGAGCTATATGAGCATTAAAGTTACTCTTCTTTATTATCTTCTCATATATCTTCTTTTCTTCATTTAATTCCATACAATATGGAACTTCAATCTTTACTATTCTATCTAGTATCGCTTCATTTGTATGATCTGACTTAAATTTATTCCATTCAGCCTCATTTGAGTGAGCTATTATAAGTCCATCGAAATAAATCATAGATCCTTTACCTGGTGAAGGAATTGATTTTTCTTGAGTTGCTGTTATTATAGTATGAAGATATTCAACATCATTCTTGAATACTTCTATAAATTCAACAAGACCTCTATTACCTACATTAAAAGCACCATTAAGTGAGAATATTCTAGGATCATCTTCTGGATACATATCCATCTTAGATATATCTACAGCACCAGTTAAAATAGATGTATCCTGATTGTTTGGGTCTACAGGAGGCACTACGCCTATACCCTTCCTTGATCTGATTGAGAACCCTTTAGTTTCTACTGGGAAGTCCTCATATCTTCCATTAAATTCATTCATTAGTCTATATCTGCATACAGGGCAAAGGTCTCCTTCTATTTGAACTCCCAGTGATTCTTCGAATTTAGGTCTAAGATGCTTTGGAATAAGATGAAGCGGTTCTTCATGCATAGGACACCCTTCAATAGCATATATTGGATCTGCCATCTCTAAAGCTTTCTTTAATGCCTCAACTAATGAGGATTTTCCAGCTCCAACTGGTCCCACTAAATATAGTACCTGCCTTGCTTCTTCTCCCTTCATTGAAGCTGAATAGAAATAATTAACAAGCTTCATCAATATCTTATCTATCCCGAAGAAGTCATTCTCAAAAAAGTTATACCTTTTTATCATTTCATTGCCATATATTTTTCTAACCCTTGCATTCTCTTCAGGTTTTAATATCTTTACACCCTTATCAACTATGATGTCATAGACTCTCTTGTGCGCCAACTTTGCTACATCTGGGTTTTCCTTTACTATTTCCAAATAATCTAGAAATGTCCCCTTAAACTTATGCTTATTATGTTTTTCTCTATCATTTTCAATAAATTGCTTAAAATCCATCTACATCTCCCTCCTTTTATAAAAATATATTCAGAGGGACAAACTATCTATGACTAATCTGATTTGAATATTTGTTAAATAAGAATTATTTTTATACTACACATCTTTATCCAATTTAGATTAAAGCTACTAAAATGGTATTTTTTCAGTGGATTATAAAATTAAAATTTTATTTTTCAAATTTAGATAATTTTATATTGAAAAGAAAAAAGCTATTAAGTTATAAAAACTCTCTAGCTTCTTATTCTTATAAAATTTATTTAATTATCACAGTACAAGAAATTGTATAAAGCACCTATTAAATTAGAATCATTTTCAAAAGCACACTTCTCTACAGCAATATCTAGTTTTGCATAATAGCTTTTCATTTTATCAAGCTTTTCATTTACAACATCATAGAAATCTGCTCTACTACTTATAGCTCCACCAATTAATATCTTATCAGGGTCTATGATATATTTTAAGTTAAATAATCCTCTTACTAAATAGTTGTACCATTTATCTATGATATTCTTTACTTGTTCATCTCCATTTTCAGCCATTTCAAAAACTTTCTTACCATTTAATTCTTCTTCATTTAATCCTTTTTCCTTTGCAACCTTTCTTACTAAAGCAAAGGTAGATGCATTATTACTCCACGTATGTCCTTCTATGTCATCACTGTCATCTACAAGCATGAATCCAAATTCTCCTCCATGGAGATTTTTTCCTCTAAGAATCTTTTTATTTACCACTACACAGCCACCAATACCTGTTCCAATTACTACACAAATATAATTTTCACAATCCTTTGCTGCACCAAGCCATCCTTCTGCCAATCCAGCACAATTCGCATCATTTTCAATGGATACTCTAAGTCCTGTTCTTTGCGATAGCAATTCTTTTACATTAGGACCATGTATGTAATCTACAGCGCTAGCTCCATAAATAATTCCGCTTTTTGGTTCTACAGCTCCCGGCATACTACAAGCTAGTCCCTCAATTTCATAAGTCTTCTTTGAACCTTCTACTAAATTTCCTAATACCTCAACAAACTCATTTATACCACTCTTTGGAGTAGGAATACTCCCTTTTTCATAAGCAACACCTTCTCCATCCATAATCGAATATTTTATTGCTGATCCTCCAACGTCAATAACCATATACTTACTCATAAAAATCTCCTCCATTGTAAACATTACCATATAAAGATATATTTCTTCTTATTATAGTATATTTTTTAATTTGCTGTTCAAAATTCAAACTATCTTTTAATTATTATTTTAGGTTTTAATTGCCATATATTTATTATGATAGAAAAAATAAAAAAATCAAAGACCTATTTTTTTATTTTTGGTCCTTGATTTTTGTGTTTAGTAATATACTCATTAGATACCAACAGTTTATAATATAATTTTTCAAGGTAATAATCTTTCAAACCGTTGATATAACTATATATTCATATAATTATATATAGTTATGATTTTAAATTGTTATATTGTTATGTTCTTAAATTCTTATAATTTCTCGTTATTTACCACATATCAACTAATTAACCTTGCTTTTCATCAAAATATGATTATGAACTACCCTAAGAACTCTTTCTCCATATCTATCAATTTTTTTCTCGCCTACACCGCGTATTTCTTTAAGTTCCTCTTTTGTTTGAGGCCTTAAGTTAGCTATCTGTATTAAAGTAGAATCAGAGAATATTATGTATGGTTTTACATTTTCACTTTGAGATAAATCACGTCTAAGTATTCTTAACTTCTTAAATAGTTCTTCATCTAAAACAGTATCATCATTAGTATCTTTAAGCTTTGCCATCACCTTTTCTTTGCCTTTAAGAATATCTATTGACTTTTTATTAAGCTTCAACATAGAATAGGTACCTTCTTTTTTATCTACAAAGCCTTCATCTATTAAAGTTTGTACTATATCCTTAATAAACTTTGTACTATATTCTTTCATAATACCGTAAGTTGAAAGTTCATTTAATTTGTTATCTAGTATCTTAGGCCCCGAATACCCTCTCAGTATATCTACCATCACAGATATTCCATAGCGTTCTTTAGTTCTATAAACACAAGAAAGAATTTTTTGTGCTTCTACAGTTATATCTCTAAGTTCATCATTATTTAGGCAATTAGAACAATTGTTACAGTATTCTTTTATATCACTTTCTCCAAAATATTTTAATATAAAATGCCTGTAGCAATTATGTGACTCACAGAAATCAACCATTGCTTGAAGCTTTCTAAGTTCAATTTCCCTTCTATTTAATACAGTAGAGGTATTTATCATATACTCTAGAGAAGGTATATCTTCTCTGGAATATAGCAAGTGACACTGGCATTTCTCGCCATCTCTTCCCCCTCTGCCAATCTCTTGATAGTAGTTTTCTATATTTTTAGGTAAGGAGAAATGAACAATATATCTTACATTTGACTTATCTATGCCCATTCCAAAGGCATTGGTTGCTATCATAATATCTTTTCTATCAAAAAGAAATTCATCTTGGAAGAATTCTTTTTCTTCGTCCTTTAGGCCTCCATGGTATTTTGCAGCACTGTAGCCTCTTTCTCTAAGATAGTCATAAAGTCCATCAACATCTTTTCTTCTTGAACAATATATTATTCCTGATTGATCCTCATGTTCTCTTATTATGTCCTTAACAAATTCCAGTTTATCTACTTCCTTATGTATATTCATTGATAAATTATCTCTATTAAAGCTACTTATATGTACATATGGATCCTTTAGTCCTAAAAGCTTCATACTATCTACCCTGACTTCTTCAGTGGCAGTAGCTGTAAAGGCTGTTATTACAGGCCTTTTTGATAATGAATTTACAAAGGGCAGTATAAATCTATAACTTTGCCTAAAATCATGTCCCCACTGAGATACACAATGAGCCTCATCAACTGCAATCTGAGATATGTTTAAGGTTCTTATGAGTTTAACGCAGTAATCTAACTCTAATCTTTCTGGTGCAATATATATCAGCTTATATTTTCCTATGAGTGCATCTTCAATTATTTCAACTATTTCATTTTTATTTATAGTGCTATTTATGAATGCAGCATTTATTCCTACATTATTTATACTATCTACTTGATCTTTCATTAAAGAAATAAGAGGCGATATTACTAAAGTTATACCTCCCATTAAAACTGCTGGTATCTGATAACAAACAGACTTTCCACCACCGGTAGGCATAACAGCAAATACATCTCTTCCACTTAATATGGTTTGTATTATTTCTCTTTGTCCTTCTCTAAAACTAGAAAAACCAAATACTTTTTTTAATACCTTTAGTGAATTATCCATCTGGCACCTCTTCTCTTGTCACATTTATACCTTTAATTATACTTTTTATACAATCCAATTTCTATAAGAAAATAATTGTATGAATTTATACTAACATAGAAAAGTTGTGAAGCAATCTTCCTGAAAGTTTTATAGTTTTTTATATAGTAAAAATGAATCAGCTTACTTATAAATAAACTGATTCATCTTATCTTTAATTATTGACTTGTATTATTTATCTTATACTTTTGTTATATTTTCAGTGTTTAATAATATTATTGAAATTAATTGGTTATGCAGTAGATGCTATATGAGCAAGCCGCTAGAATTAAATGATTTTTTCAAATGGAATGGCGTTAAGAAACTGTACTGTTCGAACGTAGTGAGTTTACAGTTTTAGCCATGGAATATGACAAAATCATATTAATTCTTTGCGTAAGCTCATTAAAGCATCGGATGAATAAGCAATTAATTTCAACATGTTTAATTGCATCGCCTTTAATTTATCTAAGATTATTTATAGAAATTCCAACTATAAATATTTTTATTCGTTATTTAGACCTGCTTTTCTGTAAAGCTCATAAAAGTGGTTAGTTGGTCCTACCCCTTTACCAAGTTCTATACTGTGTTCAATAGCTATTGTTATATACTTTTTAGCTTCCTCTACTGCCTCAACCATACTCATGCCCTTTGCAACATTAGCTGCTATAGCTGAAGATAATGTACATCCAGTACCATGCGTATTTTTTGTGTTTATTCTTTCCTGCTTAAAGCTTATGAGCTTTTCTCCATCAAATAAAGAATCTATAGCATCTCCTTCAAGATGTCCACCTTTGACAAGAACATATTTAGGTCCTAATTCTTTTAAATCCTTCGCAGCCTTATACATTTCTTCAAAGTTTGTTATTTGATATCCTAAAATTTCTTCTGCCTCTGGTATATTTGGTGTAATAACCTCCGCTAATGGAAATAGCTCTTTTATAAGAGTTTCTTTTGCATCTTCAGAAAGAAGCTTAAATCCACTTTTTGAAACCATTACTGGATCTAAAATTACTGGTGGTAATTTATCTATCTTTTTTAGAGCGGATGCTATAGCATTAATTGATTCTATTTTAGATACCATCCCTATCTTTATAGCATCAACTTCAATATCATCGAATATAGCTTCTATTTGCTTCTCTATTATATCTGGGTTAACATCCTGTATACCAAAAACACCTTGAGTATTTTGAACGGTTATTGCAGTTATAACACTCATTCCATAAACTCCATTAGCTGAAAATGATTTTATATCTGCTTGAATTCCAGCGCCTCCACAAGTATCTGAACCTGCTATTGTAAGTGCCTTTCTTATCATTTATAATGCCTCCCTTTTGATCACCTTTCTTATAACTGGTACTGATAATAATATTACTGCAAGGATTGCTCCTCCAGCACAGCTTAATGAGAATGGGAACACATATGCAAAAGCAGCTACCTTTTTACCTAATATCATTGTAGCCATTGGGTATGCTATTAAGGCTCCTAGTATTCCTGTTCCTACGAACTCACCTACAGCTGTAAGGTATATATTTTTAAATTTCTTATAAACTATTCCTGCTAAAAAAGCTCCAACCATACTTCCCGGAAATGCTAGTATGGAACCTGTCCCTAAAATATTTCTTAGTAGCGAGATGCAAAAAGCATTAGCTACTCCATAGAAAGGTCCAAGTACTACTGCTGCAACTACATTTAAAAAGTGTTGAACCGGAAACATCTTTCCGCCTAAAAATGGTATATAGAAAACTGATCCTGTAACTGTACCAAAAGCAATAAATAAACCACTTAAGGTTAACTTATATACCATACTCTGATTATTTTTTACATTAGCACTACTTTGTTTCATAAAAAAGCCTCCTTCTTTTAATCTGTGAAGGAATCATATAAACTCTGTTTTTTGCTTATATCCATAATAAATTTCTAAGACACTTTAAATACCTAGGTTTAGTTAACTTAGAAACTTTATACTTTACTATACAGCAAAAAAATGCAGCTAGAAAGCTGCATTAATTAACAAAATTATTGTTGCTTCCCTACGCTGGCTTTAACCAGTTCAGGTGTTAAGAGTCAGAGAATATCGTTCTCTATCTCAGCCGGCATAACCAGCCCCTCTAGCACAGATTATTATTTATTTTTTAATATAAATTATCTTAACATAAAAGCTATAGATTGTCACTATTTTCATCACTACCAATCCTAGCTTAAACATTGATTCTTGCTTACTTTCCTAAATATTCTTATTCATCACCAAAGACTTGTTTCTTAAGTTTTAAACCAGTTTTAGTAACAGCTAAACCACCTTGAGCTGTCTCTCTAAGTTCGCTCGGCAAACTCTTACCTACTCTATACATAGCATCCACAGTATCATCAAAAGGTATCTTTGAATTCACTCCTGCCATAACCAAGTCAGCAGTAGTTAAAGCACTCACTGCTCCTGCGAAGTTTCTCTTTGCGCAAGGAACTTCAACAAGTCCAGCTATAGGGTCACATACGAGTCCTAGTATGTTCTTTATAACTATAGCAGCTGCATCTAAACTCATTTCAGGTGTCCCACCCATTAGTTCCACAACTGCCGCCGCACTCATTGCTGCTGCAGCGCCACATTCAGCCTGACATCCACCTTCTGCACCAGCCACTGTTGCATTTTGAGCTATTATGCTACCAATAGCTGCTGCTGCAAATAATCCCTCAACTAACTTCTCATTAGATAATTGTAATTTTTCTCCCACAGTAAGAAGTACTGCAGGAAGTATTCCGCAAGAACCAGCTGTAGGACACGCAACAATTCTTCCCATAGATGCATTTACTTCAGCACAGGATATAGCCTTTGCCATAGCAGATACCATAACATCTCCAGTTAAGCTCTTCCCTTGCTTTAAGTAATTTTGAAGCTTGTATCCATCTCCACCAATCAAACCACTTACTGAATGTACTTCTTTTTCGCAACCTTCAGCAGTTGCTTCAATCATAACCCTAAGGCTTTTCATCATTTCTTCAAGGATAGCTTCTCTGGTAGACTCACTTCTCTCCATCTCTGATTGAATTGCAAATTCGCTAATAGTCCAATTATTCTTTTTACATAAACTAATAAGTTCTTCCCCATTCCTAACCATCTTTTGTTTTTCCCTCCCTAATAGGATTAATTTATATTTAAGCCTTAACTGGATTTATTTTTATAACATTATCAACAGCTTCTACCTGCTTTATCTCTTTTACAACTTCATCTGTAAGAATGCTGTCAACTTCAAATATCATTGTAGCTGCCTTACCCTTTGTAGTTCTAAATACGCTCATAAAAGCTATGTTTATATTATTATCATAAAGAATTGATGATACTTTAGATACTGCTCCAGGAACATCTCTATGAGATATTATTACCGTTGGATACTGACCTGTAAAGTTAACTTCCTGGCCATTTACTTCAGTTATTACAATACTTCCTCCACCAATCGAAGAGCCTGTTATCTCAGAAATTCTATCATTTTCATCCTTTATTACAAATTTAACTGTGTTTGGATGAACTTCTCCTAGATATTTTTCCTTGAATTCAATCTTTATCCCTTTTTCCCTAGCAATATCAATAGATTCTCTAAGTCTTAAATCGCTAGGTTCCATTCCAAGTATGCCTGCAACCAAAGCCCTATCAGTGCCATGTCCCTTATAGGTCTTACTAAAAGAACCGTGAAGAAGAAATGTAACCTCTTTTACTCTCTCACCAGCAATGGCAGCTGCAACTTTTGCAAGCCTAGCTGCCCCTGCAGTATGAGAGCTTGATGGCCCAACCATAATAGGCCCAATTATATCAAAAGCTCCATATTTTTTCATTTGTCACACTCCATATTTAAAAATCAATATTTATAAAAGCAACTGCCACCTATGAATTCTCTTAGGATAGAATTTTCAGGAACCATATCACTATCTATAGCTTCGAAAAGTTTTAGAAAATCTATAAGCCTTTCAGCTTCATTGTATACTTCACTATCCTGATGTATTTTGGACAATTCCTCAATAGCGCAGTTTTTTAGAACTGATAATTCATACACTAAAGTTGAATTGAACATAACATCTGCCTGCTCTTGATATACAAATATATTTCTTTCTTCTCCTCGCTTTATTGAAGGCCACATTTTTAGAGTTTCATCTCCACCGTAACCTCTAGATAGAAAATCTCTTACAATTCTTCTTATTTTTCTTACATCTGCTGTTGCAATTCTATTATGATTGTCTACGTTAAGTTGTGTCAAGGCACTTATATAAATTTTAAATTTATTGTGATCAGGAATAGTCGAAGTTAAAATATCATTCAGTCCATGTATCCCTTCAATTATTAACACTCCATTTTGAGGAAGCTGCATATCATGACCTTCTTCATCCCTTGTTCCAGTTTTAAAATTATAAGATGGTATAGTAACCTTTTCTCCCTCAAGCAAAAGATTTAATTGTTTATTAAATAATTCTAGATCTAGTGCGTAAATTGATTCAAAGTCTGGCTTTCCTTCTTCATCAAGTGGTGTTTTATCTCTATCAATAAAATAATCATCAAGGGAAATAGGAATTGGAATTAATCCATTAACCCTCAATTGTATTGCTAATCTTTTTGAAAAAGTGGTTTTACCTGAAGATGACGGACCGGCAATGAGTACTATTTTCACTTCATTTCTATCATGAATCATATCTGCAATATATGCTATTTTCTTTTCATGCAATGCCTCTGAAACTCTTATTATTTCATCAAATTCCTTCCTAAGCACCTTTTCATTTAACGAACCTACATCTGCAATATCTAATATATTGAGCCACTGCTCTGTTTCTTGAAATATCTTCTCAAGCTTTTCTTGAGGTTCAAAAACAGGAATTTCTACACCTTTCCCTTCTTCAGGAAACCTAAGCAAAAAACCTGGTTCATGATAAGCAAGCTCATAATACTTAAGAACTCCTGTTGAATAGCCTAATTTACCATAAAAATAATCATATCTTCCATCTAATTCGTATAATCTAAGTTCATTGTTTCTAAGATTCTTAAGAAGTTTTAATTTATCCTCCATACCATATGAAGAAAAAATCTTTATTGCTTCTTCCTTTTTTACTTTAAGAGTCTTAATAGGAATATCTTTTTCTATAAGTTCATCCATTTTCTTTTTAATCAAGATGATATCTTCTGCATCCAAAGCTTTTTCCATATGAACTTCCCCAAATATGCCTTTGCTCAAAGAATGTTCTATTGTGATTTTAGCTTCTGGAAATAAGTCTAAAGTTGCTTTTATAAATAGAAATTGTAAGGTTCTTGCATAAGCTCTATTGCCAATTCTATCGTCAGCCGCTATAAAATCCACCTTACCCGGCTCTTCTATGGAGCAACTAAGCTCATAATACTTATTGTTCAACTTGCCTAACACTATAGGCACATTATTCCCTTGGCAATAAATATTAACCAGCTCATTAAATGTGGTGCCCTTTTCCACTTCAATACTTTGATTATTAACCTCAAGTCTCAATACCATCATGTATCCACTCCTAGAACTTTCAATTTTATTAAGAAGCTTAATTTATATCTTTTTACTCAGGCTATGTTTAAAAATATTATTGAAATAGAAGTTTGAATTTCATTTTCAAAATAATATTTTTCTAATAATATTATACATCTTTAAATTTAAAAAAATCCTAATATTTGAATAATTTAAGCTAGTATAACAAACTATAACTTTGGAGAGGTGATTGAATTGCTAATAGTACTTATAAGGACAGTAATACTTTACTCTGTGGTAGTTTTAGTTATGAGACTTATGGGAAAAAGACAAATAGGTGAACTTCAACCTTATGAATTTGTAATAACCATGATGATATCAGACCTCGCTGCATTACCAATGCAAGATACTAGGCTACCGCTTCTTTTAGGAGTTATACCAATAATAACATTATTAATGTTAAAAACCCTTTTATCTGAAATACAACTTAAAAGTAAAATAGCTAGAAAAGTTATAGATGGTACTCCTTGTGTGCTTATAAAGGAAGGTAAAGTAAATTTCAAATCACTTATAAGTCAGAGAATAAATATAGATGATCTGATGGAAGAGCTCAGACTTAGTGGATACTTTAATATCAAAGACATACAGTATGCAATCTTAGAGAATAATGGGCAGGTTTCAGTTATTCCCAAAAAAGCTTTATCTCCTGCTACCAAACAAGATGTAAAAGTAGATGAAGAAGAGGACAAACTGCCATTAGTTCTAGTCATTAATGGTAAGCTAGATAAAAAAGCACTTCATAGAGCAAATAAAGACTTTTCTTGGCTTGAAAAAATGTTGAAAAAGAATAATGTAGATGATTTAAAAAATGTATATATAGCTATGATGGATTCAAATGCACAGTTTTTTCTTCAAAAAAAGGATGACATCATTGATTTTGGAGATGATGATTTATGAAAAATACACTTACATCACTTTTTATTTTTCTATGTCTCTTCGGTTTTATTATTTACTCACACGGTAACCTCATCAAGGTATGTGATGCCGTGAATGAAAAGTGTTCAGTTCTTGAAAAAAGCCTTCAGGAAGATGATTGGGAGGATTCTTATAAGCTTTCAGTTGAACTTAAAGAATACATAGAAAAAAGCTTTGAGCCTCTTTCAGTTTATATAAATCATCAAGACGGTGACCTATTGATAAATGAAGCACTTAAACTATCTCAGTATAGCAAATATAAAGATAAATCAGAGGCTCTTTCAAGTATCCATCTTATAAAGTACTCTACCAAAGCAATAAAAGCTCTTCAAACGCCTAGTATACAAAATATATTTTAAAATTATTTTTATTATTTTCTGGTAGAAAATATAAAAATAATAGTATATAATGTAATCAAGGGATAAATAGTCCCACTGGGACTCAGTAAGTCCCTTGCCATATGATTTTTTATAGAGAAGAAAGGTGGTATAAACATGTCATTAGTAAGTGCTAAAGAAATGTTAAATAAAGCTAGAGATGGGAAATACGCTGTTGGTCAATTCAACATCAACAATTTAGAATGGACTAAAGCTATACTTTTAACTGCTCAAGAAAACAACTCACCAGTAATCCTTGGTGTATCTGAAGGTGCTGGAAAGTACATGGGCGGATATAAGACTGTTGTAGGAATGGTTAATGGATTATTAGAAGAGTTAAAAATAACTGTTCCAGTAGCATTACACTTAGACCACGGTAGCTACGAAGGAGCTTACAAAGCAATGGAAGCTGGGTTCTCATCAATCATGTTTGATGGTTCACACTATGCAATAGATGAAAATATAGCAAAAACAACTGAATTAGTTAAAGTAACTGGTGAAAGAGGACTTTCATTAGAAGCTGAAGTTGGTTCAATCGGTGGAGAAGAAGACGGAGTTGTTGGAGCAGGAGAAATCGCTGATCCAAACGAATGTAAACAAATAGCTGATCTAGGAGTAACAATGCTTGCTGCTGGTATCGGTAATATCCACGGAAAATACCCTGCAAACTGGAAGGGATTAGCTTTCGATGCATTAAGCCAAATCAATGATGTTACAGGTGACGTTCCACTAGTTCTACACGGTGGTACTGGTATTCCTGCAGAAATGATTAAAAAAGCTATATCTTTAGGAGTTGCAAAAATAAATGTTAACACTGAATGTCAATTAGCATTTGCTGAAGCTACTCGTAAGTATATAGAATCTGGTAAAGACCTAGAAGGAAAGGGATTTGACCCACGTAAACTTTTAGGACCAGGATTCGAAGCTATAAAAGCTACAGTTAAAGAAAAGATGGAACTTTTCGGTTCAGTTAACCAAGCTTAATATAAAAAACCACTAAAGTGTCTTACTTTAGTGGTTTTTTTGTATATCTATCTTCCCGAATCACTATTCTGTTTTTATATTTAAGCTCTAGATCAAATTTAACTTTCATCATCCATAGTTGGGAGGTTAATTATAAACTTGGTTCCTTTCCCAATCTCACTTTCTATTCCTATATTTCCTCCATGGAGTTCTATAACCTTTTTAGTAATAGCCATGCCTAAACCGCTTCCCCCATCAGACCTTCTAGCACTATCTCCTCTTGTAAATTCATTAAAGATAGTCTTTCTAACTTCTTCTGATATTCCAATTCCATCATCTTCTATAGACATAGTTATCTTATTTTCTTCCTTTATCAAAAAGAAGTTTAAGGATGTACCTGGAGAATTATACTTCAGTGCATTTATTATTATATTTGATATGGCACGATACAGCTCATCTCTATCAAAGCTATACTTTATATATTCTTCTCTTACGTCCACATTATAATTAAAATTGCACTTTTCAAAGTCTGGAATAAATCCTATTATGCTTTCCCTAAAGAAATTAGCTAAATCTCCTTCAATGAGGTTAAGCTTATAGGATGGAGCATCCATTTTTGAAAAGGTGAATAATTCATCTATTAAATAATTCATCCTGTTAGATTTCTCATATATATAATTTAAGTACTTTTTCTTCTTTTCCTCATCTACAACAAGCCCATCATTTAAAGCTCTTGCATATCCTTGAATAGAGGTTATTGGTGTTTTTAAATCATGAGAAATATCAGCTATAATCATCCTCTTACTTTCCTCAGCGAGTTTTTTCTGAGCTTCTGCCTCTTGTATTCTCTTAGACATGTCATTAAGCGCATCCCTTATCATAGCCAGTTCACTATCAGCTTTACACTTAATTCTATAATCATACTCACCAGTACTTATAGTTTGTATACCTTTTACTATATGTTTAATTGGATTGCTTATCTGCTTCGCAACTATCTTACTAAGTATAAACATTATAATTAAAAGTATAAGTGCTGCACCACTAAAGATTGAGGTGGTAAACATCTCTATTTCCTTTCCAAGGGGAGAACCACTAAGTTGTCCTCCAAAGGTCATATCACCACTTTTCGGTGGAAACTTAACAAGACAAATATAGTTATTGCCATCCTGCCCTTTAAAGGCTGCTGCTGAGTAAATTACTCTGTTAAAATCAAAGCTTGACTTTAGATCTGTAGAAGTATAGTTAATAAGTTGCTCCTCTGTGTATTCATTTATATTATCCTTCTTATCACCTTTTACAAAAACAACTTTGTTATCCTTAAGTATCTCTACCCATCCACCACTTTTTTCTATGTACGTAGAATCAATTTTTTTGTAATCACTACATACAATAGCCTTTGCTGTAGACTTTGGAAAATCATTTTCATCATGTCTCCTTGCTGAAAATAGAGTAAAAAATGCAAGGGCAATTATAAGAGTAAAAAGAAGAACTATGGTTACGACTCCAAATATAAAATATCCTAGCATTATTTTTATATATATACTCTTAGGTTTTCTTTTCCTCTTAATTGTTTTCATCTAGTCCACCTTTAACTTTCCAGTAAACTTGTACCCTAATCCTCTCACAGTCTTTAGATATTCTGGTTTTTTAGGGTTATCTTCAATCTTATCCCTAAGGTTACTTATATGAACCATTATGGTATTATCGTCACCGTAGTATACTTCTTCCCATACAGTTTCAAATATTTGCTTCTTAGTAAATACCTTATCGATATTTTTTATGAAAAGACTAAGTATCTTGTACTCAGTTGAGGTAAGCTCTAAAAGCTTGCCACCTTTGAAAGCCTCACAGCTTTCTTCATCAAGCTCAATATCACCATATACTATTCTTTCAGTCTTCTGCCCATTATCATTATCACCTTTCAAAAGGTAATACCTTCTAAGCTGTGCTTGAACTCTAGCAATTAGTTCAAGTGGGTTAAAAGGCTTAGTTACATAGTCATCTGCTCCCAGTCCCAGTCCCAGTATCTTATCGCTAAAATCATTTTTTGCAGATATCAATATTATTGGGATATTAAGTTTTTCCCTTGCCTTTTTTATAAGCTGGTACCCGTCAATACCAGGCATCATTATATCGAATATGGCCAAATCAATATTTTTTTCACACATGATATTCCATGCATCTATTCCGTTGAAACATTTTATTATGTTGTAGTCTTCCTTCTCAAGATAAAGTTCAACTAACTCAACTATCTCAACTTCATCATCAGCAATTAATATGTTCTTTGCCATAAATACCCCCAAATTAGATTTATAGTAATCCAACTTAATTATTACTATACATTTTTTTCTAGTTATAGAAATATTATAATTTACTGAAGTCTTGGGCACAAGAAAAATTTGCTCCACCTAAAGGTGAAGCAAACTAACTATGATTTGTTATAATAGTTACAGATAAAATTGTACTTATCCACAATTTATTTCATTATACGTTCAAACTTCCTCTACTCATAACTTAATATCTCTACTACATTTAACTTTGCAGCTCTACCTGCTGGTATTATCCCTGCAAAGAATGCTACAACAACTGATACTCCAAGTGCTATCAAAATATTATTAATATTTAAAGTTAATGTTAATGTGCTTGCCACTGACTTCATATATAAGTTTATTCCATATATTGCAGCTGAGGATGATAGACATCCAACTAAGCCACCTAGTAGTCCTAGAACTAAACATTGAAATATAAATATATAACGTATTTGATTCTTTGAAGCTCCCACAGCCTTCATAACTCCAATAGATTTTTTCTTTTCTTGAATAGTCATTGTCATGGTATTTATAAGTCCTAAACTAGCAACTAAAAGTACGATGATACCTGCTACTGCAAGTATGCTCTTTACAACCTTAGTCATAGAATTTACCATATCCAGCATCTCTACCATATTAGATGCAGAATACCCTAAATCTTTTCTTATCTTATCAGTGATAGGTTTCACGCTGTCTTCATTCTTAGCCATCAAAGCTACACCTGAATATCCTTTTTCACTTAAGTAGTCAGCTTTATCTTCATAATAACCTTGTATTTTATTTACTAAGTCTTCAGACGCTAGAATTTCATTTCCGAAATCACTTTTACCTTTAGCTACTCCAACAATCTTTCCATCAATAGAATAGGGTTTCTTAATCTCTACTCCATTGATCTTAGGGAACTCAACCTTTAGTGTTATCTTCTTACCTATGACTGATTTATAATCTGTTATTCCTATCTTACTTAAGTACTTTTCACCAACAACGATCTCATCATTTTTTCCTGAAAGTTCGCTACCATAGGTTATTTCATTATCTGTTTTATAATCAAAATCAAAACATACTCCAACTATATTAGTACTCTTTTTCTTTATACTGCTGTTTCCTTCAATATCAACACCAGTTATTTGTGAGTTAAGGTAAGCATAAAGCTTATCCACTCCATCAAGCTTTGACATCTTTGTTAAAGCATCTTTATCAATTTTCTTAAATTTATCTTCCTTCTTTTCTGGAGTGGTTGAGGTACTACTAGTTCCTGTATTCACTGTAACATTTACTGGAGAAGATGCCTTGTCATATTTCTCTGGTTGTACACCAATCTGCTTCGTATCTCCAAAACTTGAAAATAAATTAGAAGCTCCTTTATTGATAGAATCTCCTACGCCCATCATAGTAACCATTAGAAAACTTCCTACCGATAAAGCCACTACCGTTAAAACAGTTCTAATCTTTCTTTTTCTTATATCATTTATTGCCATTGAAAATCCATCTGATAGTTTCATTTATCTTCCCCTCCTAACCCTTAAGTGCATCGATAGGATCTAATCTTGATGCTCTCATAGCTGGGTATAATCCTGCGAGCACTGCAATAACGATAGAGAAACCTAAAGTAGTGCCTATCAGCCATAGCGGTATGTTAAAATTCAAACTCATACTTATATCCTTAGATTTTAAATAAGCTTCTAGTCCAAACTCTATTACCTTAAATATTCCGAGACTTAGCACAATACCAGTAATTCCACCTAAGAAACCTATGGTGCCTGATTGAACTAAGAATATATTTCTTATACTCACATTATTTGCTCCTACTGATTTCATTACTCCAATGCTTCTAGTTCTTTCATATATTGCCATTACCATTGTATTTACTATACCTAAGGCAGCAACAAATAATACTATTATTCCAAGTACTGATAAAGCTAAGCTTATATTATCAAAAGCTTTAGTTATCTCTTTTATCATATCTTGATTAGAAACTGCTTGGTATCCTTCTGCAAGTACTGCATTTTTTACTTTTTCAACATTGTTAATATCATCTGCTGAAATCTGAACAGAGCTAAAGCCTTTTTCCTTTTCGTAGTTTTCAACTAATTCAGTTAAACCTATTATCTCAGCTGCATCTTTAGAGGAGGTTATTATACTATTTCCAGGTAATAGCTTTTTGTTTACAACCCCAACAACCTTTAGATTCTTCTCTACAGGTTTTATAGAAATACCCTTAGCTTTATCAACTATTATAGATATATTTTTACCTATAGCATCCTCAGCCTTGCTAAAACCTAAAGTAGAAAGCATATCCTCACTTATAATAGCTTCTGCTTTAGAATCTTTATTTAACATACTTCCGCTTACTATAGTCTTTAAATTCTCATCCTTTTCAGCTTTCTTCTTATTTTCTATCTCATCTTGAAAGAATACTGAGTGGTTTAAATCATAACCTTGTATGCTAAAAGCACCTTCCTTTGTACTGTCGTTTACCTTAAGCTTTTCCACCATAGTAGACATAGATGCCTTTAATTCCTTAACTCCGTTTATAGCACCAAACTTGTCTAACATACTGCTGTCGATCTTTTTAAAGTTTTTTTCATTCCATTCTTCATAGTCTGCAGCATTATCTAACTCCTCTGCATCTTTCTTTATAGAAGCTACGGTAATAACTTTAGAACTTAACTCTCCATTCATGGCATCAACTATAAAATTCTTCAAAGTGAAGCCAAGTCCTACCATTATAAGCACTAACATTGTACCGATGGCTATACCTAGTGAAGTTAAAAAAGTTCTTCCTTTTCTTCTTTTTAAGTCCTGAAGGGCCATGCCTATATTGTCCCTAAATCGCATTTTCTATTCCCCTTTCAGTGACCAAATCATCAGTTATAACACCATCCATAATCTTGATCATTCTCTTAGCCTTTTGAGCTTCAACCTGATTGTGAGTAACCATTATTATGGTATAACCCTTGTCATTTAACTCTTGAAACAAGTTCATTATATTTTCACCAGTTTTAGAATCCAGGTTACCAGTAGGTTCATCAGCAAAAACAATCTGAGGATTATTTACTATAGCTCTAGCAATAGAAACTCTCTGTCTCTGACCACCAGACATCTCAGTAGGTTTATGCTTAACCTTGTCACTTAATCCAACAAGTTCTAAAGCTTTAAGTGCTCTCTCTTTTCTTTCCTTCTTTCCTACTCCAGAAAATATAAGAGGCATCATAACATTTTCTAAAGCAGTTTGAGTGTTCTCTAAATTAAAAGCCTGAAATACAAATCCGATTTTCTCATTTCTGTATTTAGCCATATCTTTATCCTTAAGCTTCGCAATGTCCTTACCATCAACCTCTATGCTACCCTTAGTTGGAGTATCCAGTCCCCCTACAAGATGCATCAAAGTTGATTTACCTGATCCAGATGGTCCAACTATAGCCACAAACTCACCATCTTGAATATTAAAAGACACTTTATTTAAAGCTATAACTTTTTCCTTTCCCATCCTATAAACCTTTGATAATTCCTTTATTTCAATCATCTTTATCCTCCCAAAACCATTATTACTTTTAGTAGCAATCATTATTCCAACGTTTATCTACATTATTAATTCTAACCACTTTTGTTTAAGTGGTTATTAATACTATCTTAAGATTACCTTAAGATTGGGTTGTGGATTAGATAATATGAAAAAACAAGAAAAACCAATAGGTTTCCCCATTGGTTTTCATTTAATTATTCATATAACTATTTAATCCGGTAATAGATAATCATCAACTATCTCACCTTTAAGATTGAAAACCAGCTTATACTCTGCGATATTAATATCGTCATATTTTATAGATGCATATGCTATAATGCAATCATTCACATAATCATCCGGCCAATTTACTATTGTCAATGCAACTTTCGATAAGTTAACACAAATCATTTTTTGATCCAACTTACCATATATAGAGTAAAAGGATTCTGAATCTTCCTCTAGGAAATTATTATAGTAGTTCCAAAAACCTTTAATAGTCTTTTTTTCAATATCATTCTTTACAACCCATTCTCTTAATTCAAGTGTATTCAACTCAAGTTCTCCTTATAATATTTTTAATGTAATTCCTTATTAAAAACATGCTTGAAAAATATCAGAGTATGCATTATAGGCTAGTGGATTCCCTATCTGGCCATAAGTTATATTTCTACCATTCTTAGCTTATCCCAACCACCTTGCTCCTTCGTTCCATTAGTACAACATCATGCCACACACCACTAGGCATTTTAGCGATTTTTTCTCTTATACCAATCTCTCTGAATCCACATTTCTTATGCATTTCTATGCTTTTAATATTTTCTCTAATAATAGCACAATATAGTGTCCATATTCCCTTTTCTTCTGATTGCTCTATTACCTTTGTCAAAAGACTTGATCCTATATTGTTTCCTCTATATTTCTCCCCAATATAGATGCTTACTTCCACTACTCCTGCATAGCACTCTCTAGTAGAAGTTGTGCTTAATGCAACCCAACCTAAGATGTCGTTATCCAAACGAGCAACAAATCTACATGCTGCAAGATGACCTTTATCCCATGATTCCCAAGTTGGTGCCTCGCTTTGAAAGGTTGCTATTCCTGTATTAATTCCTTCTAAATAAATATCCTTAACCTGTTCCCAGTCTGATAACTTCATCTCTTCTATACTATAATTCATTTATATTCTCCTTCTAAGAAAGACAAGCAACTTTATATAGAGTCCCTTGTCTTTATAATATATATTTACTTTTTAAATTACATCTTTATTAATTACTTTTCGCCATAAGCTACGAAGATACTTATACTTGCACTTTCACCTCCACAGCTTGAGGTTGCACAACAATTTCCACCTACACAATCGACAAATACATTTGATAATCCTGCTTCTACAAACCAATTCTCAATATCTTTACGATCAAATCCCATCCATCTATCATGCTGTTCAGTTCTTAAAAACTCATGATTGTGTTGATCTAAATCCGTAATCACAAGTTTTCCAGAAGGTTTTAGTATCCTTACCATTTCTTTAATAGCTATCAATGGATCTTCTACGTGATGTAGGTACATATTTGCCATCGCATAATCTACTGTGACATCATCGATTGGTAGTTTCTCTGCATCTCCTTGACGGTATTCTACTTGATTAGATAAATTAAATTTCTGTTTCATTTCCTCAATCATCTCATAAGATTGATCTACAGCTATTACATTTAAACCCTTTTGTAAAAGCCCTTCAGTTATAAATCCAGTTCCAGCTCCAATATCTGCAGCTAATTTACCTTCTTTTACATCTGCTACCTCATAAGCCTTATCTCTTACGGATTCTGAAAAAAAGTCTTGCCTCATAGTATCCCATTCTTTAGCTACTTCTTTAAAATACACTTTACTACTCACCTCATACCCCTCCATATATAATCTTCTTTTATTACTCGCAGCAACTACTTTTGTCTATTGATTCAAGAAGAATATCTATACTTTCTAAAACTTGTTGTCTTTTATCAGCAGGTATTGCTTCATATATTTTTGTGAAGTATACATTCATTTCTTCCTCAATCTCTTGATAGATATCATTCCCTTTATCAGTAAGAGATATAGTTACATACCTTCTATCTTCTGGATCAATATCTCTTTTTACAAGCTCATTTGTTACCAAATTATTTACTGTCCTACTCATAGTGCTATTCTCTAAATTTAATAATTCTGCTAATTCATTTAATGAAATGCCTTTTGCACGACCAATCTCTACTAAAGCATGGCACTGTGACATTGTTATTTGGCAACACGAAAACCCGCTATCTTGTAAAATTCCAAGTTTTCTCTCAAGCATTCGTATTAATTCTCTTAACTTCTTTGGATCATCCATAAAAATCATGTTCAATCACTCCTTACAATTATTGTATCATGCAATAGTTGTAATATACAACTATTATTTTACATTATATGTATTATTTTTTGCCTCCGTAACCATAAGTTTTTTACTGCATATCCTTTATAATATTGTAAAACTATTTAAATCTTTAGCTTTATCTAGCTTAGTTTTTTATATTTCTATGAAAAAAAGACCGTGGTCTCCCACAGTCTTTCCTCATTAACTTATATGTAATTTCAGGCATATGTTTACTTTTCTATATAGTTTTTAACATGCTTCACCACAAGGTTTATGCTTCCGTCACCATTACGTTGTATCTCAAATCTCTGAGGGTCATTATAGGCTTCTTCAGTCAAATATAAGTCTATATCCTTATCGATTTTAAGTCTTACCCTTTTAAGTTTTTTCTCTACCCATTGCTTATCTACTGCTATTTCTTCTTCTAAGCCTTGGGCAGATACAAATTGATCGAAACTTTCCTTAGCTTGAGGCTCTTCTTTGAAAAGCTCATGAGATAGTTCTTGCATATTTATTGTATCTTCTTCTTTTAGCTTGCTTTTAATGGTACTTCTTATCTTTTCGGCTTTATCTGCATCTTCATACATGTTATTTCTAGTCCATGCTTCTGCAGCCTTTACAAAGGTTTTAGTCATATCTCTCTCATTAGTTACAATTGAGCAGCCAAGATAATTATTTATAAAGTAATTTGCTCCGTATTCTTCCTCTTCTTTTGACTTCTTTTGCTTATCTATAACCATTAGATTAACTGTATGCTCTTCTCTTAATGGTTTTATGAATGCACACTTTTGAAGCCTTGAGCTACTTGCAGGAAGTCCTGAAGCCTGTTCTATTATATCAATTCCAATCTTATCTTCAATAAAGTCTATCTTATGAGTAAAATTTCTTACATAATCCATCTTCATTATTGCAAGCATTGGTCCCTGATCCGTTGAAATAGACACAACTATAAGATCACAGGATGGGATGTTCACATTGCCTTTCATTACGGCAAACATCTGTCTTGCAAGTTCCTTAGAAACAGACACAATATCTGAGTTAATTCCATCTAGATAGTCTTGAGAAACTTCTTTTACTATATTTCTTTCTGGATTGAATACAGCATATTTAAGTTCTTCATCCTTAAAGGCTCTTTCAATATGTCTGTATAAAAATTTATATATATCTTCGTTTAATTCTAACCTATACTCGTTTAATATAGGTTCATCTCCGTTTGTATCCAATATATGAATTACAGCTTCTACGATACTTATGTCGTTTACGTATTCCATCTACTCACCTCTGGTACTAATTTTTCTTTACCACCTTCGGATTGAATAAAAAGCAAATATTCACAAAGTCTTGATTAGGTACAAAGATAAGCTGAGCTCTATCATTTCCTTCTGTAACTACAGCTACATAAGCTCTATCTTTGTTTCCATCTGGTATTGCAGTTATTACTTTCGAAGGTTTGTTATTTAGCGCCTTATATGCATCACTGTCATAAGGTGCTAAAAGTGAAACTTCCTTCATGTTAAAGGACATCTTCTTCTTCCTAGTTTTTGTTTCATATATAACATCAACATCAACTTCCCCATTGGTTATTACATATTCAAACTCAAGATAGAAGAATCTTTTCACATAGAAAAGTATACCTGCAATTGCTGCAAGTAGCAACCCTAACATAAAGTTCCCAGTAAGTATACTAAGTACTGCAAGTACACCTAATATGTACATAAGTATTTTTACTGTCTTATATTTTCCTACATTTTGAGCTCTGACTAATTGTTCCTTAAACTGATCCATATGACTTCCCCCTCAACCATTGTATTTCCATTACAGAATACCTTAATGATATCATTATAGCATAAAATGTAATCCTTTCCGTAAGGATTTTCATTTTAGTTACTTTGACTAAAATAAGTTAAAGTTCTTATATATTTCATACAATATGTTGAAAATATCCTTATACGTAATCCCAATGAATTTAAGTATTGCAGTTTATGGGTACTTTGATAAACTATTATTAGCTATACAATACGATTTATATTAAACTATAAATACATTTTCTATAATTTTAAGGAAACTCGGAGGAAGCTATGCAAGAATTAGAAACAAGAATTTTAGATATTGATGTTGAAGAAATCAAAAATAAGATAACTGCTCTTGGAGGCTATAAAGTTAAAGATGAGGATCAAGTAAATAAGATCTTTGATTTTCCAGATAGAAGACTTTTATCAGCTAAAGGTTACGCAAGAGTTAGAACTATTGATGACAAACTTAATAATAAAATAGTTTATTACATGACCACTAAAAAGATGCTATCCCAAGAAAAATATAAGGTAATGGAAGAAAACGAGATAATAGTAGATGACGGTGATACTGCCGAAAAACTATTTAATGCTTTAGGATTAACTTTAGTTGAAACTATAAAAAAATCTAGAGAAAGCTATAAATACAAAAACACCTTAGTTGAGATAGACATCAACGATAAAAATTTCTGTCCCTTCCCATATATAGAGATAGAAACAGCTCACGAAGATGAACTTAAAGAAGTTGTAGAAGCTCTAGGATATACAATGGCAGACACTACCTCAAAGACAATCTACGAGATCCTAGAAGAAAGAGGCCTTGCAAAAGGCGATCAAAAAGGACTTTAATAAATCATATTAATTCTTTGTGAAGATCATTGAAGCATTGGATGTAGTGATACTAAATTTCAAGTTATGTTTAATATTATATTTAAAATTTAGGTAGTGATACAGTAGATATTATATGAGCAAGCAACTAGAATTAAGCGAGTTATGTAAGCTTATAAAATCTACTTCACGTACCATTAATACAACTTTAAGTTGTTCTATGTTATATATTAAATTTAGATGCAACTACAGGAGATACATATGAGCAAGCAATTATAATTAAATGATTTCTGGAGATAAAGTTGCGTTAAGAAACTGTATTGTCTGAGCGAAGCGAGTTATACAGTTTTAGCAACTTTATCAGAAGAAATCATATTAATTATCTGCGAAGCTCATCAAGTATCAGATGTAGTGGCATCTAAATTTTTACTAACATTATACAACTAAAAAGGACAGGCGAGCGCCTGTCCTTTGATATGTGATAATTAGTTATTGAAATATCTTTCTAATAAACCCTTGAAAGCTTTTCCATGTCTAGCTTCATCTTTACACATTTCATGAACTGTGTCATGGATTGCATCGTAGTTTAATTGCTTAGCTAATGTAGCTAATTCTTTCTTACCAGCAGTTGCGCCGTATTCAGCTTCTACTCTAGCTTGAAGATTCTTCTTAGTGTCAGCTACTACAACTTCTCCTAATAATTCAGCAAACTTTGCAGCATGTTCAGCTTCTTCAAAAGCTATTCTCTTGTATGCTTCAGCAACTTCTGGGAAACCTTCTCTATCAGCTTGTCTGCTCATAGCAAGATACATTCCTACTTCTGTACATTCTCCAGTAAAGTTAGCTCTTAAACCTTCTAATACTCTTTCATCAACGCCTTGAGCAACTCCGATTCTGTGCTCATCAGCCCATACTAATTCTCCGCTTTGTTCATTGAATTTTTCAGCTGGTGCTCCACATACTGGGCATTTCTCTGGAGCAGCTTCTCCCTCATAAACATATCCACATATTGTACATATAAACTTCTTCATTTCTAAATCCTCCTCTTAAATCATATATATTAATTTCATTTGATAACTGATTAATTTCTTCACAATTCATATTATATAATAGTTATTATTAATTGTAAAGACCCTTTTTAGAAAATTTTTCATTAAATAATACTTTGACCCATTAAAATCAACAAAAATACCGAGGATATTTCTTTACACCTCGGTATTTATAAGACTTTTACAATTATATATATTTTATTTTCTGTTCTACTATTCATGATATTTATTATCAACTGATAAATGTTCTATTATTAACTAATAATAGAATTGCTATTTTCATTATAGTTTTTAGTAAATCCATCTATGATGCTATCATTAAAGTAATTAAGCTTGTACTATATTTAATACTGTTTATAATCTAGTTTCCTACATAGATAAAATCCTTCACAACTCTCATTCATCAAAAATATAACCATCTAATTTTAGTTTCCTCTTAAAACGCTAATTAGTATTATTTTAATATTACTATTGAAATTTAGGTGTTACTAACGGAGATGCTATATGAGCAAGCAACTAGAATTAAATAACTTATGAAGATAAGATAGCGTTAATCAACTGTATTGTCCGAACGTAGTGAGTTATACAGTTGTAGCTATCTTATTGGAATAAGTCATATTAATTCTCTGCGAAGCTCATTCAAGCATTGGAGATAGTGACACCTAAATTTCAGCAAACATCAAAAAATACTAATTAATAAACTGCTTTTCTTTGAATTCTTGTGGAGTTATTCCGGTGACACTCTTAAAAGCCTTTGTAAACTGCTTTGAATCAGAATATCCTACAGCCTCAGCAACCTCATAAACCTTAAGTTCTTGCTCTCTTAAAAGCTCTTGAGCTTTTTTAACCCTTATGTTTCTTAAATAATTTATGAAATTTTCTCCAGTATGTTCTTTAAACACCTGTGAGAAGTAACTGTAGTTAACAGACACTACATTTGATACCACAGTCAGTGATAAATTTTTAGAATAGTTATCATTTATATATTCGATTGCTTTTCCTATAAAACTCTTATCACACAAAGCTCTTCTCATCTCAAAAAGCAACTCATCAACATAAAGCACTAATTCTTTAAGTTCATAATAAAATTCTCTGTAGTTACTAAAATTTAAAATATTGCTTATAAATTCAAGCTTATGCTTTAGCTCTAGGTTACTAGAGATTTGTTGATCTAAATAACTTTTCATATTTTCCAGCAATTTTTCATTAGATCTCTCAAGGTATACAATACCATGCTCTCTAACCACTTCCTCAGCATAGATTAATTGAAGAAACTCAACTATCTTATCTCGCCTTTTAGTTCCAATTAAATTAATAAGCTTTTCAACCAATTCATTTTGAACAATAGTTTTACTCTTTTCTAATACATATTCATAAGTTGTAAGACGTCTATTTTCCTTGTATATTAAATTGCTCTTTAAAGCAAGGATAGCATTCTTATATCCAAATCTAAATTGATTGAAATCAATTAAATTATTACTTACTCCACAGCAGTATCCGTATTTTTTATTTTCATTAATCCAATTTTTTATATCAGCTATTGCATTAATGTCACTATAGATTATGTTCAAGTTTCCTTGATTATCAACAAAGGCAGAAACCTTTTCTTCTTGCCGTATGATTGCTTTTAACAGCTCATCATACTTTTCATTCCTTTCTGTCTCAGGTATCATCATTAAATCTTTCTTAAAGAGAACAGCTAAATAATAAGAACTTTCGTCAATTCCCTGACAAAGCTTTGCTAATTCCTCTTTTATTGCCTCATCATTAAGCCTTTCATTTAATAGTATTATGTTGAATCTATTACTAACTTCATTTATTAGCTCAATACTCTCCTTATTGCTATTTTCCATAGCTAGATCGTACTCTTTTTCTATTTTTTCAATACACTCATATAATTCATTCTTTTTTATAGGCTTTAATAAATAATCCTTCGCACCATATCTTAATGCTTCTACGGCATAATTAAAATCATCGTAACCGCTAAGAATCAATGTCGGAATTTTTATCTCTTCGTTATTTAATTTTTTCAAAAATTCTATTCCATCACAATCAGGCATTCTTATATCAGTAATAACAAAAAATATTTCGTTATTCTTTACTTTATCCAATGCATCAATCCCATTTGAACATAAAATGGTTTCATATTTATCTTCATATTTTCTTTTAATTATGGATTCAAGTCCATTTCGTATAAACTTTTCATCATCAACTATCAAAACCTTTTTCAAATAGCCTCTCCACCTTACCTTGGTAATTTTAGTATTATCTTAGTAAAATAACCTTTTTTACTGACAATATCGATGCCATAATACTCTCCATAATAAATCTTTATTCTTTCATTTACATTTTTCATTCCAAGTCCATGCTTTGTGTTTTGTTCACTGCTATTTAAAAACTCTTTTAGTTCTATAAGACTAGCTTCATCTATACCACAACCATTATCTGTAATAGTTATATAAGTGAATTCTTTATCCTCTTTACCATCAACAACTATTGTACCATCCTCTTTTACAAGTTTCTTACTTAATCCATGCTTTACTGCATTTTCTACTAATGGTTGAAGCGATAACTTAAGCACATCCTTGTCCATTAATCTTTCGTCAATATTTATTCTCAAACTTATGTTATGCTCAAATCTTATTGCCATCAATGCTATATAATTTTTGATATGGTTTATCTCCTCAAATAAAGGAACATAATCCCTATCCCACTTCATATTATATCTCATCATTTCACCAAGACTTGCCAAAGAGTCTGATACGGTATAGTTCTCTTCTATCTCTGCCATCATTCTTATGTTTTCTAGTGTATTATATAAAAAATGGGCATCTAACTGATTTTTTAAAGCCTTCAATTCAGCTTCTTTAGTTACAGTTTTCTTATCTATACTATCCTTTATGAGTACATTTATTTTATTTACTAGTTGTCTAAAATGGTGGGCTAAAAGACCAATCTCGTCATTACTGTAAACAGGTATTTCTACATTTAAGTCTCCCCCACGAACTTTCTTTAAGGATTTTATGATTATATATAGTCTCCTAAGTATTATGTTTGTTATGTAGTATATTATTAAAGAAAGCATTCCTATTAGGAAAACAGTCCCAATTACAAATAAATTTCTAGTATATTTTATACTACTATTTACTTTACCTATATCTATTATATTTACAAGATAACAATCTTCTATAGGAGCTACCTTGTAAACCACAGTATACTCAGTAAAACCGTCATTATATGAAAACATGCCATCATTGCCTTTGACTTTATCTTGAAAAGATTTAAAAAACTTGGTTTTATTAAACTTTGCGTTTTGTTCAAATGCATTATCCTTGTTGCCATACATCTTTCCATTCTTGTTTACTAATAACATTTCATTGCTATCATCATTTGGATTCTCGTACATTTTAGGGAAGAAGTTTTTTGAAGCCATATTTATTCTTACTACCCCGATATGTTTATCTTCTGGGTATCTTAGTTCTCTGTTTAGAGAAACTATTAGATTAGGTTCCCCTTCATTAGTAACTACTGCCTTATTAATATCATTATCCAAATGATTAATATCCCAATAAACCTTTGTATTATTTTCAAGAGTTTTTTGGAACCATTGATTATCTTTTATTCTATTCTCCCTATAAATTAAGGGCCATATTTCCTTTACCTTCTCATTGTCCGTAAAGATATTTATTCCTTCAATCATTGCATTGTTATATTGAAGATGTACAATATCCTTATAGGTTGTATTGTTGAATTTCACCAAATCCTCAGTACTATACTCTTCTGTTCCACCTATAAAGGCCAACATCTCTTTGTTATTTATTACAATCTGTATGATATTGCCCATTATGCTCATATTTCTATAAATGTTCTGATACTCGGCATCTAGTTTATAATCACTTTGCTTTAGTGAATCTTCACGGTTTCTTTTCTGAATGGTTCCATAAGATATTGATACAACTGCTAGTATGGGTACAGCAATTATACTTATATAAGAAATTAAGAACTTTTTTACAAGGGTAGTATTATTAAATTTGGCAATAAGCTTTTTTATCATTCTTTCCCCCATTTAAAGGTTTTCATTTTTATGAAAAAATCAATATAATCACCAAATATACATTTGATTCTTACTTTTTTCGTTAGAGAGGTTAAAAATTTCTTCATCTTATTATACCATATTTCTTTCAATATTAGAATTTATTTCAAATTAAATTATGGTGCTGCCTTGAACTATTGTTCAAGACAACACCTTATTATAATTACTATTTAACGCCTAATTTAGTCTTATTAGATTCGTATTGTTTTTGTTTGTAAGCCATAACTTTATCGAAACCAGCTTCGTCTCTCTTCTTCTTGAATTCAGCAAATATGCTATCGAATTCAGCATCTGACTTAGCCATTAATAACTTAGGAAGTGTAGTACCGAAAAGTTGTTCAATCTTAGTCTCTGCTATTCCTTCTGCATTATCTCCAGTTGGTTTAGTATTATCAAATACTGCATAGCTTACAGTCTTTCCTTTTGTCCAATCTTCCATAGCTTTTATTGGAGCTGATGATGGAGGAGCCCACTTAAGTTGTAGGTTAGTATCCATTAACATCCAGTAAGTGAATGATGCACCGTATTTCTTATCGAATGCAGCTCTGTCTGTGTTTAATAAATCAAGAACTTCTGGTTTGAATTGCTCTTTTCCGTCTATTGTATCATAAGTTACGCCTTTTTCGCCTAGGAATAAGTCTTTATTACCTTCTTCACTGATTAAATAGCTTATGAATCTTATAGCTCTCTTTGGATCTTTACAAGCTTTTGATACAAGTGTTACTGTCCAACCACCTAAGCTGTCTCCTGCAAGCTTTGATTGTTCTCCCTTAGAGTTCTTAGGTCCATCTACAGCTATATATATTGAGTTAGGATCTTTTTTGTATAATGCTAACTGTTGTGTAGCCATATCTGATCTCTGATATAACATAGCAAAGTATCTGCCTTGAGCGATCTTTTCTTCCATTTGTGATCTCTTATCAACAAATATATCTTTTGCTAAAAGTCCCATTTCGTTAGCTTTTCTGAAAGTCTTTAACCAATTTACATATTCTGGGTCAGTTTGTCTATCATAGAACTTTCCATCCTTATCCATTGGGATAGATAAGAAGTTTTGAAGATATGCTTCAAAAGAATAGTTTCCTGTATCTCCAAATTCATGGAATCCTATTGGAATCAATGGTTGACCATTTACAGTACCAAATTTTTCTTTAGCAGCTTTTAAAGCATTTAAGAAACCATCTGGTGTTGACATATCTGGCTTTCCTAAAGCTTCATACATGTCTTTTCTTACTAAGAAAGTTTGATTTGATGGTTTAAGATCCTTGTATTTATCGAAATCTTTTAAAGATGATGATGCATTTGGATATTCATAAACGTGACCGTCTTCTTGTTTATACCAGTCAAGTTTTTGTTGATCTGCAACCTTAGTAAAGTACAAATCATACTTTTTAGCTAATTCATCTAATGGAGATACTAATCCACCTTGAATCATAGTCTTAATTGCAGCATCATTACAATCTAAAGTTAAAATATCTGGAAGCTTACCTGATGCAATCATAGTATTTACTTTTTCAGCTTCATTACCAGCTGGTGATATTAGATTAAGAGTAACACCAGTTTTCTTGGTTACATATTTAGAAATAGCATCGTCTTGCCATTTCTTAGTGAACCATGAATAGTTAACATACCAATCAAGAGTTATAGGTGAAGTATCTTCCTTCCAACCTGGTTGGTCTGCAGTTAAATTGCTTGTTGTTTCTTGAGCCTTTTCTTTACTACTACTACCACAACCTGCAAAAAGTGCTACACTCATTACAGTTGTTAGACCTATAGTTAAAGCCTTACAAATTTTCTTCTTGACCATACTTAGTCCCCCCTAAGATTATTATATTTATACTAACTTCTGATTAAAAGTATTTAGGATTTGAATAAGTTAACTTGATGTTAATCAGAAATTGTTAACCCTTTACTGAACCTAAAAGCATTCCTTTTACAAAGTACTTTTGAAGGAATGGATAAACACATACTATTGGGAATGTGGTTACAACCATAGTTGCAAGCTTTATAGTCTGCTGTGTAACTGTAGATGCTCCTACCGCACCAGGCATATTTGTATTTACTGCATTAGCACCAGTTTGAGCTACAATCTTATACAAATAAGTTTGTATAGGCTGTAAATCATTATTGTTTATATAGATCATACCTGTGAAGTAGTCATTCCATTGATAAACACCATGGAACAATGCTATAGTTGCTATTACTGGAAGTGATATAGGTATTACTACCCTAATAAATATCTTAAAGTCAGTTGCTCCATCTATCCTCGCTGCTTCCTCCAGCGAAGGCGGTATCTGGCTAAAGAACGATTTGAATATTAGCAAGTCATAAAAACTAAATGCTGCTGGTATTATATAAACTAAAAAGTTATCTAACATTCCTAAATTTCTTATAAGTAAATATAGAGGTATTAAACCACCACTAAAGAATAGTGTTACTAGTCCTAAAGTTGTATAAAAATTTCTTCCAACTAGACTCTTCTTTGAAAGTGAGTATGCTACCATCGCTGTAAAGAAAACATGTACTACAGTTCCTATTACAGTTTTCGCAACCGTTACCCCTAGAGCCTTTATAATCCCTGCATTACTAAACACTGCTTTGTAATTATCTAAAGTGAACTTTCTAGGCCACCAGTAAATCCCTCCAAGCATAGCATCTTGTCCTTCATTAAAAGAGTTAATTACTGTGTACCAAATTGGATATATAGTTATAAAACATATTACTAGCATGATTATTATGTTTATAGTATCAAATACTGCTTCGCCTTTAGTTCGGCGTTTTAAAAAATTTATCTTCATACCTTGCTCCTCCTAGAATAATGATGTATCATTCATCTTTTTGCTTACAAAATTAGCAGACCATAAAAGCATAAATGCTATTACTGATTTAAATAATCCTACTGCTGTTGCATAAGAGAATCTTGCTTGTTGTAAACCCATTCTATAAACATATACATCTAAAACATCACTAGCACTAGCATTTAATTGATTCTTTAAAACCATTATTTGGTCAAAGTTTGTATTTAAAAGCCCTGATACTGCAAGTATAAACAGTAGTGCTATAGTAGGTTTTATGCAAGGTAAAGTTATACTTATCATTTTTCTAATTCTTCCAGCTCCATCAGTGGTTGCTGCTTCATACAGTTCGGGATCTACCCCTGCTATGGCTGCAAGGTATATTATAGCTGACCAGCCCAATTCCTTCCATAATTCAGATATTACCGATATCTGCCAAAAATACTTCGGTTCCCCGAGGTAGGTGATTGGCTCCTTTATTATGTGTAGACTCTTTAATATTGTATTGAGAATTCCTACATCAGAAAGCCAGTTCATCATTATTCCACCAAGTATTACCCATGATAAAAAGTGTGGAAGATATGATATAGTTTGTACAAACTTTTTGAACTTAATAGATGTAAGCTCATTCAACATCAATGCAAAAATTATTGGTAATGGAAAACATACTATAAGCTTAAATATGCTGATACCTACTGTGTTTTTCATTACATTCATGAAATTCTCATCAGCTAAAAATTCTTTAAAGTATTGAAGTCCTACCCAAGGTGCTTCTGATATAGGTTTCGTAATATTATACTTCTTAAAAGCAATTACTACCCCATACATTGGTATGTAGGAAAAAATAATCATCCATATAACTCCAAGCCATGCCATAACTTGCAGTTGCTTTTGATTCTTAAACTTTAGTTTCATCTTATCAAATTTTTCTTTGAATGGTACTTTGTTTTTTGATTTGTTTATTGCTACGGCTGTTCCTCGTTCCTGCATCCTTTCTCCCCCTCACTGCAACGTTTACAAGTATTATTTTACAATGCTACGAACGTTTACATAAGTAATTGTTTTTTGTTTTTGGTGTCATTTTTTTGGTTTGTTTTAAATATGAAACACTTCAATCCGAATTTATAGAAATAAAAAATAGTAACTTAAATTTAAGTTACTATTTTGAACATAGATGCAATCATATAAATCATATGACGATTTGGGTATTATCTTTACGTGCGTTATCGTAAGCTTAAACTTTATTTATTGCTTAGCTACAGAAATTATACTGCTATTAGAATCTACTATTTTAAGGTTATTTTCTTTAATTAATTTTAATGATGCTTCATTATTATCTAAAAACAGAATACTATCTTTGTTTGTATTTAAGAATTCCTTTATGCCACCATTCTTCGCTTTTCCATCTTTGAAAAGCTCTAAAGCAAATACATTTCTTTGATTCCAATCCGTACCTTCAACTTGAGTAGGTCTATAAACATAAGAAGTGTACTTGTCTAAAGATATCTTGCTATCTCTTAGATAGTTTTCAAACACATCTACAGGTTCAGTTCTAATATAATTTAAGAGCTTATATTCATATAATCCTGCTGTAGCGGCAATTATTAGGCATAATATAATAGGATATACACTTTTTCTAAAGCTTTGAATACTATACTCAGCCATACATCCTATCAATAATGCTAATGGTGGATATATAGGGAATATGTACCATGCCAATTTTGTCTTGGCAATTGAAAATAAAATCAACGGTAGCACTACCCATATTATTAATCCTATATACTCATTAAGATTGTCCTTAATAGCATATCTTATGTTTCTTGATATTATTAGTATAAATACAAGTAAAATAAAAACAGCAATATACCATCTATAATACACAACTAAATCTATAATATAGTCGTACCAAGGACCTGTATGTCCCTCTATTGGAGAATTAGTTCTAGAAAGCAAATCATAAGTTACCATATCATGAATAAATTTAAAACCATCATATCTTACTCTTATAAGTGCCCATACAAGAATAGGTCCAAAGCTGCATCCAATGAATGTAAGCCACTGTTTCCAATTAAACTTTAAAATTAGCTTAGTGACTATTAAATATAGTCCAACAACTCCTACTATAGCCATAGTATGCCAACTCTTAGCTAAGAATGCTAGTGAAAAGGCTAGTCCAGTTACATATATGTAACTCTTCTTATAGTATGAATTTATTGCTGCCATAATTGAAATTGTAAACAGCAAAACATACATTGAATCTGCATCTCCACTTCTTGCTCCATGAAACTGTAAAAAGTGTATTGAAGTAGCCATAACACCAACTGACACTAGTGATGCAATTCTTCCAAATCTCTTGTATGAGAATACTGCTACAATAATTATAGTTAAAAAAGCACTCAAAACCGACATAGCTCTAAAACCTATTAGATTATATCCAAATATCTTAAATCCTAAAATTATTCCCCAATAACTTAGTGGTGGTTTTAAGTTGTAGTAGTCATTTTCATAATTAAAAGTATTCACTATATAATTATTATTTTTGAGCATTTCATAAGCATTAACTCCATGTCTAGCCTCATCCCAATCCTTTATAGGCTCTACTCCAAGTTTATATGTTAAGCTAAAAACAGTTATAGCTAAAATTATCAGTAACAAAACATAATAGTACTTATATAAAATTTGCTTTAGCTTATTTCCCTTAATAAGAAGGCTGTCCCTGTTGTTCATATCATTCTCCTCCAAAATTATACGTTCAAATATATACATATATAATCATATTACATAATCAGTATTTCTTACAATGATTAAAGCTTCTCTACACTAAAAAAGTTGCTGAAGTACTCTTACACAATAAAAAAAGCATGCACTGCTGTGTATGCTCTTTTAAAACTATTTACTAAACCTTAATTTGTAAAATTCTACACATCCTTTTGATTATAAACCATCTCCTGAATACTGTAAATAAAACAGAAACCTTTTTATAAATCCAGGCTATTTTATAGACTCCTCATTGTAATCTTCTTCATATATAAACTTATGAAGTGCTTCAAGATTCTCCTTTTTGTCCCAGCCTAAAAAATATGTATTTCTAACATAGATTGTACCGTTATGCCCATCTATAGGAATTCTTAATTGCTCTACTTTATTTATCTTCTTTAAAAGCACATCTTTAGATAAACTTATTATATCTGATCTATCCATACTTGTAGTAACATTTGGTAGCATTTCACCAATTGCATTATTTAGTTGCAATGGATTCATACTAGAAAGCTTTTCTAAAACCTTTGTTAAAACAGTTCTTTGTCTTTCTGTTCTTTGAAAATCCATATTTCCCACGTATCTTATTCTAGCGTAACCAACTGCCTGCTTTCCATCTAGAAGCTGTAGCCCAGGCTTCGTAACTAATTTAGGAGTTACTTTCTCTATTCCAGCAACTTCTTTTACATAGGCATTTAAATATGGAACCTCTTCTGAAGTAACATTTATCTCTACTCCGCCAACTTGATCTATTATCTTCTCAAGTCCAAAAAAGTCAACTTCCACAAAGTTTTTTATGTTCATCTTAAAGTTTTCATTAACGGTTTTTAAAGTTAATTCAGCTTTACCGTACTCATACGCATGAGTTAATCTATCTTGATTTAATCCCTCCATAGGTCCGTGTCCTGTCATATCGACAATCATGTCTCTCATAAGGGAAGCTAGTTTTATTTTATTATGTTTCTTATCTATGGTTGCAATCATCATAGAATCAGATCTTGCATCCTGATCTGCAGCTCTTGAATCCACTCCCATCAATAAGATGTTAATGTAATTATCCTGCAATTCTTTGTTTTTCTCTAAATAGGAATTATTATCAATTCCTATATTGGTAGGAAGTTCAGCCTTATGTATCTTTGAAAGTTGCCTATTTAGCATGTAATATGGTATACCAATAACCAGCCCGATTATAATGATAACAACTGTAGCAACTATTAATACTCTCTTTTTCTTATTAATTGGTTTCTTCACTTTCTTCTTATAACGTTTCCCCATATTATACTTCTCCTCTTAACAGTAAAATGTCAACTTATTATATCATACCAAATTAATTAATTCACTTCATAAAAGTTACAATTACTGTGGCGTTGTCTTATCCTATAATTGAACTTATATTCCCCTTAAGTATAGTTTTAATACCCATAAACCTCATTTCTATCAGACACTATTTATAGGTTTTCATAACGAAAACTTATCTTTTACTGTATGACCTAAAAAGCTTTCAACGAAATTGAAAATAGTAGTTTTGGTTAACATAAAAAAGTCTCTGAAACTACCTTCGTCAGTGAGCTTTTTTAACGCATCTGTCTTTCCGAATACATATGAGGAAAAACTGGCAGGTGACATAAATTTTATACTTTCTCAAACAGTAAAAAAGATTGATGCAAGTACATCAATCTTTTTTACTATTCAAAATCATTCTATTATGGTTAATTTATGTTTGATAAAGCATTCCTTAAACTCTAAATCCAGATGTTATTTCTTTAAGCTTTTTAGACATTTCAAATAACTCATCTGTAGTTCTTTCTATTTCAGACATAGCACTAAGCTGTTCTTGTACGCTAGCACTCATATTTTCAGTTCTTCCTGCTATTTCATTTGATGTTGAAGCAATATTTCCTATAGCTCTTTCTATTTCCTTAGTACTTCTTGCTTGTTGTTCATTAGCATCATCAATTTGCTCAATCTGAGCTGCTATATTTTGAATACTATCTATTATATTTTGTATAGTTTCTCTAACCTCAGAAGCCTTAGAAACTCCAAGAGCTACCTTATCCTCAACTTGACTTACTGATTGAACTGCAGTAGCAGATTTAATCTGATTCTCTTTAACCAACTCAGCGATTTCCTTAGCTGCATTGTTACTTTCGTCAGCAAGCTTTCTTATCTCATCAGATACTACGTTAAAGCCTCTTCCAGCCTCACCAGCTCTTGCTGCTTCAATAGCTGCATTCAAAGCTAAAAGATTTGTTTGTTCTGATATTGAAGTTATTATCTTTATAATATCACCAATTTTCTTTGAGGAAACATCAAGATCATTAATTATTGATGAAACTTCCTTAGATGATTCTGCAATTTCTGTTATTGATTCTACTATTTCATTTACTTTTAGTTCACCATTTTCTGCAGCTTCTTTTGCTTTTCTTCCGTTGTTTGTCGTATTCTTACTCGCTACTGCTGTAGATTCAGAGAAACTTGCAGCTTCTATAAGACTAGCAGTTGTTTGTTCAGCAGCGGCAGCTCCATCTGAAGTTGAAGCTGATATCTCCATAACCGTTTTTGATATTTCTTCAAGACTTTCGGTAGAAGTAGCAGTTGATGCATTAAGTTGATCACTTGAAGAAGATATAGTATCTGCAGATACTGCAACTTCTCTAATTATTGTTTGTAATTTATCCATAAACTTGTCGAAGTTTTTGCTTAATTCTCCAACTTCATCATTACTGTTATAATTTATTCTTTGAGTTAAATCACCATTGCTTTCATTAATTTCTTTAAGCTTTGAAGTAACTCTTCTTACAGGCACAACCACAGCTCTTATTATAATAAGAGATAATACAATTGAAACTAAAGCACAAATAGCTATTAGCCCAAATAAAGCCAATCTAGTAGTTGTATAAGTAACTTTACTACTGTCATATGTAGTTTTTGCTTCCGCTACATGTTTATCTATTATCTTATTGAAATCCTTTGTTAAGGTATTCTTCATTGAGTCAAAGTTTGATACAGCTGCTGGTGGTCCTTGTTGCCCTGGTTGTCCTGGTTGACCTTGTACACCTTGTGCTTTCTCATTAGCTCTTTCTTCAGCATTATTTATAAAGGCATCCTTAGCTTGTAAGAAAGAGTTAAAGTCAGCAAGCAATGTTTTAAACTCAGGATCTGATTTATGTTTATCTAATGCTTTTGTTACTGATGCAACTTCTGTTGCTATAGTAGCTTTTGTATTAGCTATTGTACTAGTATCAGTTTCATCCATAAGTGTATTAGTATCGTATTTTATTGAATCAATACCTGTTTTAATATCCTCTAATTGTACTATTGGTGTAAGTCTTTCATCATTAAGCTCAATTATCTTTGAGTTCAAATCTGATAATCTAAGTATAGAAGCTCCTCCCATAAGTCCAATAAAGACTAAAAAACTAACCGTAAGTACACTCATCTTTTGCCATAATTTCATCCTGTTTAACAATTTCACCCTTACCCACTCCCTTAAATGTTTTTAATAGAGACGTGCTTTATCTCAATGCTTATATACTTGTCCTCTTTTGCCATAATAAATATAAAGGCTTTGAAAACAATTTCATTTTTATAAAAACACATCTTTTGTTCTTCAATCTTATAAGCATGCCTAGTAAAATTCTACAAGCAGTATAATAGAAATAAAACCTGCAATAATTTTCATCTTGAATTTACTATACCTTTATTAATAATTATACTATAAATTTTGTCAAATGTTATCAACTATTATCAAAAATTAAAACTATAATTAATCCACGAATAATAAATCTTTAGCACCTTTCTTAGAAAAATTCTATATGCTGATAGTATCTAAAAAGGGGGGAAGATATACCAGCATATATAAATTACATCTAAAGTTTTAGTAACTAATATTTTGTTTTGCTTACATTTAGAATTATATAAAATAATTGTTGAATCAATATCAAGTAAATATGTGATTTTCATGTGATACAAAGATTTTAATTATAGTTCTATTTTAGGGCTATGCTTAAAAAAATTGTTGAAATTAATTGACTATACATGAGATGTTAAATGCGCAAGCTATTAGAATTAAATACTTATATTATAAATTTTATTATTTGCTATTGACTGTAACTTTTCGTATAATATATAATATCATGTAAATAAATATAATAATTAAAGCTGTGAATTGGAATAGTAGTATTTTAGAATCTTCAGAGAGCTGTGGGATGGTGCGACACAGTGTTTCAACAATATGAACTCGCCATGGAGCATACCTGAAGAAAATCAGGTACGGATTTTCCGTTATAAAATTAAGTGAGATCAATGAATATTTTATTATTCACTGATCTAATAAGAGTGGTACCGCGGATCATGCCTTTCGTCTCTTTTGGAGACGAAGGGCTTTTTTTATTCTTTAAGAAATTATATCTATTGATAATTATACAAACAGACTTAAGACATAGTATAAGTTAAAGAATAAAAAAAAAGAAGAATATGTCGCCTGTAAGATTTTGCACATACGCTTAAGAAAAGGCAGATGCGCAAAAAAATCTCTAAAGAAAGTTGCTTTAGCGATTTTTCATTTTATATAAAAATTTACTAGAACATTTAATTATTAATATTTTAGTAAGCATTAAGGGAGGAAAAGTAATGGGAAAATACAGTACTGCCGTAGATAAAAAATGGCAAAAAAAGTGGGAAGAAACTAATCTATATAAATTTGATAAAGAGAATTTAGATAAAAAGCTTTATGTGCTTGAAATGTTCTCATATCCATCAGGAAGTCAGCTTCATGCTGGTCACTGGTTTAACTATGGACCAGTTGATTCTTGGGCAAGATTTAAAAAGATGCAGGGCTACAATGTGTTCCAGCCAATGGGTTTTGATGCCTTCGGTCTTCCAGCAGAAAACTACGCTATAAAAACTGGAATTCATCCTAAGGATTCTACTTATAATAACATTGAAACAATGGAACAACAGCTTAAAGCTATGGGTGCAATGTTCAACTGGGATAACGAAGTTATAACTTGTTCACCAGACTACTACAAGTGGTCACAATGGTTGTTCTTAAAGTTGTATGAAAAAGGTTTAGCTTATAGAAAGAAAGCTCCAGTAAACTGGTGTCCTTCATGTAATACTGTTCTTGCAAATGAACAAGTAGTTGATGGTGCTTGTGAAAGATGCTCAACTGAAGTTACAAAAAAAGACTTAACTCAATGGTTCTTTAAGATAACTGATTATGCTGATGAATTACTTGAAAAGCTTGATACACTTGATTGGCCAGAAAAGACAGTATCCATGCAAAAACATTGGATTGGAAGATCAACTGGTGCAGAGGTTACCTTCAAAGTGAAAGACTCAGATATTAAATTTGATGTATTCACAACTAGAGTAGATACCCTAAACGGAGTAACTTATGTTGTATTAGCACCGGAAAATCCATTAGTTGACGATATCACTAAGGATGAATTCAAAGGCGACGTGGAAAACTATAAAGAAGAAGCTAAAAAGCAATCAGATATAGAAAGACAATCTATAACAAGAGAAAAAACTGGTGTATTCACTGGTTCTTATGCTATAAATCCTATAAACAACAGAGAAGTTCCAATTTGGGTAGGTGACTATGTACTTGCAACTTACGGTACAGGTGCAGTAATGGCAGTACCAGCTCATGATGATAGAGATTATTCTTTCGCATCTAAGTATGAGCTTCCTATAGAAAGAGTGATAGCAGCTAAAAATGGTGGAAATGATGAACTTCCATATACTGAATATGGTGTACTTGTTAACAGTGGAGAGTTTGACGGTTTAACAACTGAAGAAGCAAAGGTTAAGGTTGTTGAAAAACTAGCTGAAAGTAATCTTGGAGAGCAAAAAGTAAACTTTAGACTTAGAGACTGGCTAGTATCAAGACAAAGATATTGGGGAACTCCAATTCCAATAGTTTATTGTGAAAAATGTGGAACAGTTCCAGTACCAGAAAAAGATCTTCCAGTAGAGCTTCCATATGATGTTAAGTTCACTCCAGATGGAAAATCACCTCTAGCTAAGAGTGAAGAATTTATGAACACTACTTGCCCTTGCTGCGGTGGACCTGCAAAACGTGAAGCAGATACTCTTGATACCTTCATTTGTTCTTCTTGGTATTATTTAAGATACCCAGATAACAAAAATACAGAGAAACCTTTTGATACTGAAACGATCAACAAGATACTTCCTGTAGACAAATATGTAGGTGGACCTGAACATGCTTGCATGCACTTACTATACGCAAGATTTATAACTAAAGCATTAAGAGATATGGGCTACGTTAACTTTGACGAACCATTTAAATCCTTAACTCATCAAGGCTTAATCCTTGGACCAGATGGACTAAAAATGAGTAAATCAAAAGGAAATACAATATCTCCTGATGATTATATCTCAAAATACGGTGCAGATGTATTTAGAATGTACCTAATGTTTGGTTTTGCTTATACAGAAGGTGGCGCATGGAGTGACGATGGTATAAAATCGGTTCACAGATTTGTTGAAAGAATCGAAAGAATAATAGAGACTTCAAAAGAGCTTATTGATTCAGGTAAGAATACTAAATCAACAATTGATAAGGCTGAAAAAGAACTTAACTTCTGGAGACATAATTCAATAAGAGCTGTTTCTGATGATACTGAAAAGATGCAATTCAATACAGCTATAGCAAGAATGATGGAATTTATCAATGCTTTATCTAAGTATACTCAAGAAAGCACTATAAATCCTACTTTCCTAAAGGAAGTATTAGATGATTATTTGAAGCTTTTAGCACCATTTGCACCTCATTTTGTAGAAGAGAACTGGGCATCACTTGGCAATGAATTCTCTGTATTTAATGCTTCTTGGCCAACATTTGATCCTAAGGCTCTTGTAAAAGACGAAATAGAGATAGCTATACAAGTAAATGGTAAGATAAAATCTAAAATAGTTATCCCAAGTGATTTTAATGATGAACAAATTAAGGCTGCTTCTTTAGAAGATGAAGCAATAAAGAATGCTACTGCTGATAAAACAATCGTTAAGGTTATAGTTATAAAAGGACGTTTAGTTAATATAGTTGTAAAATAGAATTTTGACCTCAAAAAAGACCACGATTTTACTCGTGGTCTTTTTGCATACTAAAGCAAGTCAGAGAATTCTATATCTTTATTTTCGCTATTTACTAGACTTTCAACTGAATTGATAGCTAAATCATTTTTTTCTTTATCAGGTAAATATACTTTGAAGGTACTTCCCTCTTTAACTTTGCTTTCTAGTAGAATCTTCCCGCCATGCATTTCTACAAGTTCCTTCACCAAAGATAGTCCTATGCCACTTCCCTCGTTTTCTCTTACAAGAGAACTACTTCCTCTTACAAATCTATCGAATATCTTATCTTGCATGTCTTCAGGTATTCCTTCACCATCATCTTTTACGCTTATAACTATATACTGATTTTCTTTAGATAAAACTACCTCAATGTGTCCATCCGTTTTTGTATACTTAAAAGCATTTGAAAGCAGATTTAGCATAATTCTTTCTAACTTTTCACTATCAAAGGCTATCATATGTTCTTCAAATTCGGTATCAAATACTAATTCTACATTTTTATCCTTAGCAGTATCAACTGTTGACAAAGTTAAAGATTCAATAAACTCTACTATATCGTAGTTGCCCATTTTTAATTTCATATAACCTGTATCAATAGCACTTATATATATGAAGTTATTTACAAGCTTAATAAGTCTTCTTACATTACCCTTCATACTGAGTAGATAATTTCTTACACTATCTTCATTATTTTTAATATCAGTATGTTCGATCAATTGTATACTACTATAAAGTACATTTATAGGTGTCCTTAACTCGTGTGATATATTTACTATAAACTCATTTTTAAGCTTATCTACTTCATAAGCTTCTTCTAACATAATCTTTTTATTTTCAACCTGATTCTTCAGATCCATTAACTTTAAATCCATATTCTTTCTTGACTCTTCTATAGTAACTGCTATAAGTAGTAAAGATAATATGAAACTTTGCACCAAATAAGCCACAAGATCTATCTTAAATCTTTGAAGGTCTAAAAATAAACTCGCTATAAAATAAATAATCTGGAATGATGAAAGAAATATAGCAACTATCCCAAAAGCTCTCCTGCTTATTGTATTTGTATGTTTAATAAATTTCTTTCCTATATATATGTAAATGGACATTAAAAGCACCTTATGTATAATAACAGAAACTATATTAAAATCATAAATAGCAACTAGGTCCATAATCAGTACTATAAACATTGCAGTAATATATGATTTTCTTATCCTTTTTCCCATAAATTCTAATAGTCCTATGTATATTATGAAATGACAGGCTAGAAAGAAAAATACAGATAAACCTTTTGCTATTGAATTATGATAAACTTCTCTATATAAAGTTGCAACTGTAGTGAATATCCCTACAATATGACTTAATGATATATATCCAAAATATTTTTTAGGTTCTATTATATTGTAGATCATGAATATCGTTGAAAAAATCGCATACGAAACAATAACTATTATAAAATAATATAAACTCACCATACTTCATCCTTTACTATGATAAAACATCAAAATTTTCATACTTACAGATTATAACACAATATTATATAGAATTACATAATTATACATAATATATAAAGTTTTATTTTAAATTCAAATATCTTGAAGCATAATTATTAATTAAAATATATATTTCTATCAAATTCATATTTTAAAATTTTACTCTCAGAACTTTATTAATCCTTAAAAATAAATTCCCGATTAAGCAGCTTTCCTGCATGTATATATACTCTTCTAGTATAACAACTCTTTATTATCGTATCTAAGTTTAACTTCTTTAATTTTCTATTTATGTAAATAAAAAAAAGTTCACTGAAATGATTCTCTTCAGCGAACTTTTTAACGTATCTGCCTTTTCAAATGGATAAGAAGAAAACTTGACAGGCAAATATATTTCATTTTTTGCACATCAGTCTTTCCGTAGATAACATAAATCTTTACTTAAGAAAACTATACTAAAGTACTTTTGCGAAACAACCCAATACATCTTTTACTAACTCTTCATCTAGTTGCTTAAAGTAATCTATATATTTTGAATCATTAAATCTCTCAAATAAATCTTTTGCCATTCCCATCCATAACTCTGGTATGTATACCCAAGCTATTTCTTCCACCTTACAACTTAACAAAAAGTGTTCCATTCCCCAAAACAAATAATTTTCTATGTTATGAAGCTCATTGAATTTAATAAAATGACTCACAACATCTTTTGAAAGTTCATAATTATAAATATCTACGTAGAAAAAATCAAAAGTTTCTTTGTGAGCTTCAAATGCATCACAATTAATTAATTTAACTCTTTTATTAGAACCAAAATTAGCTTCATAAAGACTGATTACATCCTTATCCTTTTCATAAACTACTATATCAGTTACTTCTTCCTTTTGTAATATTTCTTGAACGAAGTACCCCATTCCAAGTCCAACGACTCCAACTTTTCCTCTCACCTTTTTAATAGCCTCAAAAGAACCTTGGATTTCCTTAGGCGAAAGCTCCATATACCTTTTTTCACCATTAGTGAGTTCTAGTATCTGTAATTTATTATTATATGAAAGTCCATCTTCTAAAAAAAGATACCCTTCTAATCTATTTAAATAATTCTCACTTATAATCAGATTATTAATTTTAGTATTTTTTAACTTGTCGTGATATATCTTTAGTTTATCAATATAAAATTCCTCTTCAAACGGAATCATGCTGTCCCCTCAATTCTATATTTTATATTTATATTGTATCATTTTTTCCAACATATTCAAACATTATAATAAATCAAAACACTTGCATTTAGTAATTAATAGGTATATACTGAAAACAAGTTTTAAATACTATTTATTATCAAGTAGGTGATTTTTATGGAAAAAATAACAATAAGCACACCAGCTTATGAGGAATTCAAAGGGTTCTTAGATGAAAATGAAATTGATAACTACAACATCAGAATAAACCTTGCAGGTTACGGTTGTAGTGGTCCAGTATTTAATATTTCTGTTGATGAATCACATGAAAATGATGTAGTTGAAAAAGTAAATGATATTACTTTCCTTGTAGAGCCTAATTTAGTTGATGAATTTGGTGGTTTTATCATTTTATCAACAGAAGAAAATGATGGCAGAGGCTTATCACTAAGACCAATAATTGAACCTGAAGGCGGCTGTGGTACTTGTGGTGGTTGCCACTAGTAACAACTTTTACCTTAGGTAATCATTTTGAATAATTATCCTCAAAAAGGAAGAGATATAAATATCTCTTCCTTTTATTTTTATATTATTAATTCATTATTATACATAGCTATATAAATTTACAATACAATAATATTATATCAGTTTAATGTTATTGTTGAAATTAAGGTGATGCTACGGAGATACTATATGAACGAGCTATTAGAATTAAATGATTTTCGGAGATGAAGTTGCGTAAAAAAACTGTATTGTCCGAACGTAGTGAGTTATACAGTTTTAGCAACTTCATTGAAGAAAATCATATTAATTCTTTGCGAAGTTCATTAAAGTATCGGATGTAGTAGCACCTTAATTTCAACACACCTTAAATTCTAAGCCTTAAACTCAAAGCTTGAATAGTTATTACTTATGTTAAATATCTTATTTAACATATCAATCCATAAATTCTTAACTTCTATCTTATCCTTCATTCCGTCGTAAGTTCCATCATTAGAGTTCTTCTTTATAGTCGACTGGAAATAAGCATCTAATTCCTTCGAAAAATCATTCATCTTTTTAAAGTTCAGCAAATCATTGCTTTTAAGTTCTACCTTGTCCCCATTTGAGTTAGCATTACTTTCAACAAACTTATTTACATAAAGCTTTATCTTATTGATTGTGTCATTTGTAATATCATAATTAATATTTGAATCATTTTTAAATGTAAATCTCTTAGATTGCTTATAATAGGAATAGTCATCCATTAACTTCCAAACTCCTAGATACACTTGATCATACTGGGAAGATAACTTGACCAAATCAGTTTTTAATATACACTTGCTCTGTATTGAATTAGCCAATATTTGATTAATAGTTTCATTTCCATGTATTATTGTCTCTAGTTCATCAGAAGATTTTTTTCCAATCCTCTCCCTATAGTTTCCGTTATCAATACTTAAGAAAACATTTACAATCAAACTTATAAGTAAAACTACCACAATAAAAGTAACATACTGAGAATTTTTAAACTTCCCCATATAATCTCCCCCCGAGCTACAAGGCTTAAGACAAACTCAAACATGTATAAATTCGTAATCTTCGTATAAATCCCTATAGATTACATTTTACCATAGGATGTATCATTCATCTATATTGGATATTACGAAGATTATGAATTTTTTATTAATTTAACTTTTTTAACGTTACATAATGTAACACAATATGCATCTTTATATATTCCTCTTCATGATTAGCTTTATATTATTGCTATTCCTAAGAATATTGTTGAAATCTAAGTGATATATCTCTACCTAGCCCAGTCATGTATAACATCTCTCATAGCTTGAAGTCCATAATCATATCCATATTTTATTGTTTCTTCTCTAGTAAGCCTTTTTACTATTCCAGGATACTTCTTCAAGCTAAGTTCTTCCTTACCAGTAAGTACCCATAGGATATCTTTATTTATTGGTTTTACAGTAAGGTCTTGTTCACCTACCCCATCAGTAAAATATATTAAAATATGATTCCTCATATTCTCTTTCTTCATATATTCAAACACTGGTGAAAATTTAGTTGCTCCACTTTTACTTATTCTCTTTTTTATATCTTTTGGAGATGTTAATTCATATACTCTTCTTATTTCGTTGTCACATTCGATCACTGTGATTTCTGCACTTCTACTTTTTGATATTGCCAAAATCTCAATCATTATATTATTTACTTCTTTATCACTCATAGATGCACTTATATCAATAGCCACTAAAATTTTAGGCAATACACTTGGAAGCTTCCCCCTTAAATCTAATCTCTCTGGCTGTCTTCTATCCTTACGGGTAATTGTTTTTTTATATCCACATCTTACAGAAGGTATTAACTTTTTTAAGTAATCACTCCATTGAATTTCAGGTTTTTCATCTAGCGCTAATATATATTTTTCAATATTTTTAGGAGCTTTCCCTTTATAAGCATTTAGGGCAGTTTTTTTCTTTATCTCTTTTAATATATCTTCAGATATACTAGAATTTTCCCAAGTGTCATGAGCACTTTCTACATTAATACTTGTAGCTATATTCTCTTTAGTTTTTACTATTGCCTTCTTACCCTTTTTAGTTATTGCTTTCTGTATTTCCTCAGCATACTGCTCCATTGTCATATCTTCCTTAAGTTCAAGCTCATATTCTAAGTTCACAGTATATAGTCTGTCACACCAAGCAGGAAGATGCTCAATATATTGGTTTACAGCTATATCCATAGCCTTACTTATAGCTATATTAGAATATTTATTTCTTAAAGCCCGTTGCCTTTCATAATGCCCTAACATTATATGATAGATTTCATGTTTAAAAAGTGCCTGCATTTCCTTAAGCTCGCATTGAAGAAATAAAACCGGATTAAAATACATGTTAAAGCCTGATATAAGTGGCTCAGTAGCTATCGGCCAAGTTATATCTAGTTTAATACATCTCTTTACTTGTACAAGAAATTGACCAAAAAAGTTATCTTCTTTTTCTAGCATACTTATTATCACTTGTTCTATTAACTCATTAAAGCCTCTTTTAAAACTCTCATTAACATCATTTTCACTTTCCCAAGTGGTTACTTCCCTCAGTAACTCTCTTCTTCTTATATCAAAATTCATATATTATCACATCCTTATTAGGGAATTAAAGATAGAACACTTCAATCCTTAGGCTCAAAATAAAAATTTCGGTAATTTTATGAATCTTTATCTTGAAGGATTTAAATATGAAGCATTTTATATAATTTACTCATAATCGTCTTGCAAGTACTATGCAAATATATCGAAGAATGCATCTAAGAAGTCTTCTGTATCTAAAATTTCTTTATATAACCCACTGGAAGAATAGTCACTTTTTATCTCTTTCATTATTCCAAGCCTTAAATCCTTAGGATATGCCTTTAATAATTCTGAGAAAACAGCTATTTTGTTACTTCTTTTTCCTTCTAAACCGTCCAAGAATTCCAAGCAGTTTTTAGCAATTATATAAAGTCTAGAATGACTTTCATTTTTAGTTCTTTCTTTTAGTTCAAAAGATAAAATATCATCTTCAAATATATCCGCAGCAGTTATAAGCGGTGTTTTCAAATTTTTTACGAAGTTTATAAAATCTCCTGAAATGCTAGTTCCTACGTTTCCCTTAACCACATTGTAGAATATATCAAAGGATATGCTATCTTTATGCTTTAAATAAACCCTGTAAGATTTAGATATTCTTTCCCAACTTCTTGGAGTCGCTTTAATGCTATCTTTAGAATCTGGTGTGTGAAGATATTCTGGAAAAGTGGATATAAATTGAATGACATCTCCATGTATATTACCTTTACCCATTGCCCACTTTATCCACGACTTAACATCCGAATCCATGTTGATCCAAACAAATCTGTCCTCTTGCGCTGGATCCATGTCCACAACTTGATAATCACTTTCCTCAAAACCATCATACTTGTTCGAAGGATTCATAGCAGCAACCACATGAACTCTATAAGATAATTTATATCCATTAATCTCTCTATTGAGTATAAGATTCATAAGTTCCTGCTGTACTGCATGCTCACATCTATTAAGCTCATCTATAAAAAGTAAAACTGAATCAGTACTTCCATCTTCTAAAGCCTCATCAACTTCTACAAGCTTAGAATGAGTAGCATAAATAGTAGTTTTCCTCTTAACTTTTTTGCCACCTATCAGATAATCTCTATCTTCAACTGTTGGTAATCCCCCAATTTCTCCTTCTTTAAGAAGATTAGCGTCTATATTTACCAGGTAATATCTATTTTCTTCACATAACTCCTTAATTAAAGAAGTTTTACCTATTCCACTTTCACCTATAATAAGAGGCACATCCCCTGCCTCTAAAATTAATTCAACTGTTTTTAATGCTTCACCAAAATTCATACCGTCACCTTCTCTACATCGATAGCTTATAATCAACTAAAATCTTCTTAGCATTTTTACTTCCATACTCACTTATAAACCTTACTTTATTCATATCAAGTATCTCAAGCTCTAAATAATTTCTTACATAGTCAGCACTGATATCTTCTCTTGCAAACTCCTCCATCAGTACTTCCACAACCATGTCCACCTCTATGCTGTCATGTATATACTTAACTACATTTATATTGTCTCTTATAAAAAGCTTTATATCTTCATAATCAAAATTCGAAATATAATTAATTGCCTCTTCACTAGCCTTAACAGCAGCTCTTTTAGCATTCAAGGTCGGTCTTTCTATAAATCTTACAGCTCCCCAGTAGCTTTCAATGGCCTTAAGCTGTACCTCTTCAGATGGATCTTTTATATATTTTATTGCATCATAATCTTTAGCTACAGCCATAAGTTGAAGTTCTACACTTGGATGCTCAACAAATTGTATAGCCCACCCCTTAGCTTTTACAGCTTCTGTGACCACCTTCTCAGTTTTCTTCTTTATAACCTTTAGTGAATTCCAAAGACTCTTAACTGCCATAACCGCTATATCTTCAGCAACGTCTTCAATATACTCTATAGCTAAAGGATTATTTTTAACTGCTTCATATTGAACCTCATATTCTGGATTCTTTATATACTGAATAGCAAATCCATTGTTCTTAACAGCAGCTAGCTTTAATTCTATGTTTGGATTTTCTATATTTCTTATAGAAATAGGATTGTCTAATATACTTCTAAGTTCATTATCTGCCATATTTAATTCCTTTCTCTCTTAAACCTACTTAAGGTCCTCAAGCCTGATTCTACACATAAATTGTTAACTTTTTATCTTTTTATCTTTTTATCTTTTTATAATTATAAAATTTTATATTCATAAAAAGATAAAATTCATCAACTTTATATTTACATTTATATGTTCAATTCTACCAATATCTTATCTTACAATATTACTATATATTAGATAATAGTAATTATCAAATATTTAAATAAATTTATCGCATAAAGTACTAATGAGCTACCCATTATTATAATCTCTGAACTAATATACCTATTATTCCAGCTAATGCTACCATTCCAGTACCCACTAACATCAGTCTATTACGTTTTTTATAAGTTTTTTATTTTTGTATCAATGATTGTTATACTGCCTTTTTTCTACAATCCTTCAACCAATTCTGTTTTTGCCTTACCACCTAAAAGCATTATTGGAACTGAAGTAACTATCTTCATTATGCAAATTATTTTTAATAAAAATATACAATTCATATTATACTTTCTCAATAACTTTATACCTCAAGACATTTTTTTGCTAAAGCAACTATAACACATACTATAATTGTACATTTAGCATATATTAAAAATTATTCTACTAAGGTAAATATACAACAAGCTATTTAGACGAAACTTAAAAACTCAATTATAATCTACTGACTTACTATATAAAAGTGAACATACCCATTTAATTACTAAATGAGTATGTTCACTAATTTAATTATAAAGTTTATTGATTTTATTTGTATGAAGGCATCAATATACTCTCAGTAATGGAATTAATAAGTAATATATTCGAAGACCTTTCTTTTATCCTATAAATTTATTTTCAAAACCAATCTTATCTGAAGTTTTTAGCTAGTTCAAATCAAACTATTCTTTTTCGCAAACACAATTAGTTTTCTAAATTCTTTATTTTCCTCTTTTGAATAAATAATTTTATTGAATAAAGCCTTAGCTTTTTCCAATTTATCTAGCTTTATTAGGCAATCTAGTGCATATATAAAGCACTCCGAATAATGATATTCTTTTTTATGAATAAATGTTATATTAAAAGCTTCATTATAGTACATTATAGCGTCCACATAATTTTTCAATTCATAATTACTATTTGCTATTGCAATAAGTACAGTTACCTTATCCTCAATATCCAATTGAAATCTGTTTAAAGCTTCCATTGAAAGTTCGATAGTCTTTTTCATATTCTTTCTAGCATAATACATTTGTATCTTCCTAATGTACTGTTCTTTGTTTTTGGGCTTCTTTGCCCTATTAATTATATAAAAAGTAGCATATATAACAATTATTATACCAACAACTATACCTCTCATATAGCTTTCTGTCACTTTACATATCCCCCTTTAATTATAACTTATATTCAATATAATAGTCTAAACTATTTCTTATATACAATATTTTATTATCAAGCCATTGTCCAATCCAATACCTATCAAATGCTGCTTCAAAATTAACATACTTTGATATCTTACCTAATACACTAGAAATCTTTCCAGCCTCTCCAGCAAGAAATCCTACTAACATACCTTTAAAAACTCCTATTATAGTAGGCATTAACGGATTCTTTTTAATAAATAAAGTTAGTCTATTTGCAGCTTTAACACTCCTAAAAGCATTTATCCCACCAATTATTCCTCCGCCAAAAGTAGCTACGATATTCATCAAAGTATTATCTATCCAGTCTTGACAAAATACATCAACTATTGCTTTCAAAATATTTTTTACTACTCTAGGTAGCCAATGTCCAGTAGGATCTGCGTAATTCGTTGGATTATTGCCACAGTATGCAAATAAATTTGTCCCTAACAACGTACTTTGAGACGCTTGCAAAACACTAGTATCATCTGCATTTAAAAATCTTCCCCAATCAGCATTATAATATCTACTCTGAAGATAATATAATCCTGTCTCAGTGTCATATCTATATTCTCTATATCTGTATGGATTCTTTGTACCTACACTTGAAGCTAATGTTCCATCTATTGAAATTAATTTCCCCCAAGAATCATAAGTATAGCTAACTACTTGAGCTCCAGTTTTATCAAATAATCCTATAATATCACCTTGTACATTTTTTATATAATAATATTCAACTCCATTTAAATTCATTGAAACCAAAGTGTTTGAATTATCATAAGTATAATAAATAATATCTGTACCATTAGTTTCATATGTTACTCTATTATCTATTAAGTGATACTTAGTAATTACACCATTTACATTTTTCTCTGTCCTAATGCCATCGTCATTATACTTATAGCTTATATTATATCCATTTCCATTTATTGTCTTTAATTGTCTTCCAGCTTCCCATGAAAAACTCCATCCGTTATAACTCAATGGATTTCCAATGACATCATAAGTAACTACTTTGCCATCATAACTAGTAAGTTTATCTTTCCAGTTTGTATCTGTATAATCATACACATAAGTTTTGTTTGCAATAGAAACAATCCCTGTTGTATATGGGTATTCAACTTTACTTAAAATATTTCCACTAGCATCATACGAATATACAATAGTTTTATTTAATACTTGATTATCTTCCCTACTAAGTTCATTTAACTCATTATAGTAATATCTAATTGTCTTACCATTATCAGTTATTGTTTCTATATTTCTATTGTTATCATAGGTGTAGCTTAGTATTTTACCGTTATTATTTATTGAGTTAATTATATTGGAGGTTGCTCCATCTAACCCATTTTTGAAGCTATATGTAGTTTTATAATTACTTTCTCCGGTATTAATGGATTTATTAATCAATCTTCCAATAGTGTCATAGGAATATAGAACACTATTTAGTGAGTCTCTCAAATAATTAATATTTTTTAATCTTTGGTCTTTATCTAAAGTATACTGAGTAGTAAAAATTTTGTTGTATAAACTTTCATAAATTACTTTCCCATCTGAATTATTTGAGAATCTAGTTTCATTCTTTTCAGAATCTAATATTTTAGCTAAATTACCTGATAAATCATAAGTATATCTATAATATTTCCCGTTAACTAAATCATTTTTATATCCTAACAAACCTTGAGAATCATATTCATATCTTGCTATGGCTAAGTCATTATACTGTTTATTTACTACATTCATGTTTTTGTCATAGTTTAAATTTACCGATTGTCCATTTGCAAAAGAAGTTTTCTGTGAAGTTTCTGAATAAGTACTTATATCAACTAACTTTTGATTTCCTACTAATATAGCGTTTATATTACCAAACAAATCATATTGATAGTTATAGTTCGTACCATTAGCAGTTGTATTACTTAGCCTATCATTGGTATACTTATAAACTTGAGTAATACTTGCTCCATCAACAGTTTTATTTATACTCGTAAGTCTATCCTTATTATCATAATTATAATATTCAGTACTTCCTTTACCATCAGTATTACTAGTAAGCAATCCATTAACTTGATTATAATTATATGACACTGTATTACCTAACTCATCTGTTTCAGATTTAAGATAATTCCCATCTGATGTAAACGTAGATGAATCTTTTACAAACAAAGTATCATTTCCGTTTTTCTTGCTCAAAACATTACCATAATTGTCACGACTATAAGTTATTGTTTCACCTTCACTTGATACTTCATTATTAACATTATGATTATCATCATAATTAATAGTTTTACTCGAATTTGTCTGCGAATCAGTAATCTTAGTTAAATCTTGATTAGAATTATATTCATACTTTGTACTCGCTTCATCCAATCCTATGCTTTGAGATAGATTTCCGTTTGAATCATATTGAAACCTATTTGAGAATTCATCAACATATAATTGAACATTATCTAAATAAGCTATATTGGCATTATTTTCATAATTAATAGTCACACTTATACTATTAAAAGTACCATCTGCTCTAACATCCTTACATATATACTGCCAATCGTTTGATAAATAATTAAAAGGAATACCTATTTGCTGTTTAGTACCATCTGTCTTATTAAAAACTATAGATATTCCAAAATTTTTATAGTCGTAAATAGGCAAAGAACTCCCCTTAGCCCAAGCCCCTAAAACTAATGGTGTAGTAGAATCTCCTGATATATTTATATTTTGCGATACGTTTTTTACTACTTTAAGTTCACCTTTAAACTTAAATGCCTTTTTGCCATCAATATCTACTATACCATCATCAGTTGTAATACCTTGGCTTTGATCCCAGTAATTCAACCCATAATCGAAATCTGAATTCTCCAATAAGTTATATCTATTAGCTATATTACCCTCTTCAAGCTGCATACAATCAAAATAAGCATTTCCAGTTTCATTAGATATACAAGCATAAATGTTTACATTTGTTGAAATTGAATCTTGTGGAAGAGTAAATGTTAATTCAGCTCTTTCCCAACTGCTATTAGATCCATTAATATAATTCGATATGGCTTCTACCCAGTTTCCACTTGAATCTTGATATCTAACTAAAAGATTTGCACCTTTTAAATTAAATTTGCTAACTGAATCTGTCTTTATAAAACCAGAAAAGGTATACGTTTTACCCTTTGCTAATGCTAAAGTTTGTGAATAATACGATCTATTATTCTGTATCGTCTTTGAGATTTTCAAAGATCTATTACCCATATATTTTATATTTGAATCAACACTTCCAATACCTACAGCACCATTTTCATTTATATAATTCCAACTATCAGATAAACCTGATGTTATAATTTCAGCACTACTGTTCTTTACTAAGTTTTTACTTATAGATTGAATCTTTGATTCATAACTTAATTTATTTTTACTTTTCCCATCAGTATTATATTGAAAATAGCTTCCATATAAATCATTTGTTATATTGTTAACTAAGTTTCCATATTGATCAAATTGTAGTTTATCAACCTCTCCAGTATATTGATTCGTCATTACGGTTGTATTATTTTTATATTCATATCTAAAACTTTGCTTATTCGGTCCATAGCTGGTAATATATGAATTACTTATCTTAGGACTTAATGTTTCATAGTATGCAAATGCTAGTCCAGTATGATTTATATCGTAAACACGAGTCAATAGATTTTTAAATTTAGTTATACCAGTATCATACTCAAAAGTTATATATGTAGTATCTGAATACGTTATTTTTTGCAACTGAAAACTAGTATTATAAGTATAACTTGTCTTTCTTCCTGACGGTTCTGTTAAAGATACTAATCGGTTATTTGAATCATATTCAAATTTATATATCTTTCCTACTGCATCAGTCACAGCACTTAGCCTATATACACCGTTATTTGTCCAAGTTAAACTAATAAAATTATTATTGTTATCTTTTATAGATTTCAACTTTCCATCTTTATTAAATGTTAAGCTCTTACCAGACGAAGAAACTATTGTATATCTACTTTCATCCTTCGAGTTATCTATACCTAAGGTTAAGTTTAACCCTGAATCATCAATATAGCTCCCCGTAGAATCTTGTGAAAAATAATGTCTAGTCCCATCCTCATCTATATATTGATAACAGTTATAAGCGTAGGTAGAATCTGCTATAATACACTGATCGAAGTTTGTTCTCCATCCATATCCATAACCATTATCGATTCCGTAATTGTTAAGGTTATATATATGTTGTATTTGCAAAGGCAACCGGTTGCCCAAAATCGTAGCATCATCATGTATATATGTCAGTTCGCCATTTCCCTTATTTATATATCCTTTTCCGGTATTTCCATTATCTAGAGTTTCATACTGCCAATTGTCTTCTAGTCCTGCAGCATCAATATATGTTATTGAAACTCTTGGTGCAGCTATTGAACTTGTTCCTGCATATTCTGTTGAGTTAAACTCTATAAAAGGGTCTGTACTTCCATTACTTTTAAGCATTATTCCATTATTTGCATCACCATTAAACCATTTTTTAGTTACTGAGGTAATATCCCATACAAATTCACTCCCCATACCTTTTCCATTGGCACTGCTTACCATTGTACTAAGAATATTGCTATCATGAGTTGGTTGGTTCGTGTATGAAAATGAATTGTCTTTCCACGAGCTAGTTACTTGATATAAATTTAGATTAACTCCCGCCTGATAAGCCTTAGTATTATACATATATAATTTTGAATCAGTTATTATCGATGAAGATGGAATGTTCGGCAAACTATATTGTATGTATGTGTTATAATTTACTTTCTGAGTAGAATCATACCCAATTCTTAAATAATTAGACAAATTAGGATTTCCAGAACCTGTTCCATATTCAATTACAGTGAAATCTTTAAAACTAGTATTATTTTTATCACCGTAGTAAAACGTTTGCGTTATAGATGGATCTATCACTATTGGATATTTTCTTGAAGTATCATTAATCCAATCCAAATTTGGCTTTAAACAAATTTCATATCCTTCCTTCATTTGATTTAAAGTTATATTAACATCCTTACTTATTTCATTATTACTATCATACATATAAAGTGGATCCATCTTAAAGATTTGCTCATTATCATTTTTTAAACTCATAAATGATATAGATTTATCATCATTTAGTTTTAACTTTATATCTTTTCCTTTTATCAAGAATTTAAACTCTTTCTTATTGTTTTTTTCCTTTAATATTATATTTTCTTTTAAACTATTTGATTGAAGCTTATATTGTATATCAACATTTTTAAATACATCGCTGTAAGTTAATGAAGACATTGATTTATTACCTTTTTGATCACCATAGAATTCGTTTACATTTTTATCAGCTTTTTTAATCTTTGAGCTATCAAGGGCATCTTCTATTGACCATGAAATGTTATAGTCTTTATACTTCATCTCAATCATTTTTTGTGAAGAAGCTTTTTTAGAAAAATTGATATTAAAACTATTTTGGTTATTACGAACTATTTCTTCGCTTTCACTGTTGTAATCTTCAGATAATGTATTATCGATATCCTTCCATTCACCATTCTCATAAAAGTGAATTGGCTCCGAGTATACTTCTGCTACCACAGTTCCATCATCCTTGGCAAATTGCTTTACGTTAGCACTTCTTCTTTCAACCAATTCCCCAATAATTTTAGTTTTACTATTTCCGTTTTGTTTCTTGCTATCATCATCTTTACTTTTAGTTTCTGCTGTGATAGCTTCAACTTTTATTACTTGTGGTGAAAATGTTACGAAGCTAAATGCTATTAATATTACACTAGCTATAAATTTAAAATTTCTCTTCATTCTCTAGTCCCCCTTAAAAAGTTAGCTTAATAAAAACATATCACAATAAAACTTTTCACCTCCTCTATAATTAAATCTATATACCTTAAACTGTTACTTAGATATTATATAATTATAACTTTTATCGCACCATCGTTAAATTACGACATATATTTACACAATTTTCACATCTATAATAATAATTCAACTATTTCTAAACATTTTTTTATTAAACTTAAAAAACAAAAATACATCAGTTTAAACAAGCTCCTTATATGAAACTCTAAACTAAAATTTAAATAAGTGCATTTTCATTTCCATAATATTTCTGTCAAAAAAATAACCATACTCACATAAAGATGAGTATGGTTATGAAGATTCTATTTACTTATCGAAAACTCTATAACTTATCTTTCTTAAAAGATATATAAACAATAAGCATCCTGCTGGAATTCGCATTATCATATAATTATATGTAGATATGCTATCATAGTATTTAACTAATCCAACAACTAAAATATATATTATAGCTATACAGGATAAGATATCGTAAACCTGATCTCTTTTTCGTATATCTTTAATCTTATGTGCCTTAAGGATAAAAGCAAAAATTATTACGATTGATATAATAATAACAACGTTAATTAACAATTATTCCTCCTTATTAAACTTAAACTAAAGTTTCAAGCTTGATTAAGATATTACAATTTTTCAATTTACTTTCTATATCATTCTCAATGCTTTTTGAGATCTTACTTGCTTCTTTTAATGTTAGATTCTCATCTAATACTAGGTGTATATCAACATATCTTTGACTTCCAGCTTTCCTTGTTCTTAGTTCATGCCATTCAGTATAAGAATCCTTGTAATTTTCCATGATACTTTTTATCACCAATAAATCCTCTTCTGATAAGCTAGAATCTAAAATCGGATTAAATGCATCTCTTAATAACTCAAAAGCTTCCTTGCATATAAATAACGCTACCAATATGGCTACTATTGGATCAAGAAAATTTAGTCCTGTTATCCAAATTATTAAAAGTCCTCCACCTACACCTAAAGAGGTATAAACATCTGTTTTTAGATGCAGAGCATCTGCCTTTAAGGCTATTGAATCGTACTTCTGCGAAGCTTTATATAGCTTACCAGATACATAAAAGTTTACAGCCGCTGATATGAACATAACTACAAAACCAACCCCAACAGATTCAACTTCTACTCCAGATAATATCTTTTTAGTTGCTTCCCATATAATCCAAAATGCAGCCACAAATATTAATAAAGCCTCAATTACTCCCGACACATTTTCCATCTTTCCATGTCCATATGGATGAGCTTCATCTGCAGGTTTTCCTGAAATTTTTACGGAAATAAACGCTATAATAGCTGCCACTAAATCTACCGATGAGTGTATAGCCTCTGACATTATACTTACAGATCCTGTAAAAACCCCAAATAATATTTTCAATATTATAAGTAGAGAATTTGATACTATGGATAGCTTGGCAACATTATTTTTTTCACTCATTATAAACATCCTCCGAAACATGAATTATATTGATTTGCATAGTTACTTTAAAATGATTCTCATTTATTTTCATTTGAAAATCAATTGATATAAGTATTTTAATTAATTATGTATATTAAATCAAGTTAAGTTTTAGAACTTTGCTATATATTTATAAAAGTATTTGTAATTTTTCTTTTGATTTAGTATAAACATAGTTTTACATTGAAAAAATACTTAAGATGAATCTTTGATAAATAATCATACTTTTTATATTAGTTTTATTATGCGCTGTGTTGAAATTAATAATACTAAATAGCACGTTATATTAAACCTACATAGCTAAAGATGTACCACTTCAATCTGAAAACTATTTCCAAAACTTCTCTGGGGTCTGAGAGGTGAATTTGAAAATATAAATTTTATTATGAAGTGATACATACATATAACATATTCAATTTAAATGACAATGGTTCATCAATAACATATTATTAGGAGGAAAGTAATGAATAATTTAGTTGTTTTTGCACATCCAAATCAACAAAGTTTTTGTAAGGGAATAGTAGATACTGTAGTTAAGGCTTCTAAAGAAGCAGGCGCAAATGTAAAAGTTAGAGATTTATATCAAATGCAATTTTGCCCACTACTTAAGCCTGATGATTTCGTGGCTTTTCAAAGTGGCGGTACCCCAGCCGATATAAAAGAAGAACAAGATCAGATCAAATGGGCTGATGTAATAACTTTCGTTTTCCCTGTATGGTGGGCATCTATGCCAGCAATTTTAAAGGGATATATAGATAGAGTATTTTCATATGGTTTTGCTTATGAATATGTAGATGGAGCTCCAAATGGGCTATTAAAAGGCAAGAAGGTAGTTATATTCTCTACTACTGGTACCCCAAATGAAATGTATGCAGCAAGTGGAATGCACAAATCTATGGAACAAACTATAGGTCAAGGCATATTTAACTTCAGTGGAATAAAAGAAGTGGATCAAACCTTCTTTGGTGCAGTTCCTTATGTTACTGATGAAATCCGTAAAGATTATCTAGGTGATGTAAGTAGAATCATCACACAAAACATTAGTCATACTGTGAGAGTTCCAATAGAAAGCTGATATAATGAAAAGATTTAAATTCAAATTTTAACACATTTGTATTTTTATAAAGTTAACAAAACAAAAGCCTCTGTAATATAGAACAGAGGTTTTTTGTGTACAGCATATTAAGTTTAGTCTATTTTTTATATTTCCTTGTATTTCTCTATATCTCTTTGAACCAAGTGAAGCAGATTATTAAGTTCCCATACTTCTCCTTCTTCAATTAACTTATTAAGAGAAACTTGGTATCTTGAAGCCTCAGCAAGCTTTCCAATAGACATAAGACTTAATATATTGTTCATTATAGTAGAGATAAGATCTGATTTAACCTCAAATAGCTTTTGTGCATCCTTTATTTCATCTTTTATCTCTAACATCTCTTCATCTAGCCTAAAGGCTGCATCAGCTGCTTTTTTAAGCTTTTGCTTTATCTCGCTAGGAATCTGTTGTTTATATTTATAATTTAAAGAATGTTCTATGGTAGCCCAAAAGTTCATAGCTAAAGTTCTTATTTGAAACTCTGCTAGTATTTCCTTTTGTCCTTCAGCCATATTCACTGGATACTTGATTATCATATGATAACTTCTATAGCCACTACCCTTTACATTGGCAACATAGTCCTTCTCATATAGTATCTGCATATCTTTTCTTTCTCTTATAATTTCAACAACTCTTTGTATATCATCAACAAACTGACACATTATACGAACACCAGCTATGTCTTCCATCTCATATTGAAGCCTCTGCAATGGAATGTTGAATTTATTTGCTTTCTCTAAAATACTGGAAACTTCTTTTACTCTTCCAGTAATAAATTCAATAGGTGAATATTCATTCTTCCTTCTATACTCTTTTCTTATACTTTTTAGCTTAACTTTCAATTCCTCAACAGCCTGCTCATAAGGAGTAAGGAATTCCTTCCAGTTCTTTATTGCCATAATCTCACCTTTTCATAATCACTTTAAATCCAAGCTCTAAATACAAAAATGAATAAACTTTATTGCAACTTATATAATTATATCAAAATATAATTTGTGTGTAAAAATTTTTATAAATATTACGATAATTAATTATAATTCCAAGTAGAAATGTATTAAAATATAGAGTAAAATTAAAGTTAAGAGTAAAATCTAATTAAACTTATGATTAAAATTATATTTTGTCACCTAAAAATTTAGTTAATAATTTATAGCCCACAAATGCCAATTTTAAATTATTTTACATAATATGTCAACTAATATTTAAGGGTGTACTTGTTAAGAGGTGTTATTATGGATAAAATTTTTTCAGGATTAGAAAACTTGGGGTTTGACAATCTACAAAATGTAGATTTATATAACAAAGAAGAAAAAGCAAAAGCAGATGCTGCGAAAGCCCAAAAAAAAGAAATAGATTTATCAACATTTTTATACGATAAGGAATGCCAATGCCCTGTATGCGAAATTAAATTTAAGGCTCGTTCACCAAAAACAAACGGACCTAGATTACAAAGTAAAGACTCAGATTTCTTCATGAGATATTCAGTTATAAACCCATATTTTTATGATGTTTATGTGTGTCCAACTTGTGGCTATAGTGCAATGAAGGCTGATTTTAACAAATTAAAATCTTACCAAATTGAACCTATTGTAAAAGGTGTATCTAGTAAATGGAATCGTAAAGCGTATCCTGCAATTTATGACGAGAAGATAGCTATTGAAAGGTATAAATTAGCCCTAATAAATAGTGTTGTGATGGAAGGAAAAAGTAGTACAAAAGCAATGATATGTCTTAAACTTGCTTGGATGTATAGACTACTTGAAGATAACGCTAATGAAACTGCATTCTTAGAAAAAGCTTTGGAAGGCTTTGACAACGCTTACCAAAATGAAGACTTCCCTATATACGGTATGGATAGATTTAGCCTAATGTATCTTCTTGGTGAACTGTCCAGAAGAATAGGAAAAACCGAAGCAGCACTTCAATGGTTTAGCAAAGTAATTAGCAGTATTCAGGCACCCCAAAAGATTAAAGATATGACTAGAGATATGAGAGAATTAATTAAAGATCAACAATTGTAATATTAGTGGTTTTTTTGCTATTTTTTATAGAAAAGCAGAGAACTTTTTGCACTTTGTGCTATAATTAAATTATATAAGTTGAAATAAATAAACATTTTTTCTTATTTAACAATTATTATTATTAATTTATTAAAAGAAACTTATATGTTTAATATTATATATGCAAATCAGGGGAGGATAATGATGGGATTATTTTCAAAAAAGAAAGAGTCTATAAGAGAAATTACCGCTACTCAACCAGAAGAAGTAGCAGTAAAAGAAGTAGTAAACACTGATTACCATAAACTTGTGGACAAACTGGTTACACTTTCTAATGAAGCCGATAATGTTAAGAGTAACATTGGAGATGTAACTAACTCTATATCAAGCCTTACAACCTCAAGTGAATCAATCAATGAAGAACTTCATACAGCAGATGGAATGCTTAGAGGTTTTAATGATTCTATGGAATCTTTAGCAATGAACATTAACAATGTACATATTTCTGTTCTTGATACTGATGAATTAGCAGATAAAGGTATCGTTACAATTAACTCATTAGATTCATCACTAAAAGAACTTCAACAAGCTTTCCAAGTTTCATATTCAACTGTAAATGAGCTTGTATCAAAGTTAGAATCAGTTAATATGATAACTGACTCAATAAGCCAAATAGCAAGTCAAACAAACCTACTTGCTTTAAATGCAGCTATTGAAGCAGCTAGAGCTGGTGAAGCTGGTAAAGGATTCTCTGTAGTAGCTGGAGAAGTTAGAAAGCTTGCAGAAAACTCAAAACAAGCTGTTCAAAGTATAACAAAAATATTAGATGAAATAAAAGTAGAAATACTTAATGCTTCTTCTGCTATGAATGGCGGAAATACAGCAATAGTAGCTCAACATGATACTATAGTTGAAACAAAAGATACTTTCACTAATATTAAAAATTCTATAGATGGTGCTACTTCAGAAATAAATGATTGTTTAGTTAACCTTGTTGCAACTGCTGAACAAAAGGATAACTTAATTAATTTTATAGGAAATGTAACTACTCTATCAAAAGAAAATTCAGCTTTGGTAGATGAAATAGCAGTAACTCTAAATGATCAAGTTGGCTCTCTTTCAGAATTTACTGATTCAGTTAAGGAAATAGAGAAAGATCTTAATAAATAGGTAAATTAAAAACCACTTCAGTTTTAATACTGAAGTGGTTTTTATCTTTAACGGCACATCTATATCACTTATACAAAAAGATTCACATTTGAATCCTCAGCTTCACCTAAATAATAACCTACGCCACCAAAATTAACATTATCTAGAAGCTCTTCTTTCTTTATTCCCATTACATCCATAGACATAGTACATGCTACTATATTAACTCCATTATCCATTGCAGCCTGTATTAAATCCTCTAAGGATTGTATATTCTTATTTTTCATAACCGCTCTAATCATCTTAGCACCAAGGCCACCCATGTTCATTCTAGAAAGTGTAAGCTTTTTGCTGCCTCTAGGCATCATCATTCCAAATGCTTTTTCAACAATATTCTTTTTAGTGTCTATTTTATCATGTTTTCTAAGTATATTAAGTCCCCAGAAAGTAAAGAACATAGTGACCTTTCTTCCCATAGCAGCCGCTCCATTTGCAATTATAAAGGATGCTATAGCTTTATCTAAATCACCTGAGAAGACTACAATAGTCTTTCCATCATTATCTGTTTTTATCTGACCTCCATCACTGGTAACTGCAGTCTCATGACTTAATACATTACTCTTTCTTATATAAGCATTTATTATTGCTCCAGATTTCTTTATATCTAGTAGTTCATTATTAGTTCTCTTAGTCCAAGCTTTGATATCTTCATAGAAGCCTGGGTCAGAAGCCTTAACGCAAAGAACATCTCCATTTTCTAAACTATCCATAGCAGTTTTTACTTTCATCAATGGTCCAGGACAACTAAGTCCACAAGCATCTAATTCAATAACCTTACTGTTATCCATATTTTCATAACCTTTCTCTACAGTTTCAGAACTATAATCTTTAATATCATCCTTATTAGTGAAAGCATTTTCTAAGGAAGGTTCATTAACCTTATAATTTCCTTGCATAAAGCTCTTATATCCACCAGTGAGGTTTTTAACTTTAAAACCATTTTGAGATAGCATTCTCGAAGCAACATAACCTCTTAAACCTACAGCACAATATACTAATATTTCCTTTGCTTTATCAAGCTCGTTCATTCTTTCTCTCAACGAATTGACAGGTATGTTTATCGCTCCTTCTATAATCCCATTCTCTGCTTCTAATTCATCTCTAACATCTAGCAGTATAGTATCATCTTTATCTAAAGTCTTTAGTTCATCTAACGAATATAAATCAGCCAAACCTCTTAAATCATTTTGAGCAATGAATCCTATCATATTTGCAGGTGATTTAGCTGAAAGGAATGGCGGTGCATATGCAAGTTCTAGTTCAGTCAAATCATCAACTTTAGCTCCAAATCTTATTGCTGTAGCTATTACATCAATAAACTTATCAGCCCCATCATAACCTAACGCTTGAGCTCCCAATATCTTGCCATCTAAATCATATAATAGCTTTATTGAAAGTTCAGTAGCTCCTGGATAGTAGCTTGCATGAGACATAGGATGAGCATACGCTTTCTTATACTCTTTACCTAATCTCTTTAATGTTCTCTCATTATTTCCAGTTGAAGCTGCAACAAGTGAGAATATCTTTAATATAGACGTTCCCATGGTTCCCTTATATTCTGAGCTAATTCCACAGATATTATCTGCTGCTATCCTTCCTTGTCTGTTAGCTGGTCCAGCAAGTGGAACAAAAGCTTCATTTCCATTTACAAAGTCTTTAACTGCTATAGCATCACCAACAGCTAAAACTCCATCTGCAGAAGTTTTCATGTGCGCATCTACTAAAATGTGACCTCTTTCACCTAACTTTATTCCTGACTCCTTTAAAAAAGCTGTATCTGGAGTTACACCTATAGCTAGAATTACCATATCTGTCTCTATTTTTGTTCCATCATTTAGTTCAACTACTACTCCTGATTCACTATCAATAAAGCTTTTAACACCATTATTAAGAATCAGCGAAACTCCACTAAAGGCAAGTTCCTTTTCTGCAATTGCAACCATCTCTGTGTCAAATGGAGCTAGGATATGAGGGGCTGCTTCTACCAAAGTAACTTGCAAGTTTCTTTCAACGAGATTTTCAGCCATTTCAATACCAATAAATCCACCACCAATAACAACAGCCTTACGTGATTTTTTCGCATCAATTACAGCCTTTATTCTATCTGTATCTGCTATATTTCTTAGTGAATAAATATTATCATTATCTATGCCTTTTATATTTGGTCTTATAGGTTTTGCACCAGGTGAAAGTACCAGAAAATCATATGATTCTTCATATTCTCCATACTCTTTAGAAACTACCTTCACACTTTTTCTTTCTGTATCAACAGATACCACTTCACTATTTATTTTTACATCTATATTAAATCTTCTCTTCATAGCTTCTGGAGTTTGAACCAATAACTTTTCTCTCTCTTTAATAGTTTCTCCGATATAGTATGGTAGTCCGCAATTTGCAAAAGATATATGTTCACCCTTTTCGAACATAACAACTTCAGCATTTTCATCTAATCTTCTAATCCTTGCAGCTGCAGATGCTCCACCTGCTACTCCACCAACTATTATAACTTTTTTACTCATATTACTACGCCTCCAATAATTTTTGTTAAAACCAACTTTAAATTGTTAAATTGAAACCTTTTTACTATTTTGATAATCTATCTATCTCAGTTATAGCCTTTACTATCTTGCTTACTTTGTCATTACTAACTCTATAGGTTATTTCCAGCCCATTCTTATCGCCTTCTATAATTCCAAAGGATCTTAATTTTTGAAGGTGCTGAGACACAGTTGATTGAGGTAATTTTAAACATTCCTGCATATGAGAAACATTGCAGCCTCCACTCTCAAGCAAACCTTTTATTATACAAAGTCTTACAGGATGTGCAATTATTTTAAGCATCTCTGCTAATTCTTCTAATTCTTTATAATTCATTTCCATTTACTTCACCTCGGTATTTGATCATTTTCGTTCCATCTAATATTAGTATATTCATATATTACGATATAGTGATATATTAGTCAATAATTATTTAACAATAAATAATTATGTATTAAAAAACCACTTCAGTTTTATTACCGAAGTGGTTTTCATTATTTATACTATATTTAAAATAAAATGGTTATACAGGAGATGCTCATTAAAGCATTGGATGTATAACCATTTTATTTAAGCACAGCGATTTAACAAATCAGTATTTAATCTAAAATCTTTACTGGGTTAAAGTTAATATAGTCACATGAAGTCATTATATACTGAACATCTTCATGCATACCATTTATCACTCTTGATAGTGCTGGGCCATGCAGGTGGCCATATATGACCTTTTCCACATTATATTCTTTAAATATTTCTGTGAAGGCCGATCCATCAAATTTTTCATTAGTAGGTGGATAATGTATCATACAAATAAACTTTTCATATCCAGCTCTTTTAGCAGCATCTAAGGACAGCTTTAATCTTATTTGTTCTCTAGAATAAATCTTCTCATCACGGCTTGTAAACTTGTCACTACCTGGACAAATCCATCCTCGTGTGCCACATATGGCATAATCTTCATATGTAAAAAAGTTATTTTGTATAAAATGCATCCCTTCATACATAGCGTTTAATTTAGATATACTGCTCCACCAATAGTCATGATTTCCCTTTATTATTATTTTTCTTCCTGGGAGATTATTAATCCAATCAAGGTCATCCTTACTTTCATCAGCAGTCATTGACCATGATATATCACCGCCTATTAGTACAGTATCTTCTGCGGTTATTTTACTTATCCAATTTTCTTTTATCTTTTCATCATGCCTATACCAGTTCTGTCCAAATATATCCATAGGCTTATCAACATTCAAAGCAAGATGAAGATCAGAAATAGCATATAGCGCCATATTAAATTCACCTTTCGTCTATTAGTTTATCTATATCAGTTACATAGGCTATCACATGGGCTACAGCTTCGTAAAGATCATAGGGAATATTATCGCCTACATCTACGTTTGACAACATCTCAGCTAACTCTTTATTATAAACCACAGGTATTTTATTTTCCTCTGCTTTTTCAATTATCTTATCAGCGATAACTCCCATACCTGCTGCAGTTACAATAGGTGCTTCAAAATTCTGTTCGTATTTAAGTGCAGCAGCTTTTCTCCTTTGGTTCACATCATCACACCCTTTGCCTATTCCATTCATCGATATGTAACCTTATAGTTAAAATCTATCAAAAAATTGCTGAAGCAGCTAATTTTTTTTGCGCATCTGCCTTTCCGAATGTATATGAGGAAAATCTGGCAGGCTACATATTCTTCTTATTTATTCTTTGACTTATATATATTTTAAGTCTATTACCAATTCTTATCAACAAATCTAATTAATTTATAATTTTAAAAAGAATAAATAAAGTTTCTACTCTTAATTATAGCAGATTAATCGGTAAATCGTATATATTAAACAGTTACATTTATGGCAGATATATTCTTATCATCAAAAAAATCTCTACAATTTACTAGATTAACATCTTCTAGTTTTTTTGATATGACAATATTAGAAACAAAGCCCATATTCTCTAATGAATTTTGAAGTTTACTTTTTCCAAGATCCAATGCCTTAACAAATCTTCCGTCACATTTTAAATCAATGTTAAGAACCTTATTTTTTAAATTTAAATATCCGTCCACTGTGCCTAAATTAAATGTTTTTACGGTAACTACCATCTTAACATCAGTAGAATCAACTTTTTTGCCTTCTTTTCTATCATCTTTTATTATAAGCTTACAAGGATAGTCCTTTTCTTTTAGCTGGATAGGAAGATCTAAACAATAATATTGATTATTTAAATTATTAAATACTTTAAAATCATTCATATTATTTTTTAAAAGTTCCATAACTTTTTCACCGAGTTTTTCAGAAAATACCCCATTTAATTGATTCTTAATAGTATCATTTAATTTTTCAATAACCTTCATTTTTGTTGATTCATCCAAATTAGCCATTTTTACATCCAAAATCTTATCCATTCCATGCTTATCTGATAAAAGCTTTACTATATCAAGCTTAGAATTTTCGATGTCTTTTGGTGACAACTGCTCAGTTAATTTATCAATAGAGGACTTAGTTGATTGAAGCTCTGCCTTATCTTTAAGCAAATTTTCTTTATATCCAATAGTTTCTCTATTAAGAACAGTTTCATTCTTATTAATAGTATTTGTTTTGCCTTCAGTTGCTATTCCATCACTATTAGTCTGCTCTTGAACAATTTTATTTATAACATCATCGATCGAGGTATTTAAATCATTATTTATTGTACTGTTTACTAAATCTAAATGAGTTATTACCTTTTTTATAATATCCTTTACTTGCTCGTTTTGGCTAGAAAATTGATTCTTTATAATTTCATTATTAGGTAAGTTTGAATCAAAATTTACATCTTTATCGTAAGATAACTTACTCATCCCATTAGACTCATTAAGGCTTATTGGTTTGCTTTCAGGGGCGTTTGCTTGTTTTCCTTCTGTTATTGTTCCATTTGTACTAGAAGTATCGTCTACCCCACTCTCTTCATAAGAAGCATTAACAATCCTTATAATATCTTGAAGCTTGTTAAGATCTTTATTGGATACGTTCATTCTTCTATCCAATATCTTAAATACACTGTCCTCTATATTTTCCTTACTCACCTTGGACATTTCATTACCGCTATTTAAAACTTCCTGTCTAATTGTAGCAATCAGTTCTTTATCTGATAGTGAATTTAATCTGTTTTCCAATGCATCATATTCACCAGACATTATAAATTGACTTTTATTATCTACTAGTAAGTCTTTTAAGCTGTTTTTCAGTATATCATTATCACTTGAATTCATAGATTTAAGAAGTTGAAGCATATTAACCTTACTATTTCCTGTGGAATATAAGTCATTAATGAGTTTAGCTCTTAAATTATTGAAAGTTAACTCAGTATTAGCCTCACTAGTGTTCCCCATACTATTAGCAGCTTTTTCATTATTCGATTGGTTAATGCTAATTTTACTACTATTCTCATTTTCCTCAGAAGAAAATAACTGTTTTAAATCCAATCCATTAGCAATTGACTTTAGTTCCGTTTCAGACAGCTCATCTTTAACTAAATTCAAGCTTTCAAAAATTACCGAGAAATTTTTTGATATCTTATTAAAACTCTGTATATTTTCTGATGTTAAATCTATACCATTTTCCATCATCATCATAAGTGCATTTTTATCTAAAGACTTAAAGTTAGTAAAAAAATCTTTTAAAAGCCTTTCAATCTTTTGACCTTGCTCGCTATTTTTTTCTATGCCTTTTGTAGAAAGATATTTATCTATAAACACCTCAGCTTCTTTAGGATTACCTTGTAGCTTGTCCTTAAAATTCATAATTCCTTTAAGTCTTACAACATTATCCTTTGTCAAACTCATGTTAAATTTTATCATTAACTTTATAGTATCCTTATCATCTGAAGAAAGACCCTCTGCTTTAATAAAATCATCAACAGGATCTTTGGTACTGCTTCCAGTTTTAGTATCATCATTTACAAGCTTAAGTTTTAATTTTCCGTCTACAAAACCATCTACTTGAAACTTAACCATTCCATCTTTCAACTGTTCTAGAGGGGCATCTACTTCAGCAGCAAATTGCCAACCATCTATAAGCTTAATCATTACTTCATTTTTATCATCTAAAGCTTTTACAACTCTTCCAGAGAACTTTTCTCCCACTTCAAAGGTTAGCTTTGAAGATAGTTTTTTATTCCCAGTATTATATACATTATTTACATTCCAAATCGCTGGCATAAGCTACTCCTCTCTAGAAAACTATTTATAATATATTATCGAAAAATAAATACCTTTTCTTTAATAATTGTTTCTCTTAAAATTCACTGTATCTATTATAATCCATTTAGTAGATAAATGTATATATATTGAGCTTTCTCTAAATATTACACTCAATATTGCTGTTGAAATTTGTATAGCACCATGGATATATTAAAATAAACAGGTATATCCAAATAATAAATAAAAGCACTACTTCATGCTTAAATCATTGCAAATAACCTTGATTCAAAACAAATGGCTATTTTCAATAAAAAGCATGTAGTAGTGCATTAAAATCTGCTTAAGCTAATTCAATTTTATTATAATTCTTTTTACCTCTTTTTATTAGAGCAGCTCCATCTTTGAAGTCTTCTTCAGTTAATTCTCTTTTAAAATCAGTTACCTTTTCTCCATTTATTGATAATCCGCCCTGTTGAACTAATCTCTTTCCTTCAGCCTTTGATGGAATTATAGCAGTTTCAGCAAGAACATCTAAAAGTGATAGTCCTAGCTTTTCTTTAGTTACAGTTACTGTAGGTACATTACTCATATCACTTCCAGCACCAAACAAAGCTTCTGCTGCGCTTTGAGCTTTAGCAGCCTCATCTTCTCCATGTATAAGCTTTGTAACTTCAAAAGCAAGAACCTTCTTTGCATCATTTATAGCAGCGTCCTTTAACGAACCTAGTCTTCTTACTTCATCCATAGGTAAGAAAGTAAGTAATGCAAGACATTTTTCAACATCAGCATCTCCTACATTTCTCCAATACTGATAGAAATCATATGGAGATGTCTTTTCTGGATCTAACCATAAAGCCCCATTTTCTGTTTTCCCCATCTTCTTACCTTCACTGTTAGTAAGCAGCGTACATGTCATTGCAAAAGCATCTTTCTGAGATTTTCTTCTTATAAGTTCAACACCAGCAATCATATTTGACCACTGATCATCTCCTCCAAGCTGCATCTTACAATCATACTTTTGGTTTAATTCATAGAAATCATAACCTTGCATTAACATATAGTTAAATTCTAAGAAGGAAAGTCCCTTTTCTAGTCTTTGTTTAAAGCATTCCGCAGTAAGCATTCTATTTACTGAGAAATGGGTTCCTACTTCTCTTAAGAAATCTACATAGTTTAGATTTAAAAGCCAATCAGCATTGTTTGCAAGAATTGCTTTTCCCTCTGAGAAATCAATAAACTTCTCCATTTGCTTCTTTATGCAATCTACATTGTGCTGTATTTGCTCTTTTGTAAGCATCTTTCTCATATCAGTTTTTCCACTTGGATCTCCAACCATAGCTGTTCCTCCACCAATTAGTGCAATTGGTCTGTGTCCAGCTCTTTGCATATGTGCCATAAACATCATAGCAATAAAATGCCCAACATGAAGACTATCAGCTGTTGGATCAAAACCTATATAAAAAGTTATTTTTTCCTTTTCTAGTAATTCTCTAGTTTCATTTTCATGAGTAAACTGTTTTATGTATCCACGTTCAACTAACTCATCAAGTACTTGTGCCATTTAAATCCCTCCAAATATTCTTAGATGTATCACTTTATCATCCAACTGTTATTTTGTTTTTCTCTTTAAAAGCTAAAAGCCCCACATCTGCTCGTAAAAGCCAATAATTATAGTATATAAATATTCCCTTTATTTATCAACATAAAACTCTAAATATAGGCTGTCTCCATATAAATTAAATTAAAAGGCTAATAATTTCAAGTTTTACAACAAACTTAATAGGAGCTACTATATAGTAGCTCCCTTATTTAACATATTATAATATTCAATTTCACCTATTAAGTTATGAAGTTAAAAATCATAGTTTCCTAATCATATAAATTCTTAGTTAGCAACCAATTGATAGTTAGTGTATTTTTGAATAAATTCCGGAGCTTCTTTTTCATGATTAATACTAATGTATACGTTTATTCCAAATCTATTAGCCAATTCATCTAATTTATAAAACAAATGTGCCGCATTTTCTATTTCACAATCAACAATATTACACAGACCATCTATATAGATGTTCTCAATATCGTAGTCTTCAGAAATTATGCCGCACAAAAAACCATACATACCTTCATAGCTCATTAGACCTAAATCGCTAGTAGATATAAACCTTATTTTTTTGTCTACTTGTAGCATGCATCTGCTATCATCATCGATAAAAACAGAGTTACCTTTTTCAGTTAAAACATTTCTGTTTGCAAGATTTATTAGCTCTTTTGTTTTCCCAGAACCTCTCTTATTACAGAATACCTGAATCATTAGAATCACTCCTTAAATTTATTTTAATTTAGTTCAAGATTTCACACAGATATTTTGTGAAAAATCTTCAACTAAAGAATAAGTACAAACGAACATTAATTAAGATTTTATAGAAGTTACTTAATCTTTATATAGATTATTAACTAGAAATAGTGAAAAAAATCAACTAATTATATAATTTTCCTTTATTTATATAATATTCAGATTTTCTTAACATTTTTCATAAATATTTAAATTTTATAAAGCTTCACTTACTCCTGGAAATATAACTTTAAAAACATTCTCTTGTTTAGAATTAATAAATATTATCTTTCCTTTTCCTTTAAAAGCTTTTTTCATGTTAGACAAACCTGTGTTATTCTTTAGAAATCTCCCTTTATCATCTAGGGTTATCACTTTTTCATATAACCACATATTTCTTCTATTATAATCCCTTGTATCACCATTCTTTTTATTGGTTTTCATAAGCTCGCCTGGACTCATCACTACAATGGAGTTATATCCCATATAAACTTCAATTATCCTTGAGAATTCTGAATATTCTCTGTATAAAACCGCGTTTTTAATAGCTTCTAATACTGCAATATATGGGTAATCAGCTGGCAGCAATTCCTTTAAGTGAATTTCACAAAGATCAATCATATTTATTATATTACCTTGAACTATTATAACCTCTGGTTTATTCTTATTTATTTTATTTATTATTTTTATCATGTTATGAGGTATATATATACTATTTATATCTGAAAATACTAAGAGCCCTCCAAGAGTACAAATAGTTTCTCCTGTTTCCCTGTCTCTAGAAGTTATCGAGCTCCTTTGAAGAAGAAATTCTCTATTCTCATCATTTATTTCAATGGATTTAGACTTAAAGTACTTATTAACTATCTCCATATTTAAAGCACTGATGTCACTCCTTACAATAGCACAGGCTTCTATATTAAGGTTTAAACTTTCCTCAAAAGCAGCAACAAGCTCTTGTTTTCTCATGATATCAGTAGTGGAACCCCTTCTTATAAAAAACGCTCCACTCTCTCTTACTTGATATGGTCTCTGTTCCCAGTTATATATGGTTATCACTGCTACATCTTTATCTTCAATTCTAAGATAATCCACAGATACCGGTATTGGAGGATCACACCTAGAGGCTACTATCTGCTGAATTTTTTCCTCATTAAATTTATCTTCTTCACTTATCCCTATGATTTTCTTTGTCTTATCTTCTATTCCAACTACTATATAGCCTCTTCCACCATTAGAATTAGCTATAGCACATATATCCTTCGTTAATTCCTTTTTGCCCGTTTCAAAGTTCAACTCTAATCGTTGTTTAAAATCTAACTTTCTTCCTTCTTCCCTAGCTAGTAGGCTTAAAAGTTTTTTCTTATCCATTAGAAATTTCCTCTCAAAAGTTAAATTAAATCTCCCTAATATAATATATTATATTCCAATAGCCTTGTATAAGATACCACATAAAAGTTAAATTATAAAAAAAACAGCCTGTACAACAAGCTGTTTTTATCTGAAAATCAGTGAACTTATTACTCTATTTTTACCGGAACTCTTAGCCTTATACATTAGTGAATCGGCTACTTCTACCACCGCATCAACGCTATGTCCGTCCACAGGATAAAAGCTTAATCCAATACTTATAGTTATTGTCTTTATAATATTGTCTCTTATAACAGGACTATTCTCCAATTTTTTTCTTGTTTGCTCTACTCGTTCTTCCATCTCTTTTTCTGTTTCGTCACCACGTAGACAAACTATTATTTCTTCTCCACCATATCTTGCAATTATATCTTCATCTTTAAGGCAGCTTTTTATAACCTCAACTACATGTTGAAGGGCTTCATCTCCAAATTGATGTCCAAAATTATCATTAACCTTTTTGAAATTATCTACATCTATCATAACTATTCCGAAGCTCTTATCTGGAAAATCTTTAATCTTCTTATCTAAATTTTCAAAGAAATATTTTCTATTATATATATTAAGAAGAGGATCCCTCTTGGATGATTCCTGAATTCTTTTATAAAGTATACTATTTTCAATAGCGATAGCAATCTGATTGGCAATAGACGACACAAACTTTATATGTGCCCTTGTAAAGAATCTATATAATGTATGTTCAACCATTATATATCCAATATTTCTATTTCTTATTCTTATAGGAAATCCTATTACTGAACGAATGTCTCTTCTAAAGTCTTGATCTTCAAATATTATATCTTTGGAATTTACTACGAATTCTTCAGCATTTTCAATATAACTGTTTATAATAGTAGGAAATATTATTTCTTGAGAGTTTGTATTAGTTGCTTTAACTTCTAGTTTTCCATCTTCTATAAGATAGATTGTAGAGTAAGTTCCTCCAAGTATACCAACAATCATATCATTTATCATTGATATTAAGTTTTCATGAGAAATGTATGAATTAATATATTGGCTTACTTCAACTATATTTGCTAGTGCATCTAGATCTCTTTCCAATCTAGTATTTCTTTCACTTAGCACCTGTAATTGCTTTTCAGCAAAATTTTGATAGGTCTCAAACTCTTCATGTATTCTTTCATACATCAATCTGTAATCGTCCATAAGCAACTCTCCTACTACTTTTCTTCTTTTACTCTTTATAATGAATGTAAGTTATCATTATCTGAATCTTTTTTAATCATATATATATGAACCACTTCATAATTAAACTTATATTTTCAAATTGAAGTGTTCCATTTTTATATATCCTATTTCATACTTAAATACATTTTCAACATTATATTAAAATATTTTACAAACCAAATTTAGAATATCATCTATAAATCTATTATATTACTTAAAATTTCAAATTTATAAAGGGTAAAAAAAACAAGCTCTAATATGTCATTATTAGAGTACTTAGGATATTTAAATAATTTATGACATACAATATTATTTTATCTTATTAGGTTTAATTTGTAAATCGAAAAAAATAGCCATTTTATTACATTTTTCTGAAATATTCAATTAATTAAATTGCAATTTTCATTTAACTTTCATTTTTTACGAAATAAACTTTTGCCCTTCAATTATTCCCCTAGGGGGTTTATTCTTCATATGGTTATTTTAGCTTATGTACCTTCTTTCATCAAGAATTTCAGGGGCATTTTTATACACATGCCCCCTAAATTATTACATGTTAAGTAATCTTTTTAATTCATCTAAATTTATGAAATCAATATTTACTTTTTTACGACATTAAAATGTATGTTCTCTTACGCTAGGGCCTTCTAAGTTGACATTTACATTTAATATCAAATCAGTTTTCTCCATAAGTTCACCTTTTAGATTTGCATTAGGGTATTTCTCTTCCATGAGCCTTCCAACCTTAAATACATCTAAATCCTGTACTTTATAAGCATCAAATACCATATTAAGATATTTCTTCACATTTTGTTCTTCAGCACTTTTTATATAATCTCGTACGGTCTTATCTACTATTAACCTTCCTTGAGATTCGGCCAAATCACATCTTATATTTATAGTTTTGTATAATTTTACTCTTTCACCATCGTATTTTACGTCCGTTTTAGTCTTTGAATTTAGTATCTCAAGGGTTATGAATTGGTCCGGATTCTGAGGATTATTTATTTCAAGAGTTCCACTCTTAACATTATTGCTTAAAAAACTATAACTTAGTGCTTCTTCAATACTTAATTTAGCAGCAAGCTTATCATTTTTAAGAATAGCTCCACCTTTTATTTGCACTCTGTTTTCCATAATATCTTTGACAATTTCTAATCCTCCTAAAACTGCAACATTGCCTCCATTAATTCTATTAGTTAGGTAATCATTTAAGTTAGTTGCTATAGTTCTAGGACTTGATTTCATTTTATACACCAATTCATCTAAAAATATCCCTAAGTATTCTTCGTCTGATTTTACCTTGGTGAAAAGATCTTCAATTTGACCAAAAAACACAAAAACGTAAGGTCTTATAAGAAATTCTTGATCTCTCGCCATTATATCAACAAATTGCCCCACACCTTCTTTTGCTGCCCTTTCAGAGAAAATGTAGGCTCTACATTGAGTCATATTAAGCTTAAAACTTGAAAAGGTACTTGCATTTCTAATTGCTTCTAGGACAGTTTTCCCTTGTCCTTTAAAGACCATTCTTTTTCCTTTTTCAGAACTTTCATTTGTACTTCTGTAAGGCATAACACAATCCAAGTATAAGACTGTATTTTTATTTTCATCAATATCATAAATTAAACTTGTTACAAATGTAGCTCTATTAATATCCCTATAGTTATAGCACCCTGTTAGCCCTATTGAAAGACATATAATCAACAGAACTGAAACTATCTTATTTAATCTTTTCATTAGTATCATCCTCACCTAAAAAATCATTTGAAATATCTTCTAAAGGTCCTCTAAATACTATGTCTTTAAGTTTTAACTTTTTTAAAGTTCCTATAGGAAACATATAGTAATATCCACATGACTTAAGATTACATATATGAGCAAACATTAGCATTACTCCAACGAAGAAACCAGGCAACCCCAAAAATGCAGCCATAATTATCAAAATCATAGACCATACTGTAAGTGCTCCATATATCCTAGGAATTAGAAAATATGATAAGGAGCTTATTGCTACCACTAATATTGTTATTCTGGAAGCGATTCCTGCTCCAACAGCTGCATCTCCTAGTATAAGAGCTGATACTATACTCATTGCCGTACCTATAGGCTGAGGAAGTCTGAGTCCTGCTTCTTTTATTAACTGAAAGAAAACCATCATAAGTATAACTTCGACCACAGTAGGTATTGGCACACCTGCTCTAGAAACTGCTAATCTAAAGACAAACGATGGAGGTATTACATCAAAATGATAAGTTACTATGGCTAGATATAAACCTGGCAAAAATGCTGCAAAGAAGAAAGCAAGCCATCTCATAAATCTTGTAAAATTAGCATAATACCTATTTATATAATAATCATCTTGAGCTTGAAAGGTTTCTATAAAGAAACACGGTGCAGTCATTGCAAAAGGAGTTCCATCTACTAACACTGCAATTCTTCCTTCCATTAATTTTGCTACAACAGTGTCAGGTTTCTCAGTATATCCTATAGTATCAAAAATTGTATTTTTATCTCTTAGTTTATTCTCTATGTAGTTTGTATCTAAGATAAAGTCATAATCTAATTCATTTATCTGATTTCTTACATAATCAACTAAACCTTTAGGCGCTGTACCTTTCAAATAAGTAAGACATACTACAGTATTTGATTTATCACCTACGTATATAGGCTCAAACTTTAAATCCGGATCTTTTATCCTTCTTCTTATCAGAGCCACATTATCCACAAAAGCTTCTGTGAAGCCTTCTCTAGGGCCTTTAAGAACCGCTTCTGAAACCGGTATACTTACCCCTCTTCTTATAAAACCCTTAGCCTCGCAGTATAGTAGCTTTCCATCATAATTATCAAACAATACTATAACATCACCTGATAGAATGTGAAGAATAGCATCATCATCATTTTTTGCATAGCCTACTATATTTATATCCAAGGCTCTGCTTGCCATATCCTCTATAGAGTTTATGCCTACTTTAGCATTTATCAAAGGAGCAACAATATATTGACTCACAAATACTGTAGAGCACATATCATCTATAAATATTACAGTAGCCTTTCCGAGTGTTGTATCTACCTCCCTAATCTTTAAGTCAAAAGAACCCTTTAGTTTTTCTGAAATATAATCTTTTGTATTCTTCATAATCATCACCTAAAAATATTATCTTCACTAAAAATGTTTAATATTCACTTTTTGGAGAATAATAAATTAAGGTAATTATAGGATTTTTAAAAGAGGTGAATTTTTTGGAAGGATTGTCATCAAAACATTTAATACTTTTTATAGCAGGCTCTATGATAGTATCCATGAAGATTTTTTCATCAATCTTCATATCCACGGGGGGAAGAGACACCTGGTTTATTGGTATACTTTCATCAATTGTATTTATGATTTTAATTCTATACATTGTAAATACATTTAGCAAAGCAAAGACTTTCAATTTTAGAGAGATAGTCCATGGTGCCATTGGTGATAGATTTGGCGAGGTTTATATATGGCTTTTTGCTGTTGGTCTATTCATATCCGCTGGTGAAAGCGCTGCAGTGGAAGCGAGCTCCATACATGTAAACATATTTATAGAAAGCCCTGTTTGGTATATAATGTTGTTCTTTATTGTTCCAGCAGTGTATATTGCATCTAGGAATTTCAACAGTGTACTGAATATAGTACTCATTGCAACATCTATAGTACTAATAACCATAGTTGTAATAGAGTTATTAGTACATAGGTATAAACACTTTGACTACCTATTCCCCTTATTTAAGTACAACTCACTTTATGACCAAATACGCTGTGGTTTAGAGTTTTTAGGTGGCTTTAGCTGTGTTGCAATAATATTCCCCTTACTAAAAAATGTACGAAAAACTAGAAGTTTTACTTTTCACTTTTTCATAGGAGTATTATTATCCGTGGACTTGGTGTGTTTTGCAATAACTGGCCATATCGCAAGTATGGGTTCCATGAGAGCAAAAAACATACTATTTCCAGCATTTAGACAAGTGCAAAGAATATCCTACGGAAACTTTATTGAAAACGGCCAAATATTAGTTCTAATTTTGTGCACACTTGGACTGATGGTAAAATACATTTTGGCTATAAATGGAATCGTAATGTTATTTAGAAACAATATAAAAAATAAATTACTTTTTGTAACAACACTTTCAATATTACTTTACATTTATTCACTATTAATTGGTAATAATGCTTTCAGATTTATGGATATTTTAGAAATAAATCAATACATTTATCTAGTGATATTTTTGATTTTTCCATTGATACTTTTTAGCATTTATAGAGCAAAGCATTTTCACGGAAACAGAGGAAAACTAAAGCTTAAGAAGAATTGTTAAATAAAAAATCCAGTTGAAAATCTCCTAAAATATGCTATAATATAGGTGTGAATATTATTAAAATTTTATAGGAAATTTTCTGTTTACTAACCTACCCTTTAAAGACTGGTAAGGCAGTAAATATCCAAAATAGCCTATGAGTTTTAAAGGAGGTTTTTTTAATGGAAGATAAGAAAATATTATGTAAAGATTGTGGAAAGGAATTTGTTTTCACAGTTGGAGAACAAGAATTCTACAAAGAAAAAGGATTTGAAAATGATCCTGTAAGATGTCCAGAATGCAGAAAAGCAAGAAAAGCTCAAAAACAAAGAGATAGATTCTAATTAATCTTTCGAGATTTTGAGTAAGCCCAGTAGTCCTATACGGATTACTGGGTTATTTATTTTGGTTTTGAGGATGTACTACTTCAATCTGAAAACTATTTTCAAAACTCATCTGGGTTCTGAGAGGAGTTTTGAAAATATAAATTCTAAAATGAAGTGGTACATCCATGTGACAATTTAAATACTGGCACTTTTTCTTTTCTTCACAAGTGCCACTGACAAAGGTAATGCTATAACAACACCAGAAGTCGCTTGAAGTACATTTCCCACAATATCTTTAGCAGCAAATACAAGCCCACCAACTATAGCAGTTGAAAATCCGTTTCCTGATGTAGCTGCTGCAATAACTGTGCCAGCCAAGAAATATCCAAAAATCATGAATATCCCCCCTAAAATAAAACCTACTACATATGAAATATAAGTCCCCTTGAATCTTTCAATCACAACTCCAGCTATATAAGCCATACCAGCCTTTATTATAAAAGTAAACGGAGCCCAGATAAGCCATCCTCCGCTTATGTCTACCATAGCCATCCCTATAGCAGCGGCTAATGCACCTCTCTTTTTCCCTAGTACAACTGCTGAAAGAAGAACCATGCAATCTCCTAAATGCACAAAACCACCTGCAGTAGGAATCTTAATTATATTCCCAGCTATAAAAACCAATGCAATCATCAATCCTGTTAAAGCTAAATCTCTAGCTTTTAAGTTTTTTGAATTCTCCATAATATCTAGCCCCTTTTTAAATTTTTTAATAAGAAATTATTCCATAAATGGATGATATAACATAACCTATTGCATTGCAAATGTATCGATACAAAGTTTATGTATTATTATTTTATTTTTACTAATACTATTATCAAGATTCATGATTTAATGACAAATTTAGTTTCAAATATTTCTTAAAATCATCTGTACTAAAAAGGAGGTGATTATATGGCTTTCCTAAGATGGCTTGGTGGTATAGTAATATTCTTTTGGTTACTTGGAATAATCTTCAGAATAGGAGGTTACTTTATCAACATTCTTCTTGTAGTTGCAGCAATAATTTTTATAGTTAACTTAATCTTCGGAAGAAAGAATAAAGTCTGAGTTGACACTTTGTTTTATATGTCATATTATAGAAGTAATAAATTATTACTTCTATATTCTAAAATCAAAGAAGAGAAATAGTAAACTTTAGTTCACATTTCCAGAGAACTGTAGGCGGTGAAATTACAGTAATGTTGTTTAAGTTGAATGGATCTCTGAGATACTTAGACGAAAAATTATTATAGATAATTAAGTAGTTTTAGTCGTGTTCTCACGTTATAGAGATAGGATATTATTGTATCTTAATTAAAGAAGAGAATGAACTTCTCTTGAATATAGGTGGCACCGCGTTTTATACGCCCTATGGATTTTTATCCATAGGGCTTTTTTACTGTTTAGGAAAGCATAATTTTTTTTGATAACAAAACCTATCAATATCAAGTGCTCAGAACAACTATTTATGTAAACAGTAAAAAACAAAATTTATGTCGCCTGCCAGAATTTCTTCACATACGCTTAAGAAAAGGCAGATGCGCAAAAAAACTCTCTGAAGAAGATCACTTCAGCGACTTTTTTATCTTTTTAAGTAGATATACTATAGATAATTTAATTTCATTATAACCGAGTAGGAGGAATAAAGAATGGAAGACAAAAAGAAAGTAATATTTAGTGGTATTCAACCTTCTGGCGAATTGACCATAGGGAATTATTTAGGAGCTATAAAAAACTGGGTTAAACTTCAAGATCAATACGACTGTCTATTCTGCGTAGTAGATTTACACGCAATTACTGTAAAGCAAGTACCTGCAGACCTTAGAAGAAGAACTCTAGAAGTCTTAGCAATATATATAGCTGCTGGTATAGATCCTGAAAAGAATACTCTTTTCATACAATCACATGTACCTGCCCACAGCGAAGCAGCATGGCTTTTAAACTGTAATTCATATATGGGTGAACTAGGAAGAATGACTCAATATAAAGATAAATCACAAAAGATGGGCGACTCTATAGTGGCTGGACTTTTCAATTATCCAGTTCTTATGGCCGCTGACATACTTTTATATAATACAGATTTAGTTCCTGTTGGAAAGGACCAAACTCAACATTTAGAATTAGCTAGAGATTTAGCTCAAAGATTCAATAATGCTTACAGCCCAACCTTTGTTGTACCTGAAGGCTATATAGCTAAAGAAGGTGCAAAGATAATGAGTCTTCAAGAGCCAACAAAGAAGATGTCTAAATCCGATGAAAATCAAAATAGCTTCATCTTGCTTCTAGACCCACCAGAAGTTATAAGAAAGAAAGTAAGCAGAGCCGTTACTGATGGTATTGGAGTGGTAAACTATACTGACGAACAACCTGGCGTAAAAAACCTTATAGATATATTGTGTGCCATAAAAGGCTTAAAGCCTGACGAAGTGGTTGCTGACTATGTAGGAAAAGGTTATGCAGAGCTTAAGAGCGATGTAGCTGATACAATAGTTGCTGAACTTTCTCCACTTCAAGAAAAGGTTAAAGAGCTTTTAGCTGATAAGTCTTATCTTGAAGAAGTTTATAAGAAAGGTGCTGAAAAGGCTAACTATTTAGCTACTAAGACCCTAAGAAAAATGCAAAAGAAGATAGGATTTATTCCTAGATAGTCATATAACTTAAATTTAGGCACTCCTACATCCAATGCCTTGATGAGCTGCACAAAGAATTAATATGATTTTCTCCTCTTAAACAGCTAAAACTGTATAACTCGCTTTGCTCAGACAATACAGTTTCTTAACGCTGTTTCAGCTCCAAAAATCATTTAATTCTAGTTGTTCGCTCATATGGCATCTACTGTAGAAGTGCCTAAATTTTTATACATTGACCTAATCTAGTCATCCATTTGATACATTATAGAAATTGTATAACTCGCTTCGCTTAGACAATACAATTTTTTAACGCTAATTCACCTCCAAAAATCATTTAATTCTAACCGCTTATTCATATAGCATCTCCTGTAGAAGCACTTTATTTTGATATGTAATGTTAACTGGAATACCTGGAGCTATACAGCCGAAGCTTTGATGAGCTTCGTTCAGAAAATGCAATTATAAAAAAATAAAAAGTTCACAACAAAATCGTGAACTTTTTATTTTGAGAAAAATTTAAAAAATCTATTTTTCTTCCTCAAAATTAATCTTATCTTTAATTATATATAGTGGTCTATTTTTACTTTCGTCGTAAATTCTAGCTATATATTCTCCTATAATTCCAAGGGATAATAATTGTACTCCGCTGAATAGTGTTATAACTACCATTAGAGATGTCCAGCCTGGTTGTGTTGTATAGCCAAATAGTTTAACTATTATTGAATATATCAGCATTATGAAAGATATAAATATGGTTATGGTACCAATTAGAGATACTACTTTTAATGGTTTTGAAGAAAAAGCAACTATTCCATCTGAAGCAAATTTAAGCATTTTCTTTAAAGGATATTTTGTAGTTCCAGCAAATCTTTCGTTTCTATTGTATTCTATGTAAGTTTGATTGAAGCCAACCCAGCTTACCATACCTCTTACAAATCTATTTCTTTCTGGCATCGCTCTTAAAGCTTCTACTACAGTTCTATCTATAAGTCTAAAATCACCTGTGTCCTTTGGTATCTCTATATCTGACATGCTGGCTAAAAACTTATAGAAATATTTTGCAGTTATTAGCTTAAACCAAGTTTCTCCTTCTCTTTTTCTTCTCTTTGCATATACAACTTCATAACCTTCATTCCACTTATTAACCATATCAACTATTAATTCAGGGGGATCTTGAAGGTCGGCATCAATTATTACAACAGCATCGCCTGTAGCATTAAACATACCAGCAGTTACTGCAGTTTGATGACCAAAGTTTCTTGAAAAGCCTATAATCTTTACATTTTTGTCATTTGCAGCAATACCTTTAAGTATTGGCATTGTTCTATCTGTAGAACCATCATTAACAAATACAAGCTCATAGTTATAATTGTTGTTTTTCATAACTTCTGTCATTCTGTTGTAGCATTCTTCAGCAACTTCCTCTTCAAAATACATAGGGATAACAACCGAAAGCTTTTTATCCATTCTTTACATCCTCCGAAAACGTCCATTTTTTATTTAAGAAGTAATTTAGCACCATACATATTCCGATAACTAATATCTGACCTATATGCTTATCTATACCAAACTTACTTACAAATAATATCAGTAGGCAGTTATTAATAGCTAATACAATAAGATTGATAATAACAAATTTTACGCTTCTTTCACTGTTCTTGGCATCTACTTTAAACACCCATTTACTATTTAAAAAATAACTATTTACTACACCTATAAGGTAACTAAGGGTATTAGCTAAAATATAATTCATTCCGAACTTACCTAATATCCAAAATGCTATAATAGTAATTAGAGTGTTCATAACTCCTACTATTCCAAATCTTATGAATCTTAATAATTCCTTCATTTCATCACCACAAAAAATATATTTACGGATGTACCATTTCGTAATAAAATTTATATTTTTAAATCCTCTCACCTGAATCCGTTAGAGTTTTAAAAATAGACTTCGGTTCGAAATGATACATCTATATAAACATTAAACTCATTATAACTTTAAATTTGTTGCCCAAATATGCGATAATTATGTAAAAATTTTGTGAAAGTGTATTTTTAATTTACACTTGCTTGAAAATTGCACCTATGACTCGTAGGCTATATAAACTAATTGTTGAAGTCTGAACTTTATATATGTAAAAAGGAAAAATAGGAGCATAATTTCTATCTCCTATTTTCAGCCTAAGAGCTCTGAAATTGTAATTATAACTTAAGCATTGTCCCAAGGTCTTGAATTGAGATATTCTGTGAAACTATCCTTTAAATCATCTCTTCTTAAAGCGTACTCTACAGTTGCTTGTAAGAATCCAAGCTTATCTCCAACATCGTATCTATTTCCTTCGAAGTTATAAGCATACATAGCTTCTTGCTTTATTAAAGTCTTAAGAGCATCTGTTAACTGAATTTCTCCACCTTTTCCTGGAGCTGTATTGTCTAGTATATCAAATATTGCTGGAGTTATTATATATCTTCCTAAAATAGCAACATTACTTGGAGCTTCATCAATTGATGGCTTCTCCACTAGATCCTTTACCTTGTAAACTCTATCTTCTATATGGATACCGTTTACTATTCCATACTTATTAACATTTTCGTGAGCTACTTCTTGAACTCCTAGGATTGTAGTATTATACTCACTGTAGCAGTCCATAAGTTGCTTTAAGCATGGCTGATTATCATTGTACACAACGTCATCACCAAGCATAACAGCAAAAGGCTCATTACCAACGAAAGCCTTAGCGCAATGAATTGCATGACCAAGCCCCTTTGGCTCTTTTTGTCTTATGTAATGTATATCAACCATATCACTTATATCTCTAACTAGCTCTAAAAGCTCGCTTTTTCCTGATTTCTCAAGTTCCATTTCAAGTTCAACAGATTTATCAAAATGGTCCTCTATACACTTTTTATTTCTTCCTGTTATTATAAGTATCTCTTCTATTCCTGAATCTATAGCTTCTTCGATTATATACTGAATTGTTGGTTTATCAACTATAGGAAGCATTTCCTTAGGTTGTGCTTTTGTAGCTGGTAAAAATCTAGTTCCAAGTCCTGCAGCAGGAATTATTGCTTTTTTAACTCTCATAACAAATGTCCTCCAATCAATAAGTTTAACATTTACATTTTAACATACTGGTAAAATTATAACAATTTATTTTGTATAAAATTAGTCACAACGCAAACTATATAAACATCTTTGTTGTTTTCCATTTATAAATATATCCAAATAAATATTATTTAAACTACATAACCATATTTTAACGATTACCAACTAGAAATAAGCTTAGAAAGTTATATCGATGTTTACTGATTAAATATTTATTAAAGATGTACTACTTCGAACCGCAATCTATTTTTAAAACCCTCACGGCTTCTGATGGGAGAATTTAAAAGTAATAAATTTTATTCCGAAGTGGTACCTCCATATCTGTAAATGTTAAAGTGCCATATTGAAATTTATAATTAAAACAAATATTTCTTATCTATATACTAACATATTTATACTTACTATAAAAATTACACAATTTTATAATAGCGCTATTGTATATTGTATACCTAATACTCTAAAATATAGATATATTACTATTGACTTGAAGGAGGAATAATTCAAAATGTTAAACTTTACTTATTATAACCCAACTCAATTAGTCTTCGGTAAAGATACTATTAAGACTATCGGAAATCATGTAAGTAGCTTTGGAATTAAAAAAGTCTTATTCTTATATGGAAAAGGCTCCATATTTAAAAATGGTGTTTATGATACAGCTATTGCATCACTAAAAGAACATAATATAGATTTTATCGAAGTTTCTGGGGTTAAGCCTAATCCTGTACTATCAAAGGTCCATGAGGCTATTAAAATAGTTAAGAATAATAATCTAGAAGGTATAGTGGCAGTTGGAGGAGGAAGCGTTGTAGACTCTGCAAAGGCAATTGCAGCTGGAGCTTTCTACGATGGAGATGTCTGGGATTTCTTTGAAGGAAAAGCTCAGATTACTAAAGCTCTACCTATATTCCCTATACTTACTATTTCAGCAACTGGATCAGAAATGAATGCTGGTGGAGTTATAACAAATGAAGCTGAAGGCAAGAAATGGGGCTTTGGTTCTCATCTACTTTTCCCAAAGGTTTCAATCCTTGATCCATCAGTTCAAGCAACTCTTCCAACTATTCAAACAGTTAATGGAGCTGTAGACGGTTTAAGTCATGTATTTGAAGCTTACTTTGGAGGCACTTCAAATACAGATATGGAAGATGAACTTTCAGAAGGTATCATAAGAACTATTATTAAGCATACAAGAATTTTAATAGAAGATCCTTCAAACTATGATTCAAGAAGTGAATTAGCTTGGTCAGCTACTCTTGCACTAAATGGAATAAATGGAGTTGGCAGAAGAGGCGACTGGTCTTCTCATGGAATTGAACACGGAGTTAGCGTATTCAATGATATAGCTCATGGTTCAGGTCTTGCAATTGTTATGCCAGCTTGGATGAAATACGTGCACAGTACATGGCCTGAAAAATTCGAAAGATTTGCTGAAAAGATATTTGGCATAACAGAAGGAACTAGAGAAGAAAAGGGATTAAAAGCTATAGAAACTTTAAGAGCTTTCTATAAAGAAATAGGTGCTCCAATAACTCTAAAAGAAGTTGGAGTTGAAAAGAAGGATTTAGATTTTATAGCTGATACCGTTGCTAAGCAAGGAGTATTAGGTTCTTTAAAGAGACTAGAGCGAGACGATGTCTACAAAATATTAGAAATAGCCTTTGAATAATCTACGTCTTCTTTAGTACTGTATTGAAATTAAGCGTTTAGTCATCCAATGCTTTAATGAGCTTACGCAAAGAATTAATATGATTTTGTCATATTCCATGGCTAAAACTGTAAACTCACTTCGTTCGAACAGTACAGTTTTTTAACGCCATTCCATCTGAAAAAATCATTTAATTCTAATAGCTCACTCATATAGCATCTCCTGCCTAACCACTTAATTTCAAAGATAGTCTAAATATCAACTAAACTAAGCAAAAAGAGTTGCTCAACCCAAGAGCAACTCTTTTTATGTTAAAACTAACTTCAAATTACCATTATGTAATTATATTCTTTTCAGCTTTTGGATTATCTCATCATCTATACTATGCATTCCATTATTTGATGCTAATTCTTCATATTCCGCTGAACTTATAGGATATAATATATCTTTTTTCACTAATAGCCCTTCTTTTTTTATAGAAGCATAAAATGAATCGTTTGTTCCCATTTTGTACTTTCTTGTGTTATTATTCTTAGCAATTAATAACTTGTTGTCTAAAACATCTTTTCCTATGAAGTACTTATCATTTTCCCCAATTATAGTACATCTATATAATCTTAATTCTCCCAAAAAATTTATCCTCCCTTCAAATCCAGCGTATAACATCTTAAATACTATACTAACTATTTAAATATAATCACTTCTTTAATGCCATTAAATATTTAATATAATATTTAATATAATATTTAATATAATATTTACAATTATATTCTACATATTAATCTATAAAAATGCAACTAAAATCTATCAATAAACATTTTAACATCGAAAATTGACATTCCAACTATATTATTTACCCTTTTACAAAAAAATAAACACAATAAGAATAACTATTCTTATTGTGTTTATTTTCGACAAATTGTTACTTTTTTATTAATTAATTAACATTGTTCACTAATCCATTAACTATAGCATTAGCTATTTTTTCAGGATCGTATTTATTCATATCTGATGCATTGTCAATAAAACAACTCTCTATTAGAACTGCAGGAGCAGTGGTATTTCTTAGAACTGCATAATTCGCAGTTTTAACTCCTCTGTTTGTAAAACCTAAACTTGTTAGGTTATTCAGTATAGCAGTAGCTAAACTTTTAGATACATCTGAATTGGTTTGATAGTATACTTCTGACCCATATGCACTACCATCAAATACATTGAAGTGAATACATACAAACCTTTCCACCTCATTTTTATTTGCAAAATCAGATCTTTGAATTAACGAGTCACTAGTGCTAGTAGCACTTGAAGGTAATGTATCTATAACAGTATAACCAAGAGCCTTTAACTTACTTATAACTCTAGTACCAACCTCCATTGTTAACTCATCTTCTTGTCTTATACCTTTTGCACCAGAGTCATAATCTGTATTATGCCCAATATCTATTGCAACTTTAGGTTTCACATAGTTTGCCAATTCACTAGTTTTTACTAGCTTTACTTGCACCGCTTCAATTCTCAAGCTTCTTCCTATGTATCCAGAAATCTGACCATCTTTAATCCAACCTTGCCAGCCTCTTCCTTCTACATAAGTCTTATATATTATATGATAATCCTGAACATTTCCTTCGAGCTTAATCCTAACTCCTTCAACTCTCAATCCTTGTCCAGTTGTCCCTGAAACTTCACCATTATGTACCCAGCTAGTCCATCCTATGTTTTGCACATTAGCTTGATATGCCACCGCTAAATCACTTGGTGCGTTTTCAAGATTTAATTTTAAGCTTTCGATTCTTAGTCCTTGCCCTGGTAATCCAGCAATTTCACCTTCATTCTTTTGTTGCTGCCAGCCAACATTTTGAATATGTGCGCTGTATTTTAGAGTTGTAATAGCACTGTTATTATTTATATTTGTATTGGCGTTATTAGTATTATTATTAGTTGGAGGGTTAGTAGTAGTATCACTATTCTTAACTAACTTAATTCTAATAGCTTCAACTCTTAGACCTTTTCCAGTAGTCCCTGCAAGCTCTCCATTTTTCACCCAGTTTGTCCACCCTATACTCTCCACGTGAACTTGATACTGCACTGAGTATCCAGAAGTATTGTCTAGTTGAATTTTAACTGCTTCAACTCTAAGTGACTGACCAGAAGTACCAGCAAGCTGCCCGCCTTCTACCCAATTCTGCCACCCAATGTTTTGAACATGCGCCTGATACTTAAGCTTCATATCTGCGGTAGGATTAGTTAGTTCTATCTTAATCGCTTCCATCCTCAATCCTCTACCAGTAGTACCAGAATCACTTCCATTTGATACATAAGACTGCCATCCAACATTTTGCACATGGCTTTGGTACCTAATTCCCGGTAATTCATCTGCCTTTACTATAACTTTAAGACCTAATAAGAACATTACCAGTGGTACCAAAAATAAAATTATCCTTTTCATAAACACCTCCAGCTTGACCCTAAAATTTTGATACTGATAAAGAGTATTCTAGCCCCTTATAATTACGCATCATAAATTTTATCGTAGCTTTTGGATATTTCTTCACAAGAAATATTAACCAATTAACATCACAGTGATTACCTCTGCTATTAGTAAATTTCTCTAAAAACATCTTTATTTATCAACACCTTAAAACATTCATAAGTTATATTTCCCCTAGAATCTAAAAAGACTGAAAGTTACACTATGTAACCTTCAGCCTCAATTTATCTAATTCATAAATATTTAAACACCACGTAGATAATCAAATATGCCTTTTACTCTTGCCTTAGCACAATCAGACTCCTTAGCTTTCAATAACTGAATAATTCTATCTGTCATTGCTTTTATATAGAAAGGGATATTCATATAGTATCTCATATTGCTATTATTCTTTTTCTGATATAGAAAGAAGTTTCTAGTTAAATAATATTCTTTAAATGGAGAATCTTTCTTTCCAGTAGCTGAATGCATATGATAAACTATTGCAGCCTTTACTAATGCAGCTCTGAAACCTGCATTTTTAAGGCGTAAAGCTAAATCCGTATCTTCAAAGTATGCAAAGAATCTTGAATCAAAAATTCCATTTCTATCTTGAACCTTCTTAAGAGCAGTTTTAGAGTAAACTGCAGCCCCTGCACAAGCGCCATCTATATCTACGGGCATATTAGGAATTTCATTAATACTCATTCCATATCCCATTTGAGATACAAAATTTCTTTTATTAAAGGATAAACCAGTAGCATCAGTTACATTTCTATTATAATAATTAATCATTGTTATCTGAAAGACATCATATTCTTTATTATTTTCAATAAAACCCTTTAGTACTCTAAAGCAGTTTTTCTCTAATTCTAAATCATTATTTAAAGTAACTATATACGGATTATCATCATTAAAAGCTCTTAACATACCAACATTATTTGCATAAGCAAAACCTGTGTTTTTATCTAATTTTATAAGTTCTATATCTAATTCATCATTGTACCCATTAATTATATCTATTGATGAATCCTTTGATCCGTTATCTACTAAGTATAATTTAAACTCTTTAAAGCTTTGATTAACAAAACTTTGAAGACATTTTTCAAGTAATGCTTCCCCATTCCAATTAGCTATAACAACTGAGAACATACTCTCAATCCTCTCTTACACTTTAATTTCAATAAATATTATTTCCCCATGTGTCTACACATCATTGTGACTATAGTCTATGTTTATATTATAAATCATTATCAATTTTTTTTATTCATTATAACACTATCATTATTATATATTTGACATTAGTACTTGTCCACAATAAAGTCACTTAAGTAAATTTATTCAGTAAGTTTTTTAACTCATCTACTTTTCTGGATTTATATGCGGAAACTTACAGTCGAACAAGTTCTATCTTTATATTTCCCCTTAAGTTTAAAGGCTAAAAACTAGTTATTTCCTAGTTTTTAGCCTTATTAGAGTTTCTATCCAATCTAACTTTATAATAATTCAATTATATTAGTTAGATTTGTTTGTTTAAGTTGTCTATAAATACCTTAAGAGCCTCTTCCCAAGTTCTCATTTCATCTCCAACTGTGCATCTAAGCATCATGTTATCTAGAGAAGAAAATTCTGGTCTCTTTGTTGGGCTAGGAAATTCATCTGAAGTACAAGGTCTAACTTCACAATCTATTTTTGAAAGCTCCATTATCTTCTTAGCAAAGTCGTACCAAGTACACTCTCCAGTACCAGTACAATGATAAGTTCCATATTCTTCAGTTTCTACAAGTTTAAGTAGATGATGAGCTAAATCTTCAGCATTTGTAGGATTACCTCTTTGATCATTTACTACGTTAATAAATTCCTTGTCTTTTCCTAATCTCATCATAGTATAAACAAAGTTCTTACCATTATAGCCATATAACCAAGCCGTTCTAACTATAAAGTATTTACTTGAGAATTGTTTTACAAACTCCTCTCCTGCAAGCTTTGTTTTTCCATAAACGCTCACAGGTCCTGTTAGGTCATATTCCTTTAAGGCTTTAGTTCCAACACCACTGAATACATAGTCTGTTGATATATGTATAAGCTTTGTATCCAATTCTTCACAAACTATAGCAAGATTTCTTGGCCCTATAGCATTCACTTTGAAAGCTATATCTTCATTAGTTTCACAACCATCTACATTAGTATAAGCTGCACAATTTATAACCACATCAGGCTTAACTTCCTTTAGATAAGTTCTTGTAGCTGATAAGCTTGTTATATCAAGTTCATCTACGTCTATACCTATAATTTCTGCACTAGCAACATTTTGGGGAATTACTCCAAGTTCTGACTTCCCTGCTTTTATTATATTTATTATTTGCGTTCCTAATTGACCTTTTGCCCCTGTTATTAAAATCTTCACTTTCATTCACATCCTCTTTATTATATATTTATTATTTTTCTTATCCATCCAAGCATTCTTAGACTAACTATTAATACAGCCACTAATAAAACAAAAATACTGTAATATATGCTTATGCTATATCCAAAACCATAGTCTACTACATATAGTATTGGAAAAGCTAACGCAAAACTAGGGAATAAAAATATATTATTAGAAATATTTATAATAATTTGTTTTAAACTTAGATTACTATTACTTTCACCATTACCACTATCGCTTGCCATACGTTGTTCGTAAACTTTATAAAAGCAAAGTAGATTTCTAAATATTAAATCAAATACTATAAGAAGAACAAATATAGTTATAAGCAAAAATACGTTATACTTATTCAATTGATACATTGATAAAAAGAAAGCAAATGCATATAGTGGATGATTAATTATATGCGCAGTAAAATCCATCTCCATTCCAAACTTAGAGTAGATTTTTTTTATTCTAGCAACTTCCCCATCACAGCAATCAAAAACATACCACAGATGTATAAATATCAAACCCACGATCTTCAAATAGAAGTTATTAAAACAAAATGCAACTCCTCCAATTAATCCACTTATTATCATTAATAAGGTTACATGATTTGGTCTTAGCTTAGTCTTTAATAGTCTTTTAGTTATTAAAGGTGAAATAAGATACCCATACTTATCTATTAGCATCTCTGAATCTCTGTTTTGATATTTTCTTATTTCTGAATAGTTCATTTTTTGCCGCTCCTTTTTTCCTTTATTAAGTTTACTAAATACATAAATTCTTTTTTGGATATAGCCATGAAAAATATAGTATATATTATGTAATTAATTATCAATACAACAAACATATTTACATAAGTATTTCCCAAACTGATATTCACGTATAACAGCTTATCCAAAAATAGTAAAACACCACTGCCTATTAACAAGTAAATATTTTTTAAGTCATATGGAAATACACCTAAAAATATTTTATTTTGAACAATATTTATCAAATTTATAAGAGATAAAGATGAACTTGTGGCAATCGCTGCTCCAATTGCTCCATATTTAGGTATAAGTATTACATTTAACGCAAAATTCATAACCGCTAAAATTATCATATCAATCAGATTATATTTAGCATAGCTTGTCATATTTAACAAAGCCCCTACTGGACCAGATAATGAGTCTATCACTATACCAAACAATAAGATATATAAAACTGGCGCACTCCCCCTATATCCTTTGCCAAATACAGCAAATAACTCAGAAGAATATGTAATCATAAATACCAATACCGGCAAAGACGTTACGGTTATTATTTTAGTTACATAATTAAAATTCTTTTCTAACTCTTTAATTTTATTCTCTTCATATAATCTTGACATTATAGGCCAAAAAACTATAAAAGTACTGGCAAATATCCCCACAATCCCCAAATAATTTTCAGCAACCTTATATGAAGCCACCTCAGAAGAATTCACTAAACTATTTAACATTATCTTATCCATGCTCTTTACTATTACATCCACCCCACTAATCGTAGATAGATAAAAAGCATATCTAAAAAATGTATTAAATTGAGTCTTGGTGTACTCACTTTCCTTAGTTACAACCATTTGCTTTTTATTTATATTATAAATCTTATATAATTTCACCACCAACAACCCTAATTCAGTTAGTAAGAATGTAATCAGTGACATAAGCAAATATCTTTTATCAAAAGTTACTACCACTAAAAAGATTACCATTTTAAAAATATTTGCTAAAAAATTAGTACATAATATAGATATTATTGTTCTATTTATTCCTTGAAAATATCCATCTAAAATCTTTGACAAAGAAGTTATAAATAGAACAACTATTATTATGTAGAGATATTGTACTTTATCAAGAGCGAAAAAGTCTAATATATATTTTTGAAAAATGATAAGCAGTATCGAAACAATTGAAGTAATACTAATTGAAACTACAGATGATCTTTTGAGCAATACATTTCTTAAGTTATCATCATCTTCAAATCTTGCTAAAGTCCTTACTAAACTACCATCTATCCCAAAGACACATACTAATGAGAATATGTTTATAATTGTTAAGAATATAGCATATTTTCCATATCCATCATTACCTAAGTATCTATTTAAAACTACTTGTAACAAAAACCCTATTGCCATCCCAATAAACTTTAGAAGAAAACTTAGCACTGAGTCTTTTACAAATTTTTTTCCTGTCGTCATGTTTTTCCCCCTAAACAACATTGTTACTTTGATAATATAGATAGTTTATCTATATTAAGCTCTGAGTTTGACCGATTGTCCATTACTATCTTAAACCTTTTTGCTCGTTTTACATTTTCATCTTCTTTTATTAGATAATTAGTTTTCATAGGATTTAGTTTAACTATTATATAATTTTTATCGTTGAAAACGCCGTTGTTATCAGAATAATAAATCTTTATATTTGAGTATTCTTTAATTTTTGACAACTTTAATTCTATATATTCTGTATTCTCTAGTGGAATATTAAAATCAATTTCAGGATTCTCTCCATTTGATATAATTTTTGTATCATTATCTTTATTGTCAAAATTATACGAATCTTTATATGTTATTCGTTTATCATTATTTAGCATAAGTCTAATTTCTTTATATTGCGTAGATATATTATCTAATTCATCATCAAAAACATTAAAATCGTAATTATATAAATTGATTAAGTATCTCTCAACAATCTCAAAATATACAATCTTTGTATCATCACTTATTGATGGAAAGTTAGTAGCCATTGGATTATTGGTTATATGATAATCATAAAATAATGAAGTGTAATTATTTATCAATGGAATCATAGTATTACCAAATGAATCATGATACATAACCATCTTTGGTAACTTTTTCGAGGTATTTTTTATATTAAAATTACAATCTAACTCTTTAATGTTACTATTTATACCAAGCATTCCATCTAAATCACCATTACCATTAATTGACTTTATATTAGTTATATTTAAATCAGTTCCTATATTAAACTTTTTATCATAATATTTAAGTATATTATCTGTCACTAATCCTGCTGCAATATTATTCCAATGAGTATCTCGTTTTAAGTACAAGTCATATTTACTTTTATTTTCTAAGAGCAATTTCTTAAGATCTATATAGTTCACCTTATATTTATCTAACGCTTTTATAAAAAAGCTATAATTGTTATCCCCAACAGAATTTATAGGTCTATCAGCTACATACTCCGGATATATTGAACTTTTATTTGGAGCTATTGAAAACACAAAAGAAATCCCTCTTTTTTCAAGTTGGTCTTGAAACATTTTCATACTTATAACTATGTTTTCTACTTGTTCTTGGGATAAAGTAGGTATATTATTATAATCATTCATCTCTTCTCGTGTAAACAAATAATTATCTTTTCCTAATATAACCTTACTATTTGTACTTTTTTTAAACACATTAACATCAATTGTATTAGTCATCTTTATAAATCTATCTCTAAAACCAAAGTTATCATTAAAATAGGTTTCGTATGCTTTAATTTGCTCAACAATCGGCTTTGTCAATGTTATTTCTGGCTTAGCTGCTTTTGACCTATTTTCTGTTCCTTTCCCTTCATTTACTATATGTAAATTCATTTGAATTATTGGCATTAATATAATTATCATAAAAGCAATTATATATAATACCGATAATATTTTCTTATAACTAAACTTACTCAATATTATCACCACCTAAAACTTAAAATAAATAAATGGATTAAATGTACCAGTACTTATAATTGCTATTGAATATATAAGAATTATAAGTGAAAATACATATTTAACAAGATATATTATACTGTTATCCATCTTTTTTCTAATAACTGTACTCAAGTCTGGTAATATTGATATAATCAATGATAACACAAATATAATCCAAAACTTAGAATCAGCTCCGAGTTTTAAAAAGCTCATATTTTCATAACTATGTAAGTTAAATAAAGTTTTAATATATTTCCATGCATATGATATATTATCAGACCTAAAAATTACCCAACCTATAGCTACGATAACAAATGTAATTACTTGAGATAAGAATCCAGGTAATTTATCAAGGTATTTTTTTAAACCTATTCTTTCTAATATTATTAATACACCATAATATATTCCCCAAACTATAAATGTATAGTTTGCTCCATGCCATAATCCACTAATAAAAAATATTATAAAATTATTAAACAAGGTCCTCTTATATGATCCTCTATTCCCTCCCAAAGGAATATAAACATATTGTCTAAAAAAACTAGTTAGTGATATATGCCATCTTTTCCAAAACTCACTTATACTTTTTGATATATACGGTCTATTAAAGTTTTCCGGAAGTTTAAAGCCTATCATGTATCCAATCCCTATAGCCATATCAGAATAGCCAGAGAAATCTAAATATATTTGTAATGTATAAACTATTGCACCAAACCATGCGTAAATAAAACCTAACTCGTTTGGTTGCATGGCAAAAATTCGATTAGCTACGTCTTCAAGTACAGAAGATAAAATAACCTTTTTACCTAAACCTATCGAGAATCTATAAATTCCTTCAGAGAACTTATCAACACTATATATCCTGTCTCTCAATTGAGCTCTTAAGTCACTATACTGGATAATTGGTCCAGCTATAACCCTTGGAAAAAAAAGCACGTATAGTGAGTACTCAAAGAAATTTATCATAACTTTATTAACATCTCTGTAAACATCTACAATATAACTAATCTGCTGAAAAGTTATATAAGAAATCCCTAATGGTATAATCATATCTCTTATATGAATTCTTCTATCTATAATATTTCCAATTGTATCATTATATATAGAAATGGAAAAGTTAAAATACTTAAAATAGGCTAAAATTAGAATATTTAGACATACTGCAATAAAAACAATTATTTTACTAGTCTTAAATATCTTCTTGTACATCATAACCGCAATAAAATAATTTACTATTAAACTGATTAGAATAATATAAAGGGATCTTGTAGATCCCCAAAAATAAAATATTATACTAAAGAGTAAAATAATATAATTTCGATATTCCTTCTTGCTTATATACGTAAAAAATAGGAGTATAGGCAAAAATAATAAAATAAAAATTATAGAATTAAAAGACAATTATAGTTCTCCCCTCAACAATTGATATTATCAGTTTTCTAAAAACAACTAGCTATAGTCTCACTAATTGTTTTTGCTGTTTTTTCTTGTATTGAATCATCTGAGCAATCTTGAGCCTGCCCTTTATTGCTTATAAAGCCACATTCTACAAGCACAGATGGCATTTTTGTATTTCTTGTCACATTCAATCCGTGGTCATGAGCCTTAAGATTATTTCTATTTAAATCAGAGCTCAATGCTGAAACCAACTTGTTTGCTAATTCCCTACTTTTCACAGCTACATAGCTTGGAGTACTATCTATCTTTAAATCAGTATAACTCCATCCTCCCGGATCTTGTCCTCTTATTATGCCATCATTATCTAAATCTGGCCTATAAGAACTATAATGAGTACTTACCCCTGATACCGATGCATCTCCATTCTTATCATGATGTATACTAATAAAAAGATCTGCATTTAAACTGTTAGCCAAATTAACCCTCTTAGCTAAGCTCTCACTCAAATCATCCAAAAGAATCTCCAATGGTTGCCTTGTTAGCAAAACTATATACCCTTTGTTTTCCAAAGCGCTCTTTAATTTAACTGCTACTTGCATATTTAACTCTCTCTCACAATAAGTTTCACCATCTATAGTTGAGTATGCACCATCGTCTCCAGCATTATTATGCCCCGGATCGACAACAATTAAAAATCTATTTACCTCAAAATTAAAATATTCAGATTTAGTATTTCCTGACTCTGTTATAAATTGTATCATAAACGTATGAGTCCCTTTTGTCAATTTTAACAAATCCAAAGAGTATCCAAACCCTATATTTTCCCCTTGTAAATCTAAGTACTTTTTCGGTACATCCTTTCTAGTATATTTATAATTAGCTTTTCCGATGTACTTCCAATCAACAAATATGTTAATATCATTTATCTTTTCAGGGCTAGTAACCCAACCAGAAATTCCTGCTGATGTTTTTCCTTTCAAATTGCTAAGTCTTTCATCAATTCCATAAAAAACAGTTTTATTAGCAACCATCACATTTCTTATTAATGCATTATCATTAAGAATACTACCATCCTTACCGATAGGTTGTACCATAACACTGTGATCACCATCAGCATACTGACTTATATCTAATTGATATGAAAATCCACTGTTTGAAGAATTAGGATAATCTCTATAAGCCTTTCCTATATCAAGTCTTTGATAACCATATGTAGCATCCCCTACATACTTCCAATCAAAATAAACTTTAACCTTCTCGATATTTTTTGCATTAAGCGCCCATCCAGATATCGTAAAAGTTTTTGATACAATAGAATCATTTGATAACTCCATTGCTGCCACAGATTTCATGCTCAAATTATAATAAAATACAATATCTTTGCTAATTATCTCATTATTATTACCTAATGCTTTTATCGTTATCTTATGTTTTCCATTACTTACAGAGTTTTCCGCAATCTTAAAATTATATCCACAGTTATCAGCTTCAAAGTATTGGCTATAACTGTTAGCCACGTCCTTTCTTGAATATCCATACTGAGCATCACCCAAAAGACTTCCATCCAACAGTACTTGAACCCTAGATGTTCCAGTTGAAATTAATGACCACCCAGATATATTAAGTTCACCTGACAAAGAATCCTCATCTTTAATATCTTCTACTGCTAATTTAGATTCTAGATTTTTCGTAGCCTTTATAAACTGTTTTTCAATTACAAAATCTTTTGATTGATTATTTCTATCTATTATAGAAATCTTTAATTGTATTTTATGCTTTCCTTCACTGGTATCATCTGGGACAGCCAAAACAAACCCACTATTATAGGAATTGGAGTAGCTTGTAAAAGCTTCTCCAATATCTCTTCTATAAAATCCGTAGTTTGCATTTCCAAGAGACTTCCCATCTAGAATAACTTCTATATTTTTCAATTGCCCTTTTGCTACAGCCCAACCACTAATATACAACTGTTGTAGATCAGATTTTATATTTAATGGGCTTTCTATTCCTACTTTAACCATATCTTCTTCTACTGCATTAGAAACCTTACCACTTGTCCACACTATGGACAAAGTAAAGATAATTGTTAATATATTAATTACTACTATTTTAGCTGCTTTTCTCATTATTATATTCCATCCAAACTTGAGCTTAATTATATACTGGTATTTCAAAGTATATTTTCGAATTATTACATTGATCAACTAATTTTTTAATATTATAGCATTGACTGTTAGCCCATGCTATATCAGTTGCATATTGGTGTGGTACATAATTTGTATTCCACCTCATCTTATATATAGTATCTTGCTTATACGAGCTATTAATATATGATGTTCCAATGAATTTGGCACCACCCATAATAGCACTGTCTACAGAGAACCAACCTTCCTTATACGCTCTTTCAGATCCCCATAAATTCGCATTAGAATCATATGCACCTATACCAAACATATTATAAACAGTTTTACCTTCCACATTTGTTAAATCACTATTGACATTACCTGCTTCTGAGTGTAACTGATTAACATAAATACCATTCGCTAATTTTGATGATCCATTCCCTGTTTCTAATAATGCATGTGATACTAAATATATTGGATTTATATTATTAGCTTTACCAGCTTCTATGAATACACTACCTTTTCCCTCTAAAATACCTTTTCCTTTTAGTATATTATTTAAATCATCAGCTGAAATACCGTCCATATAACTTAGTTTCAAAAATTGATATATACCTTGATCACTATTTTGAAAGTTATTTGGATTCATATAATATTTAACATCATCAGCACTAGCAGGAACCCAATCTGATACTGAACTGTCGTATTTTACAGGGCTGCCATCAATGATTTGCTGAAGCACTACTGCATCTAAAGTTTTATTAGTGTTCGTGTAATTTATTATTCCAAATAAATTTATAATTACTGTAGTTGATTTCTTTGTTCCATCAAAACCAACAGCTTCTACTGTTACTACATGATTACCCTTAGATTGATTGTCAAGTGACAAGTAATAAGAATATCCACTGTGAACCGAATCATAGTATTGCGTAAATTTATTTCCAACATCACTCCTATTAAAGCCTATATTTGCATTTCCCTTGAGTGTACCATCCAAATATATATTTACTTGCTTTACTCCAGATTGATTAATTGCCCAACCAGACAAGTTCACTCCTGTTTTAACCACGTCATTGTTAGCAGGAGCTTCAATTATTGTATAAGGAGCATATTTTTTTACTATATTAACATTTCGTATTGTAGCTTTTTCATTTTGATCTATCGTTCCATCATAACCTATTGGTTGAACCATTATAGAATGAGTTCCAGGAGCTAAGAATCTACTATCTATTTCATAACTAAATCCACTATTAAAAGCTTCTGGATAATTTGAAAGAGCTTGTCCTATATCATTTCTTTGTCCCCCTATTTTTGCTGATCCATGATACTTCCAATCTACATAAACTTTTACTTCTTTAATTGTTGATGAATTAACTGCCCAACCATTAACTTTTATATTGCCTTCAGTGGAATAATTATTGGCTGGCTCTTCTAAATAAGATGCAGGTTGTAATGTAGGCATGTTAGTATATATATATCTTATATTTGTTCCTTCATTATTATCTATAGTGCCATCATACCCTATAGGCTGAATCATTATCACATGTTTTCCCTGAGATAACTTTTTAGCATCATAACTATAAGTATATCCACTATTATCTGCACCAGGATATTGGTCTTTAAATGAGTTATAAATATCACTTCTATAATATCCAATTGTAGCATCACCAACATATTTCCAGTCTATATACACTTTAACATTTTTAACACTAGAAGAGTTTAAAGCCCATCCTGAAATATTAATAGAATCATTAATGACTTGACCATTGTATATTGACTCTATTGAAGATTTAGGGTCATTATTAGGCATGTTAATGTAAATATACCTTCCTGGTATATCTACTGAATTATCATTTCCTATTGATTTAACCGTCACCTTATGTTTACCAGCAGTGATACTGCTAACATCATACTTGAATACGTACCCTGACTTGCTGGAATTAGCATATTGAGGATAAGTTTGTCCTATATCGTTTCGTGTATAATTAATACTAGCATCACCAATATAGCTATCATCTAAGAAAACCTGTATTTCTTTTACACCTGAAGCATTAATTGCCCAACCACTTATATTTAATTGACCCTGAGTAGCACCATTATCTACCGGAGACTCAATAGTAGTCATTGGTAATAAACTGCTAGTTGATTCAGCAAATGCATTAACACTTGGTAATGTAGTAATAAAAAAAGCGAATACTACTACAGAAGCAAAAAATCTCTTAATAACCTTATTCATATATTCTCTAATCCTCCTTAATAAAAATACTGTATATCTACTAATTGAATAAATCAGTACCATAAATAATTATACCACTAATTTTATGTTATTTTAAAACTTCTATTACTTTTTACATATTTCCACATAAGTACAAAAAAAAGAGAACCACACATCTTTAGATGTTTGGTTCTCTTACACTATAACTTAGTTTTATCAACAAAGAAATGATTTATTAAAGCAAGATATATCAATCCATATAAGGTTGTAACATCTATCATCATATTTTGAAAAGACATAAAGAACCAGCATCCACCAAAAAAGGCATAAAACACTGTAAAATATACATTTTTTCTTATCTTATTATAGAAAAACAAACCTATGAATGCATATATAGCTACACTAATAAATGCAAAATAACCAAAATCTAAGTAGAACTCCATAAATCCAGTTCTTACTGTTGCCGCTTCAGTATAATGCTGAGCTAAAGAGCTAGAAAACTCAATATCTTTATATCCCTTAACGAAGTTATCAAGTTCAAATAATCCCACTAAAATAGGTCTTACAGTATAAATTCCGTATGTTCTTATGTTACTTTGATCTATGTGCTCTAAAGTTAAATTAAGATTAGCGTAGCTCATAGGAAAATATCCATAATACCATGGTAATACTCCAAATGGATCTTTTGGTCCAGAGTATTTTATAAAATCAGAGTATGTAAGCACCCCTCTTAAACTACTTTGTTTTAGATTATTATCTATTCTTCTATTTCCTATATATACGCCAACTACTATTACTATTAAAAAACTAGCAACAACTGATGCTATAACTTTTTTATTCTTAATCAATAAATCATAGTTGTATATTATATAAAATAAAACAAACTGTATAAATGCCATAAATACATTGATTCTAGCACCTCTTAATAAAATAAATAGACATACATCTATAACAATAAATAATAGAAAACGCTTTTTATTAAAACTTTTATAAGAAAAAAAGTTTAAAATAACCATTACAAATAGCGCTCTAGTGACAAATGAAATCAATGGTGCTGAGTATGTATGAATATCAATACCAAATAAGTATGGCGCAATATTTCGACTACCAATATAATTTTCAAGCAAAAATAAGAATATATATATAATATTTAAAATCACATATATATCTAAATTTCTACCCAGGATTTTTAAACTCATATTTTTTAATACTATCTCACCTGTCCTGGGCTTCAAAAAAGGTGATTTTGATAGTAACATAACTATTATAAATATAATTATTATACTATCTATTATGATATATGTACCTAGGTAAGGCTCGCTATTTATGTATGTTGACCACCTTAAAATATAAAGTAAAAAGTTTAAGACAACACCAAAATTAATTATGGTTCCTAACCCAAAAAAATCTTTCTTCTTCACTAAATTATAGAAGAAGATAATATTGTACAGAATAATTATAGCTATAGTAAATATCTTCATTTTAATATTCCTCTCTTATTAAGTTAGGCAAACAATCCTTTCCATATTGCTTTAGATTTCTCTTTTTCACCTTTAACTAGATAAATAAATATTCTTATAATTCTTGTTATAAAGTGCGTAATATTGAATTTTATCATTTTTACGCTACTAACTTTATAAGCAAATTTATTTTTAAACTTTCTTCTATTCTTTGTCGACCAGAAAAGTACAAACGGAGATAAATCCCCTCCACTTGATTTACTAATTTTATGATATATCACAGATTTAGGTTCATGCATCATTATAAATCCTGCATCATTTACTCTAGCACTATAATCAGTATCTTCGTAATACATAAAATAACTATCATCGAGTAATCCAACTATATCTAAGACTTTTTTGCTTATTAGCATACAGCATCCAGACATGAATGTAACTTCCCTTGACTGACACACTGTTGGTTGAAACAAATCCACATCATAAGTAACTGATTTAAAGTTATTCCAATCTATGTCACCACCACCATGACTTATCTGCTTTGGATTATCGTAATAGTTAATTTGGCAGCCAACAACACCTATTTTATTGTTACTTTTAAAACATTCTATCATCTTTGATAAAAAATCTCGTTCAACAGTAGTATCATTGTTTAATAAAAGAACATAATCAGCACCATTTTCCATAGCATATCGTATACCTAAATTATTACCACCAGCAAATCCAAGATTTTTATCACTTTTAATTATTTTATGATTAGATATTTTATCATTAAGCATTTCATATGAATTATTTGTAGAACCATTTTCTACAATAATTATCTTGTAATTATTGTAGAAAATAGTTTCTAAGCTATTCACACACTCAATTGTGTCTTCCCATGAATTATAATTCACTAATACTATATAAACTAACGACTCCATATTTTCCCCCAATTATCTTAGCGCAACTATAATTTTCCTTCTTATAAATTTAATCAATGAAAACCCTAGACATATAACTAATAACAGTATAGAAAGCTTATTTTCATTAGACCTGTTTTCTCTATACAAACTAAGAAAATTAAGCAACTCATATTTTTCCATTTCATTTATCTTCCCAGATAAACCACTTTCTCCAAAGGATAGCTTATATGTATATACCAAAAAATCTGATGTCATATATGCATTATACTTTCTTGCTATCTTAGTAAACAATAGGGAATCTTCCATATACTTTTGAGTTTCATTAAACAATCCACAGTCAACTATTACAGATTTTTTCACTATAACACAAGGTGTTGCATAGTAATGTTTAAATAACATATCGTCAAAGGTAATTTTCACCAAATCATCTTTAACAAAATACTTCTTTTCAATTTGATTGTCTTTTTTTATATAGAAGTTAGATCCTAAAAGATCAATTTTATCGTTACTCTTTAATATTTCTATTTGTCTTTGTAATTTTTCAGGCAACCATTCATCATCAGCATCTAGAAATGCAATGTATTCCCCACTTGCTCTTAAAATACATTCATTTCTTGCTTTAGATGGTCCTTGATTTTTTTGAGTCAAATTGAGTGCTTTAATCTCAGGATACTTTTCTAATGTATTTTCTACAACTTTAAAAGATTCATCAGTTGAACCATCATCCATTAAGATTATTTCATAGTTTTTATAGGTTTGCCTAAAAACCGATTCTATAGCTCTATTTATGGTATTACAGTTGTTATAATACGGTATAACAACTGTAACAAAAAAAGATTCGCTTTTATTTCTATCTTTGGTGTTCATACATTTTTTCATAGTAGTTTTGATACTCCCCCGAAGTAACATTCTCCATCCACTGTCTATTATCTAAATACCATTGTATTGTCTTAACTATTCCTACTTCAAAAGTAGTCTCAGGATACCAACCTAACTCTTCCTTTATTTTATCAGGTGCTATACCATATCTTCTATCATGGCCTTTTCTATCTTCCACGTATTTTATTAAATCTTCTGTTACAGTTTCGTCAACATTATCATGTATATGCTTTATAACAGTTTTAACTATTTGAATGTTAGTTCTTTCATTGTGTCCACCAACATTATAAACTTCTCCAACTCTTCCGTCTCTTACAACCATATCTATAGCCTTACAATGATCTTCTACATAAAGCCAGTCTCTTATATTAAGACCATCGCCATATACAGGAAGATCCTTATGGTTTAAACAGTTGTTTATAAGTAGTGGTATTAGTTTTTCTGGGAAATGATATGGACCATAGTTATTTGAACATCTTGTTATAGTTACTGGCATATTGAAAGTATCAAAATAAGCCTTAACCATAAAATCAGCTCCAGCCTTACTTGATGAGTATGGGCTGTGAGGATCTAGTGGAGTTGTTTCCATGAAGTATCCAGTGTCTCCAAGCGAACCGTAAACTTCATCCGTTGATACTTGATGATATCTTACTCCTTCTTTCCATCCATTTTCTCTTTCCCAAGCATTTTTAGCACAGTTTAATAGATTAACAGTTCCTAAAACATTTGTATTTGCAAATATTTCTGGTTCTTTTATACTTCTATCAACATGTGATTCAGCTGCAAAGTTAACAACATAATCTATATCATATTTTTCAAAAAGTTCTGCAACTAATTCCTTATCACATATATCTCCTTGGACAAATACATGATTAGTATTTTCTTGTACATCCTTTAGATTTTCAAGATTTCCTGCATAAGTAAGCTTATCTAAGTTAATTATTTTAACATCATTATATTTCTTAAGCATGTAAAGCACAAAATTTGAACCTATGAATCCTGCTCCACCAGTTACTAAATATGTTTTCATAAGATTATTCTCCTTTATATTCAAATGGTACGTCTAATTCTTTTAAAGTCTTTTGCTTCTTATCTTTATCTGATAAAAGAAGTTCTTCTATTCCATCAAGTGGCCACTGTACTCCAACTTCTGGATCATTCCATAAAAGACCACTATCATATTCTGGTGCATAGTAATCAGTACACTTATAGTTAAATACAGCTTCATCAGATACTACTAGGAAACCATGTGCAAAACCTTCTGGTACGTAAAACTGTCTTTTGTTTTCAGCTGTAAGAAGAACCCCTTCCCACATACCAAAAGTAGGAGACCCTTTTCTAAGATCTACAGCTACATCATATACTGCACCTTGAGTAGCCCTTACAAGTTTCCCTTGAGTATGTTTTGTTTGAAAGTGTAAACCTCTTAATACACCTTTCTTTGACTTTGATTCGTTATCTTGAACAAACTCCATCTTTAAACCAGCTTCAAAGAAGTCCTTTTTACTGTAAGTTTCCATAAAATAACCTCTATGGTCACCAAAAACAGTAGGTTCAATTATATATAAATCTTTTATCTTAGTTTCTATAAAATTAAATTTTCCCATCTTAACTCACCTTCATATATAACAGTATTATCTTTTTTTATTCTCTACTTCCTCAACTACATCTATTAAATATTGACCATAACCAGTCTTCATAAGTGGCTTTGCAAGCACTCTTACTTGTTCCGGACTAATCCAACCTTTTCTAAAAGAAATTTCTTCTAGACAAGCGATGTAAGTTCCTTGAGTATTTTGAACTGCTTCAACAAAATTAGAAGCTTGAAGCATTGAGCCATGTGTTCCTGTATCTAACCAAGCAAGACCTCTACCTAAAAGTTCAACCTTTAAGGTACCTTCTTCCATATACACCTTATTTAAATCAGTAATTTCTAACTCTCCTCTTGGTGATGGTTTTAGTGCCTTAGCTTTTTCTACTACTGAGTTGTCATAAAAATAAAGCCCTGGAACTGCATACTTTGACTTAGGTTTTTCTGGTTTTTCTTCTAAAGAAACAACATTACCATTATCGTCAAATTCAACTACTCCGAAGGCCTTTGGATTTTGTACATAATACCCAAACACCATTGCACCTTTTTCTAAAGCAGCTGCTTTTTTTAAGTTATCGCTAAATCTTTGACCATAGAAGATATTATCTCCTAAAATCATAGCAACATTATCATCTCCAATAAATTCTTCACCTATTATAAAGGCTTCAGCAAGTCCATTTGGTGCTTCCTGTATGGCATATTCAATTTTAAGTCCTAATTCAGAACCATCTTTAAATAACTCCTGAAAGTTAACTATATCTCTTGGTGTAGATATTATTAATATTTCTCTAATCCCTGCTAACATAAGAACCGACATTGGATAATATATCATTGGTTTATCGTATATAGGAACCATTTGCTTTGACATCGCCTTAGTTACTGGATACAATCTTGTACCTGATCCACCTGCTAATATTATACCTTTCATCTATAACTCTCCCTCAACCTTAGTCCAATATTTTTTATTTAAAGAATACTTAACTCTCTTATTTATAGTTATATTTTCATACTTTTTCCCAAGAAAACTTCCAATAAATCTTGCAGCAAAATTTGGTATAACATTCAATATAACTTTCGCATTTACTTCTTCAAAAGATCTTTTTAACACATACTTAAGTAATGATATTCCACTTTCATTTCCAGCATAGTTAAGAAAGTGTGGATTTAATTTAAAAAAAACGCCTGTATCAAAATATCTATTAAACAACTGCGTTAAAGTAAAGATATGTGAATGATATACTTCTGAGTCACTACAATATTTTATCTTATATCCATTATCTATTATTTTATAAGCCAGATACATATCTTCATTTATTATAAGATCTTTACCATCATAAGCTTTTAATTTTTTGTAAATATCCGTTTTTATTGCTGAAGATGCATCTGAATAAAAAAAGGTCATAAGACCTAGTCTATTTATATCTAATTTCGACACAACTCTAGACTCAATTGGATAGTTTTTTTCTCTTATATATTTCTCAATAGAAGTATTTCTACATATTTGCCTGCTAAATGAAGCCTCGCATTCGTTATCAGCTATTGGTTTAATTAAATTATTCAGCCAACTATCATTCTTCATGATAACATCTTGAGAAATAAATACTATGATATCACCTTCTGAAGAAAGCCCCATCATTTCCCTAGTTTTACTATGTGAAAAGTCTTCTTTTTTTACCAAGCAGTAGTCTAATTTCATAGCGTCAAGTATACTCTTAGTATTATCAGTAGATTCTGTTAGTGCATATCTAACATTAACTTCGCATTCAGTCTTCTGGTTTATTATGTTTTTATGTAAATCTTCTATGTACTTTTCTGCATTATATAAAGGACAAATCACTTCTACTTTCATCTACATTGCTCCCTCACCTTTAATAACAGAAGAAAATGTCTTTAAAATTATTTTAATATCAAGTAGTGTTGATCTATTATCAATGTAGTACATATCCATAGCAACTCTCTCTTCATATGTAGTGTCACTTCTTCCATTTGCTTGCCAATATCCTGTTAAACCAGGTTTTGCAGAAAACAACTTGTCAGCAAATTGTCCATATTTTTCAACTTCTTTTTGTATTATTGGTCTTGGCCCTACTACGGACATATTACCAATTAGTATATTAAAAAGCTGTGGCAACTCATCTAAACTTGTCTTTCTTAAAAATTCCCCAGCTTTCGTGATTCTTGGATCATTCTCTAATTTAAAATTAATTTCAAACTCTTTCTTTTGCTCAGGAGTAAAATTTTTAAAAACTTCATCAGCATTCTGTACCATGGACCTAAACTTATAAACTTTTATATTCTTTCCGTTTGTTCCTATTCTAGTATGTCCAAAAATTGCAGGACCTTTAGAATCAATTTTAACCCACAGAATTAGTAGTAAAAAAAATGGTGAAAGAAGAACGATTCCAATCAAAGCACTTATAAAATCAAAAATTCGTTTAACAAATAGATATGTAATTTTTGCTGGTGCAGATTGATTCTTCGCTACTATATCTGTGTTATCTATTAACTGCATATTATTCCTCCAATCTCTTAGGTACAATAAATTTAACAATAATATTATATATTTAACAAGGATTCTTGTCCATAAAAATAAACCCACTTTTTTGCCAAATTAACCCACAAAAATCTCTTATCACTACAATATATTATTTTACACTAAGTACCTACTATAATAAATTAAAAAAAGGTTACTTAATATGCGTGATTTCTACATTCAAATGCGCACATTATTCTTTTTTATCCTTTTTTTATTAATTTTCTTTAATTGTATTAAATTTTCTTTTATATTCTCCCATAATAATACATTCAAGGTACTTCTTCCAATTACAAAAAAGGAACACTATGATATACAAATAAAGTTAATCATAGTGTTCTTATTATCTTACTCTTTCTGTTCTATCTTCATATTATAGATTACCTTATAATCTCTAAATGCTAAGATTCTCTCATAATCTTCTATATAATCAACTTCTGCCCAAAATCTATCTTCAATACTTTTTACATATATATTCATTTTATCGCTTAAACAGTATAGTGCATTTTCCCACCATAAACCATGATTTTGAGAATTAATAAGTTTGTCCAAACTTTCCTTAAATAAATCTACATTGTCTTTACTAATTTTAGCTACTCCTATGTATTCACCAGAAACGTCTTCACCTTCTAGTTCTTTACCATACTTAATAAGCAGGTTATCTTCAAAATAGAATTTATAATCAGCCTCTTCTTTTCTTGTAACATCACAAAAAAGTACTGGACTCATACTTTCTTTTATTATATCTTGTAGTAATTGTTCTTCCAAAAACACATCGCCATTCATTATAATTATATCATCCTGTATAAAATCTTTAGCAAACCATGTTGACGCTATACTGTTAGATATATCAAAAAAAGGATTATAGTAATACTTCACATCATGTTCTTTTAATATACTTTTAATATCTTGTTGCTTATATCCTAGGCAAATTGCAATATCTGTAATTCCAGCTTTTTTTAGTTGTATAACTGTATTTTCTATTAATGTAATACCACCAATATCAACCGTACATTTAGGTTTACCATTAAGATATCTACTTATTCTAGTACCTCTTCCAGCTGCTAAAATCAAAGCTCTCATATGATTCCCTTCCTTTCCATATCTGACAATGCATCTATTAAAACATCATTATCTGATGTATTTAATTCACCAATATGTCCAACTCTTACCAAGCTATCTTTAAGACTTCCCCCACTTGGGCATAGATAAATATTATAATTTTCCTTAAGATATGTATATATATAATACGCGCTTAATCCATTTTTAGGCTTTAAAGGAGTAACCGCATTTGATAACCTTTCAGATGGTATAGTAAAAGGAAACTTTGCAATTTTACTTCTAAAATCTTCTGCTAAAACTTTAGTCTTTTCAATTATATTGTCTAAACCAATTTCATCTACATATTTTAATCTATAATTTAACTGTATTAAGATACCTACTGCAGGAGTAAATGGCGTCTGCCCTCTTTTACCATTCTCTATATAATCTTTTAAATTAAAATATAAACATTTTACTTCATTTGAATATATCTTTTCTACAGTTCTTTCATTCATTACAATTGCAGATATTCCTGGAGGCAATGCTAATGCTTTTTGTGAACTTATAATAGTTAGATCTATTTTCCATTCATCCATATAATACGGGTCAGCTAAAAAAGAACTTATAGAATCAACTATAAAAAACATATTTTCTTTTGAACAGAATTCCCCTACCATTTGCAAATCATAATATACACCAGTAGAAGTTTCATGTGCATTAATTAACATGCCAGTATAACCTTTATTTGAGTATTCATACAATCTGTCTTTTGTCAGTTGTTCTCCTTGATTTAGCTGTATTACATCATGATTTATATTGTATATTTCACAAATTTGCTTAAATCTTTCTCCAAAACTTCCACCAACAACTACTAATAACTTATCCTGCTGATTAAACATATTCATAATAGCAGCTTCCATTGCACCTGTTCCTGATGCAGTTAAAAATGCTGCTTTTGATTTATCCGAAGTATTCATAAGTTTCTTTATTAATTTTTCATTTTCTAACATTAAACTAGAAAATTCATCAGTTCTAAAGTATGGTATTCTTTCTCCACCAATTTCTCTTATTTCATCATTCATTTCTACAGGTCCTACACTAAAAAGCTTGAAATTATTTTCCACTTATTATACAACTCCTTTATAATAGCTTTATAGTTTCTAAAATTATCAACAATAGTACTATACCATAAAATTAGAAATTTTAAAAATTTATATTAATAAAGGACTATATAAGTTATTTAACAAGCTTTATTTTAAACTTTTCATAAAACAGATATATAAACACTGTAGAATAAACACAAATAAGTATTAAAATAGATGTAATTAACAACTGAATATTTGTATCTCTATTATATAAATCAAACCTCATAAAAGCCTGTATAATTAAAGAATGACTTAGATAAACTATCAATGTATATTTTCCTAAAAAAGAAAACATATTTCTTTTTCTTGGTACCCACCCTAGGACTATTAACGAAAAAATTATTGCAATCACTAAAACACTTAATCTAATCAACATTCCTACCATTAAATTACTTGATATTTGCACATAAGGTTCAAAACCATATAACCATTGTACATCTATTCTATTGTTATACCTGTATACAAAAAAGCCTATAATCGCCCCTAAAATACTTAAATAAATTCTATTTTTCTTTATAACTTCTATATATCTTTCATTGAAGTAGTATCCTAAGACAAAGAAAGGTAAAAACACTAAAATTCTAGAAGTACTTATAAATGTGTATATATTTTCATCAAAACCTGCTAACAGTGCAATAATTATACTTCCTATAAACCATTTATAAAATCCATTAAAATAGTCTGAAATAATATACCAAACGACTAATGCTTGCAAATACCACAAGGTCCAATTAGGATATATCCATGTCATTTTTGCAATTTTACTATGCATTATAAAAATATAAAATAAAGAGTAAAAAAATTGTATCACCACAAAAAGCAAAAACATCTTTTTAGCCTTGCTCTTAGTAGATCTAGAGCTCTTTTTGGCGAAATACCCACTTAAGAAAATAAATAAAGGCATATGGAATGTATATGTTATTATATAAAAAGTTTTTAGCTTGAACTTTATATCCAATACCGGTTCAATAATATGTGTGAGAACAACTAAAAAAATTAATAAAGCTTTAGCGTTGTCAAAATAGTAATTCCTTTTATCTTCCATGAAAACAAACCTCGTCATATGATTTTTAAATTTATATAATTATACACTATAATAATTATTTTCTCCATATTTCGACTTTCATTTACATATTTTCACACGGTTATCAAGAAATTATCACACATTTTTAAGTATAAATAACTTTGCAATTATATCTTTGCACTCATGTACATACATATGTTAAAACAATTGAGTTTTTTAATGATTTTAAAAAATAAAAAAGTTATTAGTATTTTTACACTAATAACTTCAATACACCCTATATTTAAACTATTTTTATTTATTTACATTACTTACATACGAAACCCGAGCTCTTACTATTACGTTCTTCAGTTTTTCTAACATATATACTAATAATATTGGTAAAATAATTCCTGCTAGAGAATATAAAACCCACCAATACCTAGTTTGATTTATCACAGGAAACTTTGATAATTCCTGAATCGGCAAATTATACAACTTAATTTTTATTAAGCTAACTAACTTAAAAGCTAAGAAGTGAAATCCTATTATAACCATAGTATTTTTACCTATGTATTCTAAAATTGTTATATATAATTTTCTTTCTGCAATAAATTTAGATATGTACAGATTAATGTATATACCACATATAGAACTAATTAAGAAAAATGCTGGATCATTATAAGAATTACCTCCCATACTTATATTACCGTATCTATGATTTATGTATAAAAATACTATTGAAATTATAGCAAGTGAAGCATTGAGTGGGATTTTTTCTTCATACTGCTTATATATATACCCCATATAGTATACTAATAGTGCAACCAAAGAAGTGGTTATGGTATTAAAATAATATAATATATACCCTGTACTTATGTTAAACTTATGTATTGATATGATATTTCCCAATGAAAATAACAAAAAAACTATTACTCTTCTAATTGATTCCATATTATTTTTAGATACTCTGTTGCTAACATAACTAATCAAAGCAAACATTATATTTACAATAAATAAACTTACAATAAACCAGAAAGCTCCTCCAAGCTGCTCTGTTGAAATAAAGCAAAAATTTTTAATAAAATTAGCTATATACTCTGCTCTACTATATCTTAACTCCGGTGGATATATATTTATTGTTACGAATACATTATGAAACAATAACAAAAAAAGTTCATACTTTAAAAATGGCACATATAATGTTTTCAATCTTTTCTTTACAAGAAGTAATATATCGTCTGAGTACTTATCGTTATAGCAATATCCTGATATAAAAAAGAATAATGCCATATGATACAATTAAATATAAGGCGCAAATTGAGACCCACTATGACCTATCACTACAGATATTATTCCAAGCGCCTTTGCAATATTTATAAACTTACTATATCTTTGTTTCAAATAAACCTCTCCTAACGTCAACACCGTGAAGTATTTATATATTTATTTATAATTTTTATCTTCTCATTATAACCCCTTTAACCTTACTTAAAACTAGCTTCTGAGTCTTATCTTTTAGTATAAACATCACTAATAGATAGAAGCCTCCTCCAATTGCTACTTGAATCATATTTGCTAGTATAGGATTATTTATAAAATCACCTACATAGCTTACTAAAAACATCATAATTATAGAAGTTATCCAATACTTACCTGTACCCAATAGCATTCTACCAATAGGCAGTTGCTTTCTTACAAATATAAGCTGTAGTATTATCCCTAAGACTTCTGCTTCAATTATTGATATTACTGCACCTGTAGCTCCGTACTTAGGTATCAGTATAAAATTCATTATTAAGTTTATTACACCTGATATTACTATGGACATAGTATATTTATTTTCTTGTTTTGTTCCTACTAAATACTGTATTCCTATAATATTAGCCCAGTTAACAGCAACTATTATAATAGAACTTGCCACCGTTAGTCTCTCTACAGCATAATACTGAGGAGCTAAAAACCAGGATATTAGTATTTTAGATATTCCCATTAATCCAAAAGCCATAGGAATAGATACATATGAAACAAAAGAAAAGGTTTGTTCCACAAGTTTTTTCATTTCTTCCTTCTTGCCTTGTCCTAGTATATTTGAAATTCTAGGCAGTAGCACTACCCCCACTGATGCAACTAGAGATAGTATGATATTAATGATTTTTTGAGAATAATCATAAAAAGCAACTTGATCGTTGTTTGATAGTACTCCAATTAAGGTTCTAGATAGCAATAAATATACCTGAGCAGATATTTGAGGTAAAAATAATCTAATTAGAGGAAAAATAGTTTCCTTAATAATAGCTATATCAACTTCTATCTTTCTTAAATGCTTAGGTATGTAAGCCCACATTATTATAAGTCCTGCTACATTTATGAATATAGTTAGAAGTATATATTTTATTAGGTCATCTGAACTTCTTACAAATATAAAGATACTAAGTAGTCCCGCTAGTTTTATTGTTGAGTTTCTTATAACAACCTTTTTAAAGTCTTCTAAGCCCATAAAGAGCCAAGATATATCAAGTACTATTGTAAGCATGTTAAGACCTTGTATAAGAAATATAAACTGATTTTCCTTTATAAAAATCCCTACAAATAGATAGTAAACAACCATCGCTATTAAGCTTGTTCCAATTTGTGTTACGTATAAGCTCCAGAAATACTTTCTAAGCTTTTCTTTATCATCCCTTACATAACCCACTTGTCTATTTCCGTACATCTGCATACCAAGCATACCAAATAGCATAAAATAATTAACTATTGATAATGTATATGCATTAAGCCCCATTTGATCTGGGCTAAAGATCCTTGTTAGATAAGGTATTGTTATCAGCGGAATGATCATAATCATAACCTGATATAAAGTATTATAGATGTAATTTTTGATTATGCTCATATTAAATCTCCCGTAGTTTTTTTATACATCATCTATAATATCACTTTTTCTTGTTTTTGTAGAAGGATTTTATTTATATTGTTATATTAAATTTCACTCTCTGCCTTTATATTCCACAATTCTTCTTGTTCATCATATCTGATTTAATCATATTTTGCGAAATTCATGAAGCAATTTAATTTAAAATTCCTTGATTTTCATATCTTTCATTATCACATAAGATCCCTATAGTTCTAATCTTTCTATCTCTGCCAACAAAACCATGATTCTTTAATTTCAAAATCTCTAATTGCTCTTTTATTCTTATATTTTCAGTATTTAGCCTTTTATTATCTAAACTAAGCATTATATTAGTCTTAAGCAGAGTTTTTAACCTTCTTTCATTTTTTATAATTTTACTTTCATAATGAGCCATCTTATAATATTCAAACTTAGTCATAATGATCCTCCCTAATTTTTATATGAGTCAGTTTCATTACTTCTTCTAAACTGTAGCTCTTTTATGTCATAATAGGTTAACTTTTTATCACAATATTGAGTATATAAATCTAGGGCCCATTTCTTTCTTATATTCAAAGCTACATAAGTTACTAACGACTTATCCACCACTAGACTTAACTGCTTTTTCATGGATTCTTCCATGACCTTTCCACCTTTTATAAGATTGTACTTGCCCCATTTTTCAATAGCAATTTCCTTAGTATCTTCATTGTAAGCTATAACTTTGTATTTACTTATAAGACTATTTATCATATTAGAAACTTGTAAGAATTTGTTTTTAATGTAACAAAAAAAGCTAGTACAAATAACAAGTTTATACTAGCTTAAGAATATTAGCTTCTCTATTACTTTGTGGACTTCTAAATCTCCTACCTGCTATTACATGATTTGATATATCTATTGCACACTTAATGGATAGGTGTAAAAATTTTCACATCAATATTAATTTAATGTAGGTATAAATATTTAGAATTGTATTAAAAAGAGAATAGAATTAACTATTCTCTTTAATATAAATTTTAAAACAAAAAGATTGAACTTTTAATAATATATAAAATATAGATGGAAATAAGCATAAAATGAATAATATTATATTTGAGTAGTTCAAGAAGTTAGTGTTATTAATCTTTTTAATATTTAAATTATTAGAAACAATAAAAGGGTCTTGCTCATTCGACATTAATTTTAAGTAATTCTTATCTTTACTTGCTTCTATTTGATTAAACTTGTAGTTAGTTATATCAGCCAATGTTATAGATTCTTTTTTGTTAGCTTTAATAACTTCTATATTTTTTATATAAAAAACACCCGGAGTAGAGCCAAAATCTATTCTTAATTTAGATATATTTTCGATGGGTAGGTTAAACTTGATTTTTTGTGTTTCTGTACTAGCCATTACAGGAACTTGTACCACTTTAGAATCACTAAAGGTATCTGAATTAGTTTCTGTGTAATAAAGTTGGTAGTAATCATTTTTATGTATAATAGAGTTTAATTCAATGCTTATATTTTTATTGCTATAATAGAAAAATCTGATAGGTACTAAATAAATAAAAACCAGAGTTATCAAACTTGTAATAATAAAAGAAAAGCAAAGCAAAATGCGGTTTTTATTAACATTCGATGTGAAACTTCTTATTATACTTTCAAATTTGAAATTATTAACCTTAAAAAAGTGATTATATAAAATATTAGCAAACTTAACTGAGAATCTATCTACGAAATAATATGTAGGATAACTTATAACTATAATTAAACCTAGTGAAATCACAAAAGTTACTAAGGCACTATAATTATAACCCAAGTGTTTATGCACTAATTCGAAAAAATCTCTTGAAAAAAATATTATAACTAACAAGTGAGTTATATACATTGAAAAAGATATTTTACCTAAAAATTCGAATATTTTTAAAGAAAAAAACGATTGAAGTTTCTTAACGTTAATTAAGATAAAAATTAATATAAATGCTCCGACAATATGCCAAAATAAGTATCCTTTAACAATATAATTTAAAAAAGAGTATATTGTTAAATCAATTCCTATAGTTGAATTTTCTTTTATATTTATATTTGTAGGAAACGAACTCGTATAAATCGATAAAAAGAATAACGGTAAAATATATATTGCTTTTTTTATAGTGAATTTATCAAAACTACTTATATCGCTTAGTAGCATACCTAATATAAATGCTAAATAATAAGAGTTCCAAAAAATTATGATAGCGAGCAAATAAGCAATAATACGCTTGTTACTTTTTCCGAATATAGCGCAAAAAGCAAAAACGATAAATGATCCTATAAACTCGATTGACATAGTCCATAAAGCGGAATTAAAGGTTGATTCTCCATAGAAAAGTATACCTATAAAGCTTTCATACAACGCCTTCCCAAGGGTAAAACCATCTCTGTTACCAAAATATTTTTCTCCTGTTGGCAAGGATTGGATACAAGCGAAATAGAGCAATACTGAAAATAAAACCGGAATTAGTAGTCTGAAATATCTTTTAAAAGCACTTGATACTATTACTTCATCATTTTTTGTAGCAAAAAACTTATATGATAAAACATAACCACTTAGTATAAAAAATATACAAACTGCAAAGTTACCATTATATAAAAGATTTAATGGAGTTGTAGCAAATAGAATTTCAATGTTACCATTAGTATGTATTTGATTTATATTTGCATTATCAAGTGTTGGATAAAAGTTTCTGACAAAATGAAATATTACAACAGATAATGCTGCCAATCCCCTAATACCGTCTAAATACTTAATTTTTTTCATTTCAATTCCTCCTTAACATTAGGATTATAGCATATATTCTTAAATTGTAAAACAGTAGCAGATTATGTAGAAAATAGCCAGTAACCTTTAATTTAATTCAATCACCACAAAAACAATAAAACTAAGTATCTAGAGGTTCAGTGTATGAGAAAATTGATAGCAAAGCTGAAATTGCCAAAAGGCAACTTGTAGATTTCGGAATAAACAAAAAAGACATAATAACTGAACATATGAATCTTACGACTACTGTAATAGTTTTACATGAATATCTTGGTATGTTGCAACTTTGAATGAAGAAAGTTTTTAAATGGATTTTTAACTACAATTAGGAAAAATAAGAATGGATGATGCACAATCAACTAAATTAAACACTAGTCTCAAAGGGTATTTAACTATGTAATTAGTTATACTTTCCCAACATAAAATATCTGTTTTATCACTGGCGGTTAGGTCTCAATGTTTTTCTAGCATGACAAATATTCATTATCATTTTTACTTCCCTCTTTCTTACGAGAAAACAATTTTTTAGACAAGTCAATAAATGGTCTCTCAACTAATAAATACATTAATGCCGAAAAGGGGATTATAAAAATAACGGAAACTAGAAATAATTTTATATACTTAGTTTGTAATGATGTTGAAGATATAATGAAAGGAATATTGTTTAATCTTTGTTGAAAGAATAGATGCCAAATATAAATGCTATAGCTTATTGTCCCCATAAAGATTAAAATTCTATTATTCAAAACGCTATTAATGAGCTTACCTTCACTAAACAGAGCTACTACTATTATTGATGCAACAAATAAATACAAAGTAATATCAAAGAAAAAACTAAAGAATATATTATGGAACATTGAACTATTAAAACTTGAATTATAATAGTTATACATCAAGAAAGTAAAAACTAATGGAGATACTAAGGATAATTTCTTACAGACATTAATTATTTTACTAATTTTAATTTCCGTGATATTTAAGCTATTTTTAATATATAAATTAGAAATTAACATTCCTATTGCGAAATTATCGAAACAACCTAAAATATTAGCTTCACATGCCATGTAATACCTTGTGTCAGATACTACCATAGTAGGTTTAATTATTGCCGTTACTGCTAATCTATATATCATAACTATTATAATAGAAATTATAAATGATTTTTTTGCTTTATTCCCCGTAAAAAACTTAGCAATTATTGGTAATATAATATAAAACTGTACTTCAACAGCTAAAGTCCAAGTTGTATCATTAAAAACCTTAATATTAAACACTGGATAGTTTTGGAGGAACATCATATTGCCTAATATACTTTTAAATCCACTTTTAGTTAATAAATCTGTATTAACACAAAAAACATAAATTATAATAAAAAAATAAAAAGCAGGTAATATCCTTAGCGCCCTCTTTATAAAATAATCTTTTAAATTAACTGAAGTATTATTATAATACGCTTTTCCAAATGGTAAAAACAATAAAAATCCACTCAATATATAAAATATATCTACACCTAAATGTCCCCACATCATAAATGGTGCAACATTAAATTTTCTAATACTTAAGGTTCTAATGCCAGCAACTCCCATTATATGGTAAAAAAACACCAACAGTACAGCTATTCCCCTCATTGCATCAAGTTCACTTATATTACTATTATTTATCCTAAAAACTCTCTTAATTAAATCATTCATATAATCACCTCATACTTCATTGATTATATCAATATAACTTTAATAAATAAAGTATGAGGCTTTTAACTATAAAAAAATCTTTACTCTAACCCAATTTCTAGTAACAGTATAATATTTTGCTCCAACACCACTATCCCTACTCTAGTTGGAACGTCTAGTAATGAAGAACCACATTTTAAAATAATTTGATTTGTATCTTGCTAAATTTTTTGAATTCCACATGTGTAAACTTATCTATTTTCACTGATAATGTAACTTCTATCAATTTCAACCAACTTGTCACTTGGTGTAAAAGTTGAGCGTTTTTATTTAGCATTGTTTCCCAATTTGGGTCTATTCATATATGAACTGCCCCCCTGTTAATTAGACAGGACAAATAATATAAAATTTGAATGTGCCAAGGTTTTGTTATCTTAACTGTCTACTATAAATGGAGTATATCAACTGCAGCTCTATAGGGATTATTTTATCATTTAATATTTTTTTCTAGACGTCTATTCTTTTAAACTTACAATTATACACTAAGACTTACAAGGGAATACTTCCTGTGCTCCGTACTTAGGTATCAGTATAACATTCATCATTAGGTTTATTACACCTAATATTACTATGGACATAGTATATTTATTTTCTTATTTTGTTCCTACTAGATATTGTGTTTCTATTATTCCTCAATTCTTCTTGTTCACCTCATTTAATTTAGTTGCATATTACAAAATTATTCAAGTACTTCAATTTAAAACCCCTTGATTTTCATATTGGTCATTATCGCATAAGATCCCTATAGTTCTAATCTTTCTATCTCTACCAACAAAACCATGATTTTTTAATTGCAAAACTTCTAATTGCTCTTTTATTCTTATATTTTCAGTATTTAGCCTTTTATTATCTAAACTAAGCATTATATTAGTCTTAAGTAGAGTTTTTAACCTTCTTTCATTTTTTATAATTTCACTTTCATAAAGAGTCATCTTATAATATTCAAACTTAGTCATAATGCCCCTCCTCTAATTTTTATATGAGTCAGTTTCATTACTTCTTCTAAACTGTAGCTCTTTTATATCATAATAGGTTAACTTTTTATCACAATATTGAGTATATAAATCTAGAGCCCATTTCTTTCTTATATTTAAAGCTACATAAGTTACCAGAGACTTATCCACCACTAGACTTAACTGCTTTTTCATGGACTCTTCCATGACCTTTCCACCTTTTATAAGATTGTACTTGCCCCATTTTTCAATAGCAATTTCCTTAGTATCTTCATTGTAAGCTATCACTTTATATTTATTTATAAGGCTATTTATCACATTACAAACTTGGTCTATTTCATACCCCGTATGTTCCTTAATTTGTTCTTTTGTTATCTTATAGATACCAATATTACTACTATATGGATTAGTCAATAAATATAGATAAAGATATCTCTCTTCAGTTGTCATACTCATAATCTTCTCATCATGCCAAAAATCTCTCTGAACTATTTTATAATTCATAAACCCTTCCCCCTAATTAATTATTTAAGTAAAATTTTTTATTTAGTTTTATTACATTAAAGACTGCTGTTGTAATTTCAGCCATTATCTTTAGTTTTAGTTTTTTGGAATATTTTGTATTATATGAATATAGTATTTTATCTTACAAACTGCGTCAATACATCTAAGTAAATGTTAAGAAATTTGTAAGAATTTGTTTTTAGTGTAACAAAAAAGCTAGTATAAACAATAAGTTTATACTAGCTTTAAAATATTATAATCCATTACAAATACCTATACATGCTTTTGTATTAATTATTCAACTCCACTTATAAAAGAATTTATAAGTATCTTATTGATTTGCTTAAATTTTCTGTATCTTTATCATATGTCAAATAGCTTCTGTCATAAACATAATTTTTATAAAGATATCCCCTCTAACCATCATGTTTTCAATAAATTTTTAACTTCTTTACTTCTAAGCCATTTTAACTTTTTAGAAGTTAAAAACTTTACTTTTAATCAATTTAAGTGGTTAACTTCTTTTATTTTTAAAAAGCTATATTTTTCCCTTTTTAACCATTAAAGAAGTTAAGTTTTTAAAAAATTTACAATTTAAAGCCAAAGTTATAATGATTAATGGCATATATACTTTATGTATAGATAAACTAGTTCAGTCCTTAAACTCCTTGGATAAATTCTAATATGAAGTAGTTCATCTATAGATGTCCCACTTAATAATAAAATTAATATTAATGAGAGGTGTTTAAATATGGCACGAAAAAGAAAGAGTAAAGACTTTGTTATAGGACCTGATGATTTGGGTTACGAAGAAGAAGAAGTGGATATGAATGGATTTGTTGACTTTGAAGATGGTCAACATATTAAACCAAATGAAGTTTTAGTAGCACGTTTTAACTTCTTTGATGATAATTCTGAAAATATCACTAGCAGTGATACTCACAGTACTCTAGATGCTTCAAAAGATAAGACTATAATAAAAGAAGCTGATGAAAATAAAGCTACTGATACTTCTACCCAAGCTAAAAAAAACATAGTAGATATTAGAACCACTAAAATATCAGCTAATGGAGTAACCCCTCCTGTAGACGGAGAATTTTTCACTATTAAAAGAACCTATACCTTAAGAAAGTCTACAGTTAAGATGCTTAATCATATAAAAGCCTTAGATGATGATATAAATGTGTATATGAATACTTTGGTTGATGATGCTATAAGATATTACTATGACCATATCCTTAATAAATCAAAGAATGTTTGATTATTTCCTAAAAAATAAACCACCAGCAAAAATTGATATAAACAATTTTAGGAGGCTAAAATCAGCCTCCCAAAATCCATTTCTTTTTAAAAGCAATATCTAAGTATTATTGCGCTCCTTTAAACCCACTCTGTAACTGCTCATCAACACCAGCAAATGCTTCAGCAGCAGAAACAGTAGCTTTTCCTATGGTATCCACTAACTCTGGAAATTTATCAAGGCTTTGCTTCATTGTTGTATACATTTCGAAGTATGCATCCTGAGCCAAACCATCCCATCCATCAATAATTTCATGTACTTTGCTATCAATAGTCTTAAGAATATCTGATAGATCTCCAGCGTAACCAATAAGATCATTTCCCTCCCCATTCAGAGTTTCAGGGGTAACTCTAATACTTGCCATAATTTTTATCTCCTTCCTATTATTTAATCTATACTAGCATCAGCCACTGGCTGTTATGCTCTAAATTTGGGTTCTTTCTATATTGTTTTCTACCAATGAATCATATTGAGAGGCAGCCTCCTGAAGAATTTCTCTTAAGGTGTCTAACAAGTCAGCATATTTTTCAATGTTGTCTCTCCAATTTGTGTTAACCATTTTATAGAACGCAGTTCCAGCAGGTGTTGTCCATCCATTGTCCTTTAATTCTTTAAGACAGGTTTCAAGTTTCTCAGACATAGACCTTAAATCAGTAGCAATATTGCCATACTTACTTCCAAATTGCCTCAGTGCATCTGTATCAAATGCCATATCTGTATTCATCTCATATGCTAAAGCCATATCTATTTACCATCCTGTTCATAGACATTTTTTAAGTCAGGTTTTAATTTATATGCCTTCTGAAGTTCCTCTTTGGCTAAAGTTGCCTTGCCCAAGGAACGATAAACATCAGCTCTCAATGTATAAACTTCAGCGATATTTTCGCTGATTCCAAATATGAAGTCCAAAAGTTCTAGAGCTTTATCATACTCCTCTATATCCTTCAAACACATAACCCTATACAAATAAATATCTATAGCTGAAGGATTTTCTAAAGTAGCTAAACGGTAAATAGAATTAGCTTCTTTATATAGAGGCTTTGCTTCCTCCACTCTTCCTAACTGGCGCAGACAAAACGGTTTATAGTATAAAGCTGCATAGTAATAAGAATCTTCCTGGTCCTTTGTGATAAGAGTTGTTGCAATTTCCAGTGCACTATCATAATCTTTTTGTGCAAGGTAGAAGTTCATTAGCATAAAACGCGCTTCACCATCAAAATATTCAGCGTTCTCAAGTGCAATACATTCCTTGCAGCATGCTATTGCTCGTTCTATATCGTTTTTCTCAGCTGCAACTTGGGCCTCAAGCATTGTAAAGGCTTGCTTTGAATCCTCAAAATATTTCATTTTTTTAGCAGTTTCTATAAGCTTATAAGCTAACTCCAATTCGCCACTTAGTGCAACACATTTAACATAATCGTACATTAAATCAGCATCTTGTGGAAAACGAATGGAAGCTGCTTTGGCAAATTCCATAGCTTCTTTAAGTTCACCCTTGTGAATTAGTAATTGTGTTTTCAGGTGATATCCATCATACATTTCAGGATTATTCTTCAATAATTCATCGTTGCTTTCCTCAGCACCGTCAATCATATTTAAACGAACTAAAGTAGTGATTTTCTTAATAAGATAATCTGGTCTTGAAGGATTTTTAATACATGCCTTTTGAAAATACCTCAAAGCCATATGTTGGTCATTTAGATACTCATACGCCATTCCCATAAAAAACAGCATCTCGTCACTATCATAGCCTGAAGTAATAGCTAGATTATAGTATTCAAGACCTTCATGAACATCATCACTCATAAAACATGCATTACCATAGAGGAAATAGAGTTCTCCTCTCTTTTCAATTAAGAGTGCCTTCTTATACATACTTTTAGCTTCTCTGTATTCTTGAGTCGCCATATGAAGATCACCATAATTTTTATAATTCTCCATTAACATCGGATCAATTTCTATGGCTTTATCAAATTTTTCTTTTGCAGCTTGTATATTTCCCGCCTTAAGAAGAAGTGCGCCTTGTTGGTTTAGGTCCAAGGCTTCTAGCCTCAATTCGTTTGTTTCCATAGCTACCTCCTAAATATTAAAAAACTCTTTACCTGTTTCACTTTACCTCTTTGAATTTCTTTACAGACTAATACTTGATCACAGACTTGTACCATTGGTGCCACGGCTTGCCGTATGTAACCCTCATTAGTAGTGGAAATATAATTAAAATGGCAGTGGCTCCCCCTAATACGATAAACAATCTACTTATCTTTGAATCATTGTTTGCTGTAGGCTCAGCACCTATCAATTTATCTTGAGCATCAAAGTATAATCTAATTTCATCTCCTTGCTTTACAGAGCTCGCATTAATTCCAAGCTCTTCAAGCGAAACATACTTTAGCGTGTTTTGTACGTATCTTACTTTGGTACCTTCAACAGTGCCTGCTCTTCTTGCAGAATATTGTCCAAAGGAAGAAGTAAATGTATAAGCAATTGTAATTCCAATGATAGTAATAATTATCCCTACTACAATAAGAGTTGAAATTATTGAAATTTTAAATGATTTAGCCGCATGCTCTTCAAGTTCAGTTTTATTTGGCTTTTTTAGGAGCACCATTCCTATTCTTAGTACTCTTGACCCACGTTGTATTGCTAATGCATTAGCAAAGTAACTTATATCCTCCATAAGGTACACCTCCATTATATTAACTCTTTAATTATGGTATTTTAATTTATTGTCCTAAGTATTTATTAGCTATTCTCAATTACAACTTTAATAGAGGAGTGATTTTCAATTTCTGCTACAAAATCCACTTCTGGTGCCGCACTTGTATAGAAAAAACAAATACCACCATCTGTAGTTCTGTGATAGGTTGGTTCATTAGGTAAACTGCCATCTTTGTTATAGTCATAAAAAATTCCTTCTACAACTCCAATAATATTAATTCGCTCAGTAGCAGTTCTAAATTTACATGTTTCTATATCCTTGTAATAAAACTTGAAAATTTCTTTTCTTATATGGTTTTTGTTATAATAATGTTTTTCACGGTACACTATAATATAATCGTCATAAAACTGTAGTTGTATCGGAGATGGTACTCTTTCGTTATTTGTCCATAAATAAGCTTTAATACCAACAAAAATCAAAAGCAGCCGAACTCCCCATGATATTGGCGAAAACAAATTTCCATGGAAAACAAAAGAAAAAATTAAAAGAATACTCACTATTATCAAAACTGTCCTTCTAATAAAAGCATGTGAGCCACTTTCATCTTTTGGGACGAGAAGTGCTTCATTAGTTTTTAATACATAATTTGGTGTATTCATACTTCCACTCCTTAAGCTACTCGTATTTTCGAAAAATCTTGATTAATTTCCGGTATATGTGTATCCGGTATAGATATTTTTATATGGCTACCTCTAGAAAGTTTTTCCATAACATCTGCTTTAACTGGTGAATCTTTTGAAAAAGCTGGATTTTTAACAACTTTTGAATCAATCTTGTCATAAATATCATAAAAATCATCAAAAACAATAGCATCATACCTTGAACCTGCTGTTATTGGTAAACCTGCAACTGTAATACAAGGCCTTGCAACACTACCAAAGCCAGCAAATAAGCCATCTTTTGTTGTATCTTTTATGACTCCCAATATATTTTTAGTTGTTTTAAGTGAATCTAATTTTGAGTCAAAGTTCCTAAAACTGTTGTTAAAATTCTTCTTAAGATCACTTATAAAGTTTTCTTTTGCCCAATCAAAATAAACTGAATCTTTCATTTTTATCGCACATTTCATTTCGGTCCATCCATTTGTAAAGGTATTTTTTAATTTTAATCCAAATGCTTTGAAGTTATCTATTTTTAGTACCTCACCTATTTTGATATTTTTTACATCTGTGGTAAGTCCTTTTGTCCATTTATATCCCTTCTTCAAAAGTTCACCAGCACTACCAACAACCGAAACAATAGTACAAACAGCATCTAGCACATCAATACCTGCAGCTAAGCCGTGCAATGACTTACTGTCAGATTCTGTTCTAATTGTATCTGTAAGAGTATCTTCAGAACTCCTTCTCTTGCCAGTGGCGGGATCACCATTCCTAGTAGCATTATAAGCTCGGCCTTCATTAACCAAATTAGTAATTCCATTAACCCCTGCTATAATGCCACCAATTAAACTGGCAACAGCCACTATCATAGCAAACAAAGCCCCACCTGCTAATAGTGTAGTAATAGCTGCCACCACGGTTACTACAGCAATTGCTATCTCTAATATGGCAACTATAGTCCCTTTAATTAAATCTTCTCCCCCTTCATAGTTGTACCAATCTTCAATCTTTTGCTTAAAATAATCGTCCTCTGCATCAGATAAATCATCGCCATCACCAAGCCATCTGCCAAAGGCGGTTGAATTTCCTATACTAGTAAGGAAGTAATTAAATGTATTTTGTATCTTGCTATTACTTATTCCGTGATTTTGCTTAAATGTAGCTGTCAATGTTGAGACTTTTGATCTGACACTTTTATCTGTACTTCTGCACTCTTTTTCTAAGTTAGTAAGACTAGTAGCATATTTTTCATATTGTTCTGATTGACTTCTGAGTTCTGAAATTTTTGAACTAATATGATTAGAGGCTGTTGAAATATTTGAAGACCTTGGACCATTGTAGTTATTTAGTTTTTTATAAACACTTTTATTTATAGCATCAGCATAATCATCCAGTCTTTTAGCAACATGCTTAGCTTCACTTGAAGCATTTGATAAACTATTATAGGATATTGAAACTACACTCATATTAATCCTCCCTTCTAAAGCATTTTCTTTAATAGATCTGCCGCTGCTTTCTCGGCAGCTGCTCTTTCTTCAGCTTTCTTTTCTAAATACTTTTTATAGTAATAGTCCCTGTCAGAAATCGCCTGATTCCTTAAATTATTTATTCGAGAAATTTCCTCCTCAAGTGCATACTTTGATGCCCCCAATTGGCTATCTGCATCTACTGATTTCGCCTTTTTCATTTCAAAAGCATTAGCTTTTGTTGTAAAGAAATTATTATGACGTACGGCATCATTAAGGTTGTTTACTAAAGCATCGAGTTCATTGTTGACGTAACTTATTTCATCTCCAAGGTCATAGTTTAGATTATCCAGAATTTTATGCAAATCTTTTAAGTTATCCTCATAATCCTCAACTTCATTTTTTTTCTCCCTATATTTACTGTAGTAATAGGAACTACTAGCCATTTACAAACCTCCTCTCACTAGCCTTTCATAGCCATGCTATATTGTTGACGCAACTTATCATCTGAAGTTTCATAATCCGCTTCTGCTTTTACTAAAGCATCATAAATCTCCTTCAGTGTATCTCCAAAGTCATCAATCTTCCTTATGAGAAGATTATATTGTGATTCAAATTCATTACGACCTTCTCCAACCCAATTCTCTCTAACGCTTTGCGTAATTTTAGCAACTTCAAGATTAACTTCCTTATATGACTCCACAATGGCCTTAATTTGAGAATGTGCAGCATAAATTTTCGCTGTATCAATACTCCCAGAGCAAACCCCTTTACTCGAATCACTTGCCATAAATAACACCTCGCTTTAATCAAAAATTTTAATTCTTGTGTAAACTCCGCCTTCAAATCTATAACCCATAGTTTTATCAAAGGAGCCTTCATTACGATTTCTCCCTGAAATTTCAAACATCTTACTTTCTGACAATGGAGCAAAAAGTATAGCTTTCCGCTCATCTTTAAGTGCCTTTAGTACATCTGAAGCATTGAAGCCAACAGGTTGATTATCAACTACTGTCAGTAGAATAAACGCTCCTGCAGAATTTGCACCTTTTATAACTTCTGTAAATGCTTTACTGTCACTTCTATCGTTACATATCTTTTTGAAGACTTCAGCATTGTTAAGCACTAAGATTAAGTAAGGTCTATCCTCATCATCTCGTCTTCTGGAAATCTCATCACAATATTCATTAACAAATTCAATACCCTCTGAAACATCACTTGTATATCTTTTTACAAACCCAAATGATGAACTCTCCTTTAATACTTTAGCCTTATCATCAATTACATAAACCTCGATATTGTGGAATATGATTGTTTCTTTCATCAATCGAAGCAGATTTAAAGTAAACCTTTCTTTACACTCAGCATCACCTAGCAAAGTCATTGAACCACAATTATTTAAATTTATTGATGAATAGCTAACTGTTGCAAAATCCATTCCTATTGGCAGTATGCCCTTCTTTCTAAATTCAGTACTGTTAGCTGCCATTGCTTGCTGAAGGATAAGTTTCTCAGGAACCATAGGTATTTCTCGTGCCTTGCAGGAACAGCTTGGATTACGCTGTTCAATAAATTGTTTTAATTCCATACTTCTTTCTGCTTCCTTATCACCTTTACCAAAAATTGCAACCTGATATTCTAGTATACGTCTATCCATCATTATCAAACCACTTCCTGGGTTCTCTCTAGGAGTTTCTCTGCAATGACCCAATACACTGCTATACTCATTGGTGTCGTTACAATTTAGTACGATTTTTCTACCAAAGTTTGCCTGAGCCCTATAGCTTATTGCATTTGATGTTGCTGCAGTTATAATAAATGAGATTCCAACTCCCTGTGCTTCTCTACTTAGACTATTAAGCTCGTCTGCCTGATCTGGAAAATACTCCTTAAAGGCCGCCATATTATCTATAGCTACAACAATCATAGGTATATCCTTGTAGCCTGCATCCAAGTATGAAGAGAAATTACCAACACCTTTACTTGAAAGGATATTTTTTCGTTCAACCACAATGGTATTAAGAAGCTTAAAAAGATTTTTACATTTTTCTTCTTCATTTGATAAAACAACACCACCCACATGTTTGGAGTTCTCAAATATTTTTAACACCATACTTCCGCAGTCAATTAAATAAATACTCACCTGAGAAGGATCATACTTTCTTATCAATCCATATGTGATAGTTTGAAGCATCACTGTTTTTCCAGATTGTGCTGAGCCAACAACAAAGATATTTTCTTTTGAAGGTTCCAATATTACTTCTCCCTGAAGCTGTTGTTCAGGGTCGTCAAACATACCAATAGGTACAGAAATGTTAAAATTACTATTATTATCATAGTTTAGTTTATCTGTTTTTATTATCTCCTCAAGAGATGGAAGACAGATTCCAGATAGTTTATTGATTCCTTTGGCTTCACAGAAGTCACTTACATATTCTACAATTGCCTGAAGTTGACTCTTTGTTTCAGTAACTATCTGTTTTTTGCGATTAGTATATACAAGAGTTTTCTTGCCCCATACATTTCGTTCGTAAATCTGAAAGATATTTTCATTCATACTATTGCCTGTTGGTACATTTCCACCACTATAAGCGGATTGAAATAAATCAAATATCTCATTATTACCAACTTGAAAGTAAGCACGTCCTGGCTCAACAATTTCTGCCGCCAAAGGAGTCTTAATAACCTCATTACTGTCTTCTCTGGTTTGAACCTTAAGACATAGTTTAAAATTAGAATTACTCCATATTTGATTGTCAACAACACCAGCAGGTTTTTGTGTGGCAAGTATTAGATGAATTCCCAAGGTTCTTCCTATACGTGCTGCACTTATAATCTCTTTCATAAAATCAGGATATTCTGCTTTAAGTTCTGCAAATTCATCCACAATCATTATTAGATGAGGCAATGGCTCAGCTACCTTACTTGCTTTGTAGAGTTTAATATAATCGTTAATATGATTCACGCCACATTCTGAAAACATCCTTTGGCGCTTAACTAATTCAGCTTTGATAGATAGTAGAGATCTGTTGATTTCTCGGCCGTCTATATTGGTTATAGTTCCAATCAAATGAGGCAAACTCTTGAATTGATTTGCCATACCACCACCCTTAAAGTCAATGATAACAAATCCAACCTCATATGGATGAAATAGTGATGCCATAGAAAGAATATAAGTCTGAATTATTTCACTTTTACCTGAACCTGTGGTACCTGCCACTAATCCATGAGGCCCATGGGCACCAGCCTTATCACTTATATCAAGATAAACCATCTGATTTTTGCTTTTCACTCCAAGGGGAGCTGCCATACTATTATATACAAGTGCTTTATTCCATCTTTCTGACAAGTTTAAATCTTCTACTGACAAGATCCCTAAAAGTTCAAACATTGAAATGTTTTTTGTCAGCTGTCCTTCCAGGGTGACTTCATCAACAGTAACTGCTCCTAGCTTTAATGCAACCTCTAGAGCAGTTTCATTAGTTATTGAAGGGTATATAAAACTAGCCAGTTCATCACCATTTTTTGTTTTTAATGCTATACCCTTCTGCTTTGATTCTATTCTAATAACCTCCGTGCATCCTTGAGGTAAGTTTTCTTCGTATTCTTCAAAAAATACAAAGGTAAATCCATAATCTGCACAGTTCTTGATATATTTTGAAACAGGATGGCTACTGATAGCCGAAGTGTCTGTAACAAAAATAACGTAATATTCATCAAAAGAAAGCTCCTTATTTTCTTGTTTTGCATTTTCTCTTGCTGAAAGTATGATGTATAAATTCTCTAATAACACATTCTTGCTTTCTTCATCACATATTATATTTCTAACATCAAGTTGTTTATTTTCAACATTACGTAGCCATCTTATCCAGCTCATTTCCTGGACATCATTCTCATTAAATATATATACAAACTTCACCTCGCCGTAAAAACAGCGCACTGCTATATCTAATGTAAAGTTCTTAATTATTTGCTTAATTTCTGACTTTTCGCCCACAACTCCAACACCACAGGATGCATTGAAGTCGGATATAATAGGAGCATCCTCAATATATCTATAATCTTCAGCTACTTGCTCAGGTAAAATCGCCAGTGGATCCTCCAAGTCTATAAAATCTTGTTTGGTATATTTAACTTCATTCGAAGAAACTATCTTTCCTTTCCCTAAATAAACTTGTAGAAAATCAATATCTCCAGGTGTCTTTTCAAACAATCGTCTTCCAAAACACTCAACTTCACGAATACTGTTTTCTAAGGACTCATAGATTAGATTTCTTATACGAAGTTCGTCAGCACGTACCTCTTCAATTACTTTTCGTTTTTCTTCAATATATTTATTGTATGTTTCAATTCTTTTTGCATAGTCCTTTTTATAATTTGACTTATCCTGAAAGTATACTGTTATAGACATCACTATACCTAAGGTCATAGACACAGCACTATAAATTACAAAAGTTCCTCCTCCACCCATAACTCCTCTAAGAACAATGGTCATTGCGAGCATTACTACTGCAGGAATTAAAGACATAGCAATATTATTTTTTGGCTTCTGAGGTTTTTGTATTGGTTGTTGAATCTCTAACTCTTCTTCTGGTACAACATACTGAATTCTTGTATTCCTATTGAATTTTGGATACTCAAAATGAGTATTATGATTTTCCACTAGTTCATATGACAATCCATTAACTTGAAGGGTATTGTCAGAAGTTGTATAGATTGCACCTTGTTTATAATAAAAGCTAAACCCAACAACTGAGAAAAAGTCACAATCTTTTATTACTTCTTTAGTTACCTTGAGCCCATTTACATAAATACCATACCTTGTTTTATAATCTTCTATTTGAAATTTATTATTAACATACTTTAAGAAAAAGCAGTCATCACCCAAATATTTATCTGTAATCTTGATGTCGCAATCATTTGTGCCACCAATTTTAATTTGAGATCTTCCAGAAATCATAATCTTTTTGTTATAATTTTTCTTCTCGTAATCAAAATCAATCATAAAGGACAATTCAAATAATTCATTGTCTGAGTCTTGATATTTAACTGTAATTTTCTCTCCATGAGTTAATTGTTTGGTTAATAGTTTTCTTACATCTCCTAAAGAAATGTAGAGATTTTCAGAGCAGAAAATGGACCATTCAGAGTTTTTCTTTACAAATGTCAACTCAATCTGTCCAAAAAACAATTCTTTTCTTAAACGAACATCACAATCGACACTTGTACCGATTCTAATTTCTTGAGCTTCTGGTTCTAACTCTATTTCTTTATATAACTTTTTACTTGAAATAATTATCTTATATCTATTATCCATACCATCAGCTCCTATTCTGTATAGTTAATGCTACTTCCATCTCGAATCCCATAATCTGCAAGTGTCTTATTTCCACGAAGCAGAGCAATTGGATTCTCCGATTTCATATAGCAATTCTTAATATCTGAAATATCAATCTGTAAATCATATGCTTCATTTAAAGCTAAAACCAATTCGTTTGCGGATATGTTTAACGGAACATCTAAATCTACAGTATAGTTCCTCTTACTTATGTTAAAAATAACAATGGCTGTATCTTTTCCCATATTAACCCCCTACACAACTAAAAATGCAATTTTTTGAATACCGTTATCTTTTGATAGTTCTTCACATTTCATCTGGTCGTAATTATTGAAATGTTCAATGTAGTCATTGACAGTAAATTTCAATGCCATATTTGGAGAAATGAGCGCGTTATAATCGTACTTCTCAAAATTGTTACACACAAATATGTATTTATCAGAATTTGTACCATTTATATTGGCTACGAGAAGATTTGTTGCAAAAACAGAATTACTTGTTTGTTCCATAACTACAATTACTTTGTCTGCAATATTTATAAGTTTGGCTAAGTCCTCATCAAAAGTAGTATCTGCATCTATCACGATATAGTCATAATCATTAGATTTTTTCGCTGAAAGTGCAATCTTATGGTAAATTGAATAAGGAAGTCCTAGTGACATTAGCGATGCTTTGAAAGGCGGAAGATAACTAAAAATCTCTTTTCTAATAATATGTTTTATCTCTGAATATATGTTTACATTTGCTCCTGCAAGCTTTGCATATATATCAGTAGCTGAAATGACACTTGCATTGTCAAGTATCCTCTGGAAACTTTGCAGTCTTGCAGCATTGATATACATTACCTTTTTATAACTCTTTGTTAAGCAAGAACTAATTCCTAATGCTACGGTTGTTTTTCCTACTCCCCCACAAGCTGAGCAAACAAGCACTATTTGAGGTTCTTTTTTTTCGCTTTCATCTATATTTAACGCACTTGCACCTTTCCCCGAAATCTGGTTAAAGATTTCTTTAATACTTGTGTACTTAAACAAACGATTAAGATTTAATTCATCTGTTTGACCTTCTTCATACTGTTCCATCATGATGAACAAATTACCAATATTATGTCTTTGTAACGATGAATCGTATAAATCCTCCGATACTATCAAAATCTCTGCTTTTTGAGGAGTTGAAAATAAATTATCAAAATATGCCCTGTCTGTAATAATTTCTAATTCAATCTTGTTGAAAAATTCCTCAACAAACTTCAATTGAAGTGGAATTACATAGTTTAAATCTGTATCAGCGATAATAATTCTTGGTTTTGCCATTTTTCACACCGTCCTAACCTATCATGATTTGAAAATCACTATTTGCCAAACGAATCACATCACTATTCTTAATTGGATGGGGCTGGTTAGGTAATAACTTGACTTTATTAACATAAGTCCCATTTGCACTACCTAAGTCTGTCAGCATGAATTGTGCCCCATTGTTTGTAACCTTACAATGAACTCGGCTAATGGATTTATTAAAAGTAATAGCTCCATCTACCATAGAAGCATTTTTTCCTAGAATAAACTCATTTTTATCTACTATAATTTCAACATGCATTGGTGCATTCATTGCTACGATACGCATTATTTTATTATCATGGCTATTATCTGATTCAAATCTTGGCTTTACATTTGTAACCTTAATGCCTTTAATTCTATTAAATATATCCTCTAAGGAATACATTCCATTAGATAGATCCATAGCAAGCTGCATGGTTTTTTCATTGGAAATTGAAGATACGCTATTAATTAACTTGACTAAATTGGTTCTTAATTCGTTCTCAAAGGCAGCATTATCATTAAAAGCTTTTTTACTTACTGGGATATACACCAAATTAACCTTTAAGGTATTTACATCGATAAAAATCTTATCAAAAGAAATATCAATGTTCTGACAAGAAAGGAAGCCGTTGCTTTTAACTTCTATAATATTATTAAAAAGGTTAGCAACAATTGTCATAAAACTCTCAGTACTTATGGATGTAAGTATAGATGCAAATGTTTTAAAATTTCCTGACATATAGAAAAATTCTGTCTTTCCATTATGTAACATTTTCATACATTTGATAAATCCATTAATGCCTTGGCTTTGCAACACTTTATAATCAGTCAATAAAAACTGACTATTATCATTCAATATATATGAAAAATTGGCACCACAAGCTAATTCGTTAATTACACCCTTTTCTAATAATGCATTCATATATCATCATCCTTTACATTCAGCTATTTATCACAAATAATACCTCCTATAAATAAAGATATTATTTCTAACAAATAGTCTCGGCATATCCTGTGTAGTTTTTACCCTGCACAGGATATGAGCAAGACTTATTTTTTATAATCCAATTTCAGATTTATTTTTGAATTTCTTCTTTCTGTTGTAAATCAAATACCATATTCCTGCTACAAATACTGCAATTCCACCAATTGAACCCCAGAATAACGGTTTGTCTGCATACCATCGTACAAAACTATTTGTAGATACTGTTACTGCTTTTTCAAACTTATAAGCACTCTTGAAGTTCTCCGAAGCTGTATCAGTAATGTTTCCAGCCATATCCTCAACAACCAGTCGAACTGTCTGCTTAGAACTACTTTCGCTAATTACGAAGCTACCAGAATAGTTGTTCATATCACCAGAGAAATCTGTAATTGTATCTCCCTGCTGTTTTCCGTTAACATACACCTTCACTGACTTTAAGCCAATGGTATCAAATAATGTATACTTAACAGTTACTTTCTGTGCATTAATAATAGCTTTTTCCAAACCTACAACGCTTGTCAATTCAGGAACTGTGTTATCTACTCTAAACAAAATTGATTTGTCTTTATAGTTTGTATTTTCAGGGGCATTTCCTGTAGCATCTTTAGAAGCAATGGATATCTTATATACACCGTCCTTAGCAAAGTTTTCTTTGCTGATAGTGTACTGGTATTGGAACCAACCACTGTTACCAATGCCAACTTGGTCATTGATTACAGGAGAAACATTGTACTTAACATCTGATAATGGCTTACCATCACAAGTGATTTTAATTACAAGAGACTCACTTACTAAACGATCTGGATTGTATTCTGTAATAACCAAGTCATTTTTTAATGTTTGTGTGTAAGCTCCACCATTTGCAATTAGTGATCTAAGGTAATCACTATATTCATATACAGATCCAAAACGGTTTACTGTAAATGTCACTTTCTTTTCACTTTCATTGCCTGCCTTGTCAAGCATCTTTACATAAAGTGTATAAATACCATCATTTTTCTGTTCTTTTGTAAATGTATCGTTCTTTCCAGAACCACCCTGAGCATCAATACTTAATGTCTTGATGAATTCCTTAGTAACATCTACATCTTTCTCTCCCATAATGGTTCTTGTAAGTTTAACTTCGTAATTGCTGTAGTTGATATCAGAGAAGCTAATTACAGGGATAACGTCTCCTTTATAAGCCTTTCCGTTTTCAACTCCTGTAATTTCTGGTTCTTTGATATCCATATCAACTGTGAAGTCCTTCGCTGCCACTGAGCTTCCATAATTTGCTTCTGCACTTTCATTACCAGCCATATCCTGCATCTTAACGTCAAAGGTATAATCGCCATCAGCATTATAAGAAATAGTTGCTGTATGAACGTCTCCATTATTACTCCAAGCTGCAGAAGGCACAGCTATTGTTGTTCCACCTTTAGTTGCAGTCTGAGTAAATTTAACTCTGCCTACATCAAAATTGTGTTCCTTAACAACAATAGTTGCAGTACGATTAGCTTTGAAATACTTATCGTTCTGTGCGTTATTATTGTCATAGCTTACTGAAACCACAGGTAAGGTTTGGTCCACAGTAAACTCTTTAGGATTAGTTGTTCCAGCTGCGTAGTTTTCTCCAGCACATTTATTGTCAGCAAGATCTTTATACTCAATCTTAAAGGTGTAGTCACCATCTTCATGATAGGTAATTGTTGCTGTGTGTGTGGTATTGTCCTGATTTCCACTTCCTACAACTTCTTTCCAACTGCTGATTTCAGGAATCTTTCCATCAGTGTTAGTCATTGTAATATTCACATCTTCAGCCTTGAAGTTTCTTTCAGTTACTACAACTGTTGCTACTCTATCTTTCTTGTAATACTTTCCACTGTCTCCATCATTGTTACTATAACTAATGTCAATAGTAGGTGATGTAATATCAATCTTTATAGAAACTTTATCTTTAGAAGAATTCAAAGCATTATCTTCGGCGTAAATTTCAACCACAACATCATTGCTGTTGTTCTTTTTACTATCAACAGTAATATCACCAGTCCAAGTCTTCAGCAAATCATCACGACTTGGAGTCTTATTAGTAAAGGAATATAATGTTCCACTTTGTGTTTCTTTACCCATATTCAAGACTTTATAATTAACTGTCTTTAAGCCTGAATAAGTACCGCCAACCAATGGATCATCAACCTTAATTGAAACTTTTACATCTCCATTGTACAAACCATTTATAGGCTTCTCTGGTGTTATAGTTATTTGCGGAGCAATTGACTCCTCACGAGGAGAAGTATCATCTACTATCATTCCGTCGGTGCTGATGTAGCTAACATTACCAGCTTTATCTGTAATCTTAAGATAAACTGTAAACTGTTCATTAGCTGCCACAGAGAAACCGTCAAATGTTTGCCAAGAGGTAACTTCCTTAACTTCTGCTTCTGTAAGAGCTTTTGCTGCATCAGTCTTGTAATATACAACACTGTCAACAGGAGAGGTTGCATCATCTGAAGTACCTGTCAAAGCGATTTTCTTTCCAGACCAGAAACCAAATTTCAAGGAATCAATAAGCTCATTCCAAGTTTCTTCACGACCTTCTTCTGATTTCGCCTTAACTGTTCCAGTAGGTGCATTAGTATCTACTGTAAATTTATAAGGTGCAACTGAAGTATCTGTGTTTACACTACTATTTCCATTATCAGCTTTATCAATATAGGAAATTGCAAATGTATAGTTAGCATCTTTAGAATATTTGATAGTAGCAGTATGGGTTGCTGCATCAGCAGTAGCCCCTTCTTTTGTTGTCCAACTGCTTATCATTGCTGAAGGGTCAATTGCAACTTTATTTCCCTTTGAATCAACTGCTGTGATAACAATCCCTTTTGTAGCAGCATCTGCATCAAAGTGATGAGTTCTCTCTGTTATAACAACAGTAGCCATACGATTTGCATTAAAATAGGTGTTTCCATTGTTATCAGTGTTGTTGTCATAAGTTACCTTGATTGAAGGAGCAGTAACATCAATATCAAGAGGTATTGACTTTGTATCTTCGTTTCCTGCATTATCAACAGTTTTTACATACACAACAACATTACAACTATTATTCTTTTTGGCATCTACTGAGATGCTTCCAGTCCAGTCTTTAAGAAGCTCTGCTTGGGTAGGATTAGTTTTGCTAAATGTATACAAATTGCCTTTCTGAGTAGGATTAGCTGCATCATTATCCTTTACTACCCAATAATCCACTGTCTTAATACCTGAATATGGTACTGCATCTGAAACCTTAATTGCTACATTTACGTCATCCTTATAAGTGCCATTCTTGTTAGGTTCATCTGGAGTAATGGCTATATCACTCTTAACCTTATCTACAATATATCCATCAGAATTGATGTAAATATAGTTTCCTGCATGATCTGTAATCTTCAAATAAACAACAAACTGCTCATCAGCATTCACTGTGAAATCTTCGTAAGGTTCAAAACTCTTACTATCTAGTTCCTCTGCTGTCATAGCAATAGGATTACTTGTTTTATAGTATTCAATTACTACAGGACTTGTGGCATCGTCGGCAGTTGCTTTAACCTGAACATCTGCATTGCTATACAAGCCAAATGTAAGTACATTAAGTAATTTACTCCAAATACTTGTACCAACAGATACTGTTCCAGTAGGATCAGTTTTATCTACAGTAAACTTGAATGGTGTAGTACCTGTTGCGTTAACTGGTTTCATATGATTATCTGCTTTATTTGTGTAATCAAAAGACCAAGTGTAGTTTCCATCATCTGAAAATGTGATGTTTGCAGTATGAACATTACCATCACTAGACCATTTGCTAATCATACTACTAGTATCTAATGTAACAGCTTTTCCCTTTGCATCTACTGCATTTATAACAATTCCAGCTGTTGCAGCTTCAGCATTAAAAGCAGAGGCTCTATCAGTAACCTGAATGGTTGCAACTCGATTCACTCCAAAATATCCATTATCTCCAACTACTTTGTTGGCTGTATCGCTAAAGGATACATTAACTACAGGTTCATCTGTATTAATAGAAAGAGGAATTGATTTTTCAGATTTTCCCCCTGCATTGTCATAAGAAATAACAGTTACTTTAACTTGATCATCGTTATTTTTTACCTTATCAACTGTAATACTTCCACTCCAATCCTTTTTAAGTTCAGCCTGTGTAGGATTCATTTTATCAAAGGTATACAAATTGCCACTCTGAGTAACTGTTCCATTGTTTTCAACAGTATAATCAATAGTCTTTATACCAGAGTAAGCCTTTCCATCAACAACTCCATCATTTACCTTAATAGCAACATCAACATCTTTATTGTATAAACCGTTTTTATTAGGCGCATCAGGTGTTAATGTAATTTCGCTTTCTGTCATATCAACAATAATTCCGTTTGTGCTGACGTATAAAGTATTTCCCGCATAATCAGTAATTCTTGCATATACCTCAAACTGTTCATCAGAACTCACAGTATATTTTTCAGAAACAAATTTACCACTATCGTAAAGAGCAGTTAGCTCTTCTTTTGTTAAAGCGGTTGTTGTATTGGATTTATAGTACTTAATATCATACACAGGTGAGGTTATATCGGTTCCTTTTGCTTCTGCTGAAACGGAGTAGTTTTTCCAAATACCAAAAGTAATAGTTGAAAGCAACTGATTCCAGGTTGTTTTTTCCAATGCAATAGAACCAACAGGGGCTGCTTTGTCCACAACGAATTCATACACCGAATCACCTGTAGTAGAAGCAGAATCATTTGTAAGGTCAGCCTTGTTTGTATAAGACAACTGCCACTTATAATTTGCATCTGTGCTAAACGTAAGTGTAGCTGTATGAGTATCACCACTATGAGACCACTCACTTAACATTGCAGATTTTGAAACAATAACATCGTTACCTGCTTGGTTTTTAGCCGTAATATTTAATCCGTTCAATACTGCTGTTTCATCAAAGCTTGTTGCTCTATCAACAATTGTAATAGTTGCTTTCCTGTCTGAGTTATAATATCCAGCTTTCGCTTCAGGATGAAGAGTTCCATCAATGCTTATGCTTACTACCGGTTTTGTTGTATTGATTTTCAGGTTCTTTGTTTCTGTGGTAATATTTCCAGAAGCATCTGTTACTTCCACAATTACTTGTACATTATCACTATTGTTTTTGCTTGCATCAACTACAATATTTCCATTGTATGTGGGTTCATTATTAACAGTAATAGTATCATGTTGCGTTTCAACACCATTATTTTTTACCCAATACTCTACATTAGCAATGCCTGAATAAGAATCAGGGTCTTCAGCAGCAATTGCTACATTTACATCTTTATTATAATAGTCATAGCTATTTGCTTTATCTGGGTTTAAGGTAACTGTAGGTTCAGTTTTATCAATTACAAGCTTTAAGCCACCATCAGGCAACTCCACCTTGTGCCAAGTTGGATGTAAAGAACATTCATCCTTGTAGAAAATTTCAAGTTTTTCAATAGTGGTAGTTTCTGTTATAGAACGTGTAGGCTTTTTCGTAAGAATGCCACCTTTTTCTCCATTAATTCTCATACCCTCTTTGGTAGTTGAAAGTGTAACTGTACTGTCCTTTTTAAACACGTACAAAGCAGCCTGACTATCAACTCTTACTGCGTCGCTGGAGTTAAAAGACACATCTGTCATCTCTACAATAGGCATCTGTTTGAAACTAACAACTATATTTTTATCATTCACAATGTTATTAATTGTGAACTGAACAGAATCGTTATCCACCTGTTCTACATCTACACTTGTTCCATCAACTGTAACGGATTGGAGAACGTAGCCACTATCAGGAGTAAGTGTAACCTTAGTGCTGCCGTCATAATCTACGTTAGCATTTTCAATTACAACTTTACCATTGGCAGGCTGATTAGCAGTCACTTTACATATATTAGGAGCAAAAGTAATCTCATATGAATAATCTTTTTCTATCTTTATAACAGTATCTTGATAAGACTTTCCATTCTCCGTATAATCTGTAGTTAAACCATTCTTTACAACCTTTGATACACGGTAGTTTGGGTTTGGTGTAGCTGTTACTTCAATATTATTTCCTTCTTTAACAGTAACCTGTCCACCCGCACAAGCAGGATCAGTAACTACTGTTCCTTTTGCATTATCGTATGTGACCACAATTGTATATACCTTTACAAAGGTAGCAGAAACTGTAACATCTTTGCTGACAGCAATATCTTTAGTGAATTTAGAAACGTCGCTAACGGTCTGAGTTACTCCATCAATTACAACACCTGAAATCTCATATCCACTGTCTGGAGTAACAGAAACACTTACCAATGCATCTTTGTCAACGGTAACACTATTCACTTTATTGTTATTAAGCGAAATTGTTCCACCGCTACCAGCTGAAGCTGTAATAGTATATTCAATACCAAACTCAACAACGATTTGGGTATCCTTTAAAATCTTCAAAGCATTATTGCTATAGGCTTTGTATTTTTCAACAGGAATACTTTCAGTTCCAATTGTCAGTGATTTTATATAAGCTTTTCCACCATCAACATCAACTGGTGTAACTTCAAGTGCAATTGTATCTTCTTTATTAACAGTAACACCTGAGCTTTCAGCACCATTGATTTTAACAGTACCACTTCCACTCTTGACAACAGACAGGTTAGCCGTTGCAGGTGGTGTAGCAGATAGGACTACATCGATATTGCCTTTTGCATCTGAAACTGGCACATCATCAGCTTGTTTTGTTGTATATCCAGATTTAGCAATAGAATAGCTAATAGTAATTGTGCCATCTGTGATTGCATCAGTATGATTTGCCAGCTCTGTAACAACAACATAACCATCTGCATCCGTTTGACTACTTCCAGTTTCAACCACAGAAGAAGTATCTTTAACTTCATATGTTACAGTAGCATCACTAACAGCAATACCATTTGAGTCCTTCACATTAATCGTAAATGCTTCTGGATTTCTCTCATTTGCAGCAAAAGCTGTTGTAGGCATTAAATATGCTACAGTAATAAGAGCGAGTACCATAGCAAAAATACGATCTGTGATCTTGGTTTTGCACTTACCCATTTTTTTCATTCTCCTTTTTGACCTTTTTATCTTTTCATCTTTATGCCAATCATCAAATCACCTCATTCGTATGGATGAGTATAACCTCATCAATTATTTTAATCTCATCTACATTCGCTACTTTTGGCGAATGGTCTACAACCTTCTCATTGAAAACAGTATTTGCATTATCATCAAGCACCGCTGTTCCTTCTTCATTTAGTACTCCTGTTGCATCGTTATCATCCAAAAGCTCTGTTGAATTTGCTGTAGAGTTATCAGCTTTGTTGTCATCCAAAAGGCCTGTTTCAAGGTTATCACCACTTTCTAGTTTAGAAGTCTTTTCATATATCTTTATTGGCTTCTTCCTAGTGTCTTCTAGTTTTTCTAGTTCAACCTTTATTGAACTTGTTCTAAAGAGTTTCTTGCCTGTTTTTTTATTGTTCTCTCGCATCTTAGCAATTGATTTCTTTGCAGTTCTACCTGACAAGTCACCAATAATACCAAGGACTCCAAATCTAATCCAAAAGACAACCGCAAGTACAAAGAATACTGCCGCTAATACAAAAGAAACTATTGAAATCGTGGATAATATTTCTGCCATAATTATTTTCTCTCCTCCGCATTAGTATAGGTTCTTTCGATTGCCTTCTTGTATTCTACATAGTTATCAAGGATCTCACTTTGAAGTTTTTTCGACTGTTCTTTTTGTACTGAAATGGAAGAAGCGTTTTTATATACCTTGTCCATAAGTGATACTATTGTATCTTGTTCCACATTTACTGATTGTAAATTTATTCTTTGGTCATAAAGAAACATGAAGGTTCCATTATATAATGTAATCTGGTCGTAAGCTCCTGAATCCTTTACAGAATCAAGCGATTGTTCAATCACCTCAATGAGTTTTAGATAATTTTCTTTTGAAGCTTCTTCCACATTGGCAGAACTTAATATATACTTCTTATAAAATGAGCAGATCTGATAGTAGCAATTTAATAATGCCTTGTTTTCAAAACTTGCAGGCATCTTTTCATTTTCATAATCTGCTGCAAAGAACGGATATGCTTTTTGCACTCTGTTTGAAAAACTATAGGTACCATCATCATTTGTGTAATAATTAAAGTACATCATGCCTATTCGGTAATTTAGCTTTGCTACTTCAACACTTGATATATCAAAACCATCTTTATTTGCATTATAAAGAGCCAAAAACTCATCATTTTCCTGCTTATCAAACTTACCTTCATTTTCGTAAGCATCCAATATACACATATAAGCTCGTGTATCATAGGGATAAATTTCTATTGCTTTTTTATAGCTTGATATTTTCTCAGAAAGAGAAGTGGATGCAACTACCGATACCAAGGTATCATAGTCACTGTTGTTTACTTTTGTCACTAATGCTTTACATGTAAAACCAGAAATCAACATAACCACTGCTAATGCTGCTGATGAAATGAAAAGTCTCAACTTTCTTTTTTGCTTTTTCTTAAAGTCTTTTGTTATAAGATCAGGATGTTCTAAATCATACATCAATTCCGAACAGCTTTGGTATCTATATTCAGGATCAATGGCAGTACATTTATCTATAATCGCTTCAACGCCGTCTGATAATTGTGGATTCCACTGACGAATTGAAGCATACATATAATCAGCTGGTCTTGGGTCAATGCCAGTGAGCAAGTGATGTAAGGTCATACCCAAGGTAAAAATATCTGATCTTGCATCAGTCTGTCGTGAACCATAATGCTCAGGCGATGCGTATCCTTTTGTACCAAGGACCGTTGTATCCGCCAAGTTTTGCTCTTTATATTCACGGGCAATACCAAAGTCAATTAACTTTAGATTTCCTTCAGGCTTTAACATGATGTTTGCAGGCTTCATATCTCTATAAATAATCGGAGGCTTTTGGGCATGCAAATACCCCAGAGCATCACACAATTGCTTTGCCCATTCAATAACTAAATCTTCTGGCTGAGCTCCATATTGCAAAAGAATTTTGTCCAGAGATTCGCCTTCGATATAGTCCATAACAACATAAATTGTTGTTCCATTATCAATAATATCAACAATTCTAGGTAGAGCTGGATGGTCCAGTCGTTTCATCAAATTAGCTTCGGCAAGCAAGCTGTTAACAATTACCTCGTCATTTTTTCCATTGCCTTTTTTTCTAATCTCTTTTACGGCCCATTGCTTATTAAGTCGCTTATCCATTGCTAGATAAACAATTGACATACCACCTTTACCTATTTGTTTAAGTATTTCATATTTTCCGTCAACAACAAAACCTATATCCGCCATTCCTTCTCACCTCATTCCGTTTTAACTAGAACAACAGATATATTATCTCGTTCTTGTCTTGACTTAATTAAATCTATTAAGTATTTTGCATTGCCGTGCATCGCCTGCTTGTTAATAAGATTCACAGGCTTCAGCGATTCAAAGATCTCTTTTTCTGTTATTTCGTGTCTGAATCCATCGGAACAGATCATATACACACCTTTTTCAGTTGTTCCATATATGATTTGTGGGGTAACAACTCTGGATGCACCTACGCACTGTAATAACATATTTCTTCTCCTGTCTGTCTTAGCTTGCTCAAGAGTCATTGTTCCTCTACTTATCTCTCGTGCTACTAATGTATGATCCTCCGTAAGTTGTCTAAGGCCAGTTCCTATATGATATACTCTAGTATCTCCAACATGACAAATCACATATTGATTGTCTGCAAATAAGATACCAGTAAATGTAGTCCCCAAATTTATACCAACAGATTTTCCGTATTCCAATATTTTTGCATTTAGTTCCTTAAGCATCAACTCCCACTTTCCACCAATAACTTTCATATCAAGAGAACGTAGTTCACTCGGCATCTCGCTGTCAAACCATTCTGAAAATGAACGAATAACCGTTGCACTTGCTAATTCTCCTTTTGCCAAACCGCCCATACCATCACATACAATGGCCAGCAAAATTTCACCACTGGATGTAGCTGCATGCTTTATTAGCACACTATCTTGATTTGTATCTTTACTGATTCCTATATCGGTATCTGCTGTGGCTACAAATTGCATTTTTTCACTCCCTTATGTTTTTATTTGCTCAAGGCAAAATTCTTTAGATGAACCACTTCATAATTAAACTTATATTTTCAAATTCTCCTCTCAGAACCCAGAGGAGTTTTGAAAATAGATTTAGGATCGAACTGGTTCATCTTTATAGATGAAATATAAATTCTTCGTTTGCTAATCTAAGAATATTTCCTTCAAATATTTCCGTTTCAACTTTTGCAGCTAATAACTCATCATTTATAAAGGTATGATTTGTTGAATTTTGGTCAAATACAAAATAGCGATTACCTCTTGTGATAATATCTGCATGACTTCTGCTTACTGCATTATTGTCAGTTACAAAATAATCAACATAACTCCGCCCTTTCCCTAATCTAAAAACTGGTTTGTTTATGCTGATTGTTTCATTGGTGGAAATTCTTAATAAAGATGGGAAATGAACTTCTTGGTGAGATGCACCATTAAAAGGTACAGAATTTTCTTCTAACAGCGAGGTTCCTTCATCATTTAATAGACTTGTTGCTTCATATTCATCTAAAAGACCTGTTGCGTCATCTTCCTCTAAAAGACCGGTTACTTCACCTTCCTCTAAAAGCCCCGTAGCTTCGTAATCCACCTGACTCTTTTGGTCGCGGTGTTCATAGTAATCCTTTGGTTTATCTGTGATAAACCCACTTTGCCCAATATTTTGTTTTCTAATTTGTCTCGCGACATCCTTATCTTCTCTTGAAACATAGCTCTCAATTGCTGAAACATCGAAACCACCCAGTGACTTAATGAAACTTACATATTTTGCAACGAAATCAAAATCCTGATTTGCCATTGGCTTCACAGAATATGCGATTGATTCCATAAAACCTGTAACATTCAAGCAAATATGATTTGACATAACCGGTACATAAACGAATTGTATTTCTTTAGTATTCTCATTTATATACACATATCTCAAATCAAGAATTAAATTATTTAAAAAAAGATTGTTATTTTGAATCTTTTTTGTAGCATCTACGATTTGTGCCATTATGTAAAAAAACTCGTATTTTGATAATGGATTTTTTAAATGGTCACTCATTGAAACCCCAGCAGGTCCCGTATACTCAATAAGATTGCTTCTACTCTGTTTAGGTTTAAGAAAACCTCTGATATTTTTCTTTTCTAAAATATCTATTTCTCGCTCACTAATAACATCATCTGATGAAATTTTTACTTTTACTATAAGCTGACTATTTTTAATCTTTGCTTTGAATTTCACCCTAATTTACCCTCCGCGATTTTTGCTAATAAAATAATGAAATAGTATTTTTTGAATTCAATACAATATGCATCTATTTGCTTATATGAATAAACATACTTTCCACTTATACTTATTTATGACCGTTAAGCATTTATTATTATGGTTACGTTAAAAATATTTTCCAACATAAATCGTTAATTGTTGTCGATTCTCTAATTTTGTAGTAACTTTTGATTTGATGTAGCACGAACTTATTGATAAGACTTTCATTCTCGATAGGAAATACATACTATGATATTAAAGATTGGCTAAAGATGTGCTATAAAGAAAAATTTTTTATGCAATTTTCAATCCTTCAATCCAAGGAGAGGACACGGAGCCTTTATTCTAAAGAACTTAGAAGAGATCATAAATAAGGTAAACATTAAAATCAATGAAGACCTTCTCTTAAAGAAATCAATAAAATTAATAATAGGAACTGTTCCTACTACTAATAATATTTCATATGAATATTTAGTTCGATTTTACAATAATAATGGGTTTACCACTATATGTGACATGAATTTAAATGAAAGTAATGTACCTGAGATGGTGGTATATAAGGAAGTTTAGACACCCATTGGGTGATATGAAAAATCTATTTACTATCATTAAAAGGATTTTTTAGATGTTACGTAGAATAAAATATTCTTATCAAAATACAAAGGGGAACAATCATGATATACGTTTTTAAATTCATAGCAAATCTTATATTGCCGCCTGGGTGCTTTATTTTATTACTTATAATTTGGGCAGTACTACAATATAGTCGCGAAAAGAAAATACCAAAGTTAGCACTAATAGTTGCAGCTCTTATTTATATAACTTCAATTCCTTTAACTGCAAACTTTTTAATTCATTCATTAGAATATAAATTTAATCCACCTTCAAAGCTTGACGGAGATGTAATTGTGATGCTTGGAGGAGGAGCTACACTTAGTTCTCCAGATATTAGCGGCATCGGAAGCCTTTCAGGAAGCTCCGCTAATCGTTTGTTAACCACTGCACGTTTATATAACAAGACTAAACTTCCAATAATTATATCTGGAGGTTCAGTTTATGGTGAAAATGGCAGTGAAGCTGAAATTGCTAAAAGACAGCTTATTGATCTCGGAATAAACGAAAAAGATATAATAGCTGAAGATAAGAGTCGAACAACTACTGAGAATGCACTATATACCTCTAAAATTATGAAAGAGCATAATTTTTCCAAGCCAATATTAGTAACTTCAGCTTTTCATATGGACCGTTCAATTATGAACTTCACCAATGCTGATATTAAGAGTGCTATACCGTATCCTTCTGATTATTTTACTAACGCTAAACTAACTATTGGTCTCAGATCCTTTATACCTAATGCTAGTAGTTTTGATACTAATGTAATAGCTTTACATGAATATCTTGGGATGTTGCAGCTTTGGGTTTGTAGATTGTCAAGTACTTTTGGTTCTTCGTCAAATTTGATGAAGAACCAGTTTTAAGTATAAATCAACAGTCGGCAACAATTTCCTCTTTATTCTTTGGTATAATCAAGTTTTTAGGATATTTTCTTTTAACATATCTATTAATGTTATCAAGTAAATTCTTTACTAAGTGAAATTTATCAGACACTTGTAGAGCATTTGGCAATGCCTCAGTAATTGCACCTGCATATGATATTGAACCATCTCTACTGACTAATCTGCCTTGTGGATATTGCTTTAACCAATCTGCTACTGCTTCTTTATTCCTACTTGGTAATATATCTAAAATCATTCTTTTATCCATATCACAAATTAAGGTGCAGTATTTTTTTCTCTTTTTTAATGCAAAATCATCTATACCTATATTTTTAACTGAATCATCAATTGCAACTGTATGCTTAGGTAGCTTTCTTATTAATCTTAATATAGTATCATGAGAGATGCTGATACCTAGCTTCTTCATAATACATGATAATCTTTCAGCACTAATTGTTAAAGCTAAGAATGTAATTAATTCAATAACCTTATTAGTTATTCTTGCATACGCAGCCGCAAAAGGAAGTCTTTCAGTAAAGATTTTTTGGCTACAACTAGAAGATTTACATTTAAACTTTCTAACAATAATAGTTATCTTTTTAGAAAAGCCATCTAAGGCCCCATCAGAAAGTTTTCTAGCATACTTTGAGTGTTCGCTCTTTGATATTGTCCCGCAACTTGGACAGTAGCTTCCTTCCGAAGTGCTTTCGGCTATAATATGGATAACGTTATTCTCATCAAATTGATGCAATATCTTAGTATCCTTCAAATTCACATCTCCAAACATAGTTTTGAATTTATTATAAGTGAAAATCTATGTTGAAATCATTGAATAATAGTTTTCAATAAAAGTATCACCAAAATTACGAGAGAACCAAAAGTACTTGACAATCTACAAATAGGTTAAAATATATTAAAAGATCAATGTTTGGGCGTGCTGGTTTTAATCTTTTAAGAAATAAAGTCCTACCTAATATATTGATCCCAATCGGCATTATCTAATTTTCTAGACATGGGTATCCTCCCATTGATAATCTTTTTCCTTGATTTTATCAATGGGAGGACGTGTTATCTAGGTACTTAATTTTTTACGCTTACCTATAAATATATAAAAATAGTAATTCAATTGATATAAAAAAAAAATCTAGAATTAATTAATTCCATAATAACTTACATACCAATCTGCAAACTTTTGAAGCCCTTCTTCTATACTAGTAGAAGGTTTAAAGCCTATAGCCTCATATAATAAATCAGTTGAGGCATAAGTAGAAGGTACATCCCCTGGTTTCAAAGGTTCAAATACTTTATTAAAACTCACTTCTTTTTTTGTAGCGTTACTTAATGCTTTCTCAAGAGCTCCTATAAAGGTCATAAGCTTCTCTGGACTATTGTTTCCGATGTTAAATACTTTATGTGGAACTGTCTCTACAGAAGGATTATTAAGAAGTCTTTCAATTCCTTCTACTATATCATCTACATAAGTAAAATCTCTGTATAAATCATGCTCAAAATCACCATTATTAAATATTTTAATAGGTTCACCTTCAAAATATTTATTAGTAAAACCAAAATAAGCCATATCTGGTCTTCCCATAGGCCCATAAACCGTAAAAAATCTTAGTCCTGTAGCTGGAATCTTATAAAGATGACTATATGTATGAGCCATTAGCTCATTTGATTTTTTTGTAGCCGCATAAAGTGATACAGGGTTATCAACAAAATCAGACTCTTCAAAAGGTACCTTTTTGTTTGAACCATAAACCGAACTTGAAGAAGCATATACAAGATGATCTACAGAATTGTGTCTACAAGCCTCTAGAATATTGAAAAAACCTACAATATTGCTTTGTATATATACATCTGGATTTTCAATAGAATATCTAACACCAGCTTGGGCTGCTAAATTTATTACAATGTTAGGCTTATGCTTTTCAAATAAATCCATTATTAATGCTTTATCTGATATATCCCCTTTAACAAAGACAAACTTTTCAAAAGGCTTCAGCTTTTCTAATCTATCGTATTTAAGTTTTACATCATAATAATCATTAATATTATCAATTCCAATTACTTTGCAGCCTCTTTCAAGAAGTTTCTTAGATAAGTAATATCCGATAAAACCTGCAGCTCCAGTAACTAAATATGTTTTACTTGTATCTAAAGTTTTATAACTCAATTTTGTGCCTCCTTAAAATTAAGTATGTTTATCTACCTATTGAATAATATTCAACCCCTACTTCTTCCATCTCTTTTACATTATAAAGATTTCTTCCATCGTAAACCAACGGAGTTCTCATAAGACTTTTATATTTATCTGGCATAACTGATTTTATATGGCCCCATTCTGTAAATATAAAGCATACATTAGCATCTTTTAAAGCTTCTTCTACATTATTCACATACTTTATGCTACCTTGGCCATTTTTCCCTTCTGGGAATCTCTTTTCAAAATTCTCTTTACCTACAGGATCAAATGCGTAAACCTGTGCTCCATGTTCCAATAATAGAGGAACATTTTCTAGAGATGGAGCTTCTCTCAAATCATCTGTTCCCGGCTTAAATGTAAGTCCAAGGACAGCTACCTTTAACCCATTAAAGGTAATAAGACGACTACTTGCCTTTTTATACAATAAGGTTTTTTGATCTTTGTTTACGTCTATAGCAGCTTTAATGGTTCGAAGTTCATACCCGTTTTGTCTTGCTAAGTATTCAAGAGCTTTTGTGTCCTTAGGGAAACAGGAGCCACCATATCCAATACCAGCATTTAAAAACTTGCTTCCAATACGCTCATCAAAACTCATGCCTTTAGCTACATCCTCAATACTTGCTCCTACACGCTCACACAAATTAGCTATATCATTGATGTAAGATATCTTAAGCGCAAGGAAATCATTAGCTGCATACTTTATCATCTCAGCTGATCTTCTTTTTACAGATACTATAGGCAAATTAAATGGTTCATATATATTCATAAGTATATCTTCAGCCCACTTACTCTCAGTTCCTATAATAATTCTTGCTGCATGTAAAGTATCATGCACCGCAGTACCTTGAGCCAAAAATTCTGGGTTAGATGCTACTTCCACCTTCACATCATTAACCAAAAAATCTTTAATAAACTGTTCTACCTTGTCATTAGTACCAACAGGCACTGTAGATTTAACTACTACAAGACAGTCTTTTTCTATAGTCTCAGCAATTTGCCTTGCAACGGTAGCTATGTAACTAAGATTTGCAGATCCATCTGGCTGTTCTGGCGTTCCAACTCCAATAAATATTGCGTCTGCATCTTTATAGGCTGATTTGTAATCAGTTGTGTAATTAAGTGTACCTTTTGCATAATTTTTCTGCATTAGTCCTTCTAAATCTGCTTCATAAATTGGAGAGATGCCATCTTTCATTGAGTTAATTTTATTTTCATCAATATCTACACAGGTAACTTGATGACCTACTTCAGCAAAGCACACTCCTGCTACAAGACCAACGTAACCTGTTCCTGCTACGGCTATTTTGAACATAATATAAATACCTTCCTTTTAAAATATATAACGCAAAAGTTGTAATTATAAATCTTTACTTATCAATATAATTGTTAATTTTTTCAATTCGTTTCTGGCTTAAAAATATTTACATAAATAAATTTATTACCATATTAATATAATTTTGGCATATAATTATAAATTGTATCCAATTATGGTACCTTGTAATTTATTGAATTACTTATACACTATACGAATGTATTATTTTTAATTTCTGCTTAATTAGAAATCAATCATTTAAAAAGCTTATAATGCAATATATAATTGTTATTTTTTCAATAAATCTAGGTATCAGCTATAATAGCCTAAATATATGATTTATGTTCATAACTCCAAGTATTTTTAGCAAAATCTAATAGAAACTCTTTTAGATTCCACTCTTCTGACATTTAATCCTTCCATCTTATTCTATAAAAATACATATCAAACTTAATTAAAAATTAATTACTTTACTTAATTAACCATCTATTTATTTCCCTATTAACGCTCTAAGCTTTGTTTTGTTAATAATTATAGACGCTACATGTAAACCAACTAATGTAATCAACAAAATCCCAACTTTCATTAACAACCTCTCAAGTGAGCTATTGTAGTCTATTGTAAATTCTAGACATTTTGTAGAAATAAGAATCACAATCTGGTTCAAACATAAGTAGACAATTGAGTTTTTACCAATATAAATCAGTTGATGATTAATTTTTTTTATGAATTTTACTTTGCAAATATCCAAGTACCGTGATATATTCCAATAAGTAATTGTACTCAATATTGCATTAACCCAAAACAAAGGAATTATACCATATGTTATAGTTCTCATATTTACAGAATAATTTACAAATATTAATATTGTACTACATACTAGTAATAAAACTACTTCAATCAAGGATAGATTAATTGACTTTGCAAGCAATTTATTTTTACTACTAAATTTTTTTAACAAATATCCTACATAAAAAATTCCAATACCAGCCATTGCTGTATCTATTGCATACGGTAATCTTATATTTATTATAGTCGAATATATACTTCCAACTATTGAAACTCCTATGACTAAAATTGCAACATTTTTTTCTTTCTTGCCTACCTTTACAAAAAAATAAAATAGAATTTCTATTATAAAAAGGCATGTTAAAAACCACAGTGCTCCCGCAATAGGCATATTCCCATCCGTATTAAACCAAAGAAAACTTCTTAGCTCAATTAGTGAATCTATATTATTTGCTCTTCCAAAAAATATAAACCAAAATAAATAATGAATCATTCCGAAACTCAAATATGGCACTAATAGCATTTTCATTTTTCTTTTTATAAAATCTAATGTATTAACCTCTTCTACTCTAAAGAAATAACCAGATACTAAAATAAATAATGGCATATGGAAAGCATGAATATATTTATCGAAATCCCCTCCATATCCAATATGTCCCATAACCATAAATAAGATACCGATTCCACGGAGTATATCAATGTAATTAATTCTTTTATTATAATTTTCTAAGTTCAACGATTCACATTTAATTTTTTCATTCATTAATCATTCTCCAGATAATCCAAATTTAGTATTTAGTATTTAAAATTAATCTATATATAGCTAATTTCCTGAATTAATTGTAGCTTACTAATATCTTTTTCCATTACTCTTTAATTTGCATATATCTTTTATTTAAAAATATTACACTTATAAAAATAATAAATACACTATTAAAAATACAACTAGTTATTCCTAAATTAGAAAAATTAAAACTCAAATTAAATATCAAATATATCAAAATCCACATAAATGACCTACTTTTTTTCGCTGTATAGTATAAATAAGAAAGTAATTTTCCTTGTAAAAACATGCTTATAATCATTCCTAGAATTCCAAAATTAATATATCCCATTGATATACCTACCGGAAATGAAGACTTTACAGGAAAATTATCACTTGGCATGAAAGGATGATAATCTATATGAGTACTCAATATTGAATTAATATATAATCCTTCATCCATTGCTGGCTTATTTTTATAAATATTTCGTGGAATTAATGACGGAATTACCTCTAAATAACTCTTTCCCAACCACCATTTATCAAGTGTATAATAATCATAAATAAAAGTTGCTCTATCTAATGTATTTGCAGTTGTTAGTGTCTGAATAGATGTATTTGATAAAACTTCAAATGCAGAAGAAAATCCCTTATTATTAATAGTCTCAATAGAATCGCTATCCCTCAAGGATGGTAATAATATAAATAAGAATACAACAACAACAGTTAATAAAATAACTTTCAACTTATTAAAATCCTTAAATGATATTTTTTTATAAAGAAAATTAATTGTTCCAAAAACCATTACTAATAAATATAAAATAGGATTTCTTCCACCATATAACACAATAGCGAAAAGTGATATTCCACTTATAACAATTGGTATCAACCCTACTCTTCTCTTCCAATTACTAATTACGCTAACTACATATGCTGCAACACCAATAGAAATGATCAATGTGAAGTTTATATAATTACTTCCAGCAGAAACAACTTGACGATTATATAGGTTATTAAAATAATATGTAAATCCTCCAACTTTATTAAAAAATAATATTTCTGAAAGTATTCCAATAAGTATAACTATTAATGCATTCATACGCCATTTCTTGGAAGTTACATAATTATATTGATCTTTATTAACATCATAAGACTTAGGTTTGCTAAATCTTATTCCGCAATATAATACAATATATGCCATAGTATCAATTATAAGAGCTTTACAAACAGCAGTATTTAATGGAACAGATAAATAATTAGATATGCTTAAATCCATGATACTATTATCATTATACAACAAAATAGCATATATACTTTCACATATGATTTGTTTAATAATTAGTATTATAGCTGGAAAAAAATAATCATTTTCAATTTTATATAACTTATAAATTAAAAAAACAAATACTATTAATTGTATAAGCGCAAGTATCAATATCATAAATCACCTAGATCTGATATGTCATAGTACCAGACCCCTTCCACCGCTATCAGCATAAATTTAGTATATCAACGACATCTTTATATTTAAATCAAATACCTTCATAAAAACTTTGAATAATACATATTCCTTAAGTTATTGTTACCCAATCCAAGCTAAAGCTAAAGTAATATGAAGTTCATTATATTTTCATGGCACGTATATTAGGTTTTATAATCTCCAATAACTGTACCCCTTAGCTTGTATTTCATCCTTATTTAGAATACCCTTTACATCAATAAGTACCTTCTTATCATTCTGATCTTTAACAAACATCTTATCAAAATCATCTAATGTAAGTGCCTTAAACTCATTATGTTCTACAGCTAATACGATACAATCTGCATCATTAATTACATCTTTATCAACCAATTCAACCTTATACTCATTCCATACATCTTCTTGATTTGCCCAAGGATCAACAATTATCGGATCAATACAATATTCCTTTAATGTTTTAATAATATCTTCTACTTTTGAATTTCTGATATCAGGACAATTTTCCTTAAATGTAATACCAAAGATAACAACCTTAGATCTTCTAACAACCTTATTCGCCTGAATAAGGTTTTTAATGATAGCATCAGCAATAAATTCTCCCATTCCATCATTAATTCTTCGACCAGCAGCTATAATTTGAGAATGGTATCCTAATCTCTCAGCCTCATATAGGAAGTAATAAGGATCAACGCCAATACAATGACCACCAACTAGCCCCGGTTTAAATCCAAGTGCATTCCATTTTGTGTTCATTCCCTCCACAACTTCATTCGTATCTATTCCCATACGATCAAATACCATTGCAAGCTCATTCATAAAAGCAATATTAATATCACGCTGACTATTCTCAACTACCTTAATTGCTTCTGCGGTCTTAATAGAGGATACCGTGTGAACGCCCCCCTTGATAATAAGATTGTAAACATTAGCAATTTCCATTGTAGATTCATCATCCACTCCTGATACAATCTTTGTAATAGTCTCTAGTCTATGTATCTTGTCACCAGGATTAATACGCTCAGGTGAATAACCAACTCTAAAATCGATTCCGCATTTTAAACCAGATTCTTTTTCAAGAATAGGTATACAAATCTCTTCAGTTACGCCAGGATAAACTGTAGATTCATACACAACTATTGACCCCTTTGTAAGATTTCTACCAATCAAGTGACTTGCACCTTCTACAGGGTCTAAGTTTGGAGTCTTATCTTGATTAACAGGAGTTGGTACAGCAACTATATGAAATTTTGCTTCTCTAAGCTTTGTTTCATCTGCTGTAAATTCTAATGTTGTATTTTTAATAGCTTCACTTCCAACCTCTTTTGTAGGATCCACTCCACTCTTGTAGATTTCTATTTTCTTATCATTTGTATCAAATCCAATTACATTTATCTGCTTAGCGAAGGCTACAGCGATTGGTAACCCTACATACCCCAAACCTACCAACGATAACTTTTCTTCTTTGTTAACTAATTTTTCATATAATAGCAACTTAGTCTCCTCCAATAAATTTATTTTTCATATGTAGCTTGCTTTATAAAATATTATTATACTTCACTATTCCTGCTTAGTTCAGTTCCTTAAACATTTTATCCCAATCTTCTTCAATACTATTCTCTGAAAAATCCAAAATACGTTTTAGTGCTAAGTTTTTATACTTTGCGTGAATTTCAGGATTATAATAACATTCTTTTAAAACATCAAATAACTTCAACTCCTGGAAATTCAAGGGTGTCACAGCGTTAAAGTCATCATTTTTAAATGCTGGGACCAAAATTCCATATTCTCCAAATACAACATCTACACTATTGTAACTTTCATTTATTGATTTTGGATTCATAATTTCTCTTGGACCTGCAATACAATCAGAAGAAATTATAGGTGTACCACAAGCCATACTTTCCAACAAAACATTACCTAATCCTTCTGATAAAGAAGAAAATAGGAAATAATCTGATTTTGCTATATATTTATATGGATTCTTTTTAAATCCTAAAAAAAACACTTTACCATCTAGACCTAAATCAGTGACTAATTTCTTTAAGGATTCCTCAAGCTCACCTTGACCTAAAAAAACTAATTTAGCATTTGGGATTTCATCTACCAACTTTGAAAATACTCGTATTAGATGCCACTGACCTTTAACCGGTATTAATCTTGCACAATTAATCAGTACAAAGCCATCATTAAATATCTCTATCTCTTCTTCATCTGTAATATCTTCCACTGCCATTTTTCCTATCTTCTCATAGTTGCAAGAATTATATATGGTCTTAATCTTTTGTGGATTGGTATTATAGTTTTTTATTAAATCCATTTCTACCATTTTTGATAATGCAATTATTTTATCTGCCCGACAAAATGTAATTCTTGATACCATTTTTCTTAAAAAACCGGTATCAAAATATGACTGTAGATGCCTAACACTTACAATTGCTACTGACTTATTTCTAGTAACTATATTTAATAAATTTGGCGTATCAGTAAAACTTATAGATAAATCTATATTTAATTTTTTCTTTAGCTTCAATATTTTATAGCTTCTTATTATATTATTAAATACTCTTACCACATTATACTTAGATTTCGGTACCTCTAAAGGAATCATAGTGCCCGAATAATCGTAGGTAGCATTATTTTCATCAAAGGTTACCAAATAAGTTGTATATTTTTTATTTAAGCTAAAAGTTAAATTACATGCAACTTTTTCAGCTCCTCCACCAGTTAACTGTGGTATGATAATCATAATATTATTTTTATTATTAGACATTATTACACCTCTTTTACCTAATTGTTATTTTTAGTACCATTTTATTTAGTATAGTTTTTTTTTCTAAATACTTTTCTATTTTCTATTAATAAATATATATTTTTATCTTTTAAAATAACTAACGTAAAAAAGTAACACAATATGCCAAAAAATACTGTTACTACCATATTAATAATAGTGTTTCTGAAATTTACTACACATAATTTTAATACGATATCCATAATACTTGAAGATATTAGCACCTTCAGTAAAAAACTTGATTCTACTTTAACTGCGAATATATTCTTAGTTTGAATCAAAGAAATACATACATAAACAATAAACGCTACCAAAGTGTTTATTGCAGCAATTATATATCCATATTTAGGAATTAACAAAAAATTTAATATTATATTAGTTAATGCTGCTATGATATTTAAACTTAGTATTTTTTTTGTGTTTCCAACTAATACCCAAGGTATATTTGTATATTGAATCAAGCCATAAACTGCATAACTAAAACAAGTTATTTCAAAAACTTTATATGATGACCAATACTCTTGTCCACATAGCAATTCAATTACATTTTTACCAAGAATAAATATTGCAAAAGTACATGGAATAAGTACATAAAAAAACAATTCCAAATACTTACTTATCAACTTTTCTATACTTGCTTTTCCTTTCGTTTCCCACTCTTTTGCTAAATTAGGATAAGCTCCTAACATAATACATATAGTTAATGTATAAAATAATGCATTACCCATTTGATATCCATAAGAATATAATCCCACATCTTTAGCAGGCCAAAATATTTTAATAATATATCTATCTGATAAACTTAGAATCCAATTTATCAAAGAAACCCCTATTAAAGGGAACCCAAAGTTTAAGCTCCTTTTAAATATCTGATAATCAAAATTTTTTATTTTTATGAACTTATAATCCTTATATTTGATTAATAGATATATAGTTTGTATTAATCCTGCAATGAAAAAGCTAACAATAATGATATCAATATTTTTTCTTCCAATTATGTAGTAGAGAACAAGTAAAATTATAGCTTTAAATACTGAATTTAAAAATATACTTTTACTATAGTCTGATGACTTCCCATCAGCTCTAAAAAAGCCATTTATGATTAGCAATAAACCATCAAACAAATAATTTATGGATAATATCCAGATAATATCTCTAAATAAGTCATTTTTTAAGAACATGCCAATCAAAAAGAATACAACAAAAACTACTATACTAACAAAAATATGTAATATAAATAATGTACCACTAAAAAATTTCAATTCATTTTTTGCTTTATAATCATTATAAAAACGAACTATAGAATGTGTCATCCAACCAGTTAAAAAAGTTGTAACTAAATTATAAACATTAATTACCAAAGAATAATATCCAAAATCAGAAGTTGAAAATATTCTCGAATACAGAAGAGATAATACAAAGCTAATTATTGCAATTCCTATGCTACCTACAAAATAGATGCCAGCTTCTTTTATAATTTTTTTTAACACTATCCACCTCATAAGATCACTGACTAAATCAATATATTAAAACAATTAAAAAATTAAATAATATATTAACTAGTAAATTATTTCAATATAATAATATCTGTTTATCTATACCAACGAACTTATATAATTTTTAAATTTACTATAGAATTCAATTCTTCTTGTTCTAAGAATCTCTTTATGGTATTCCTGAGAATTTTTATAATTTATTTTACTCGCATCAATCAGTTTATTAGGATTGTTAATCGCATTTTTAATAATTGATTCATATTCCTCAGGTATATTGCTCTTTGAGAGCCATTCTTCGCTTACAAGTTCTGGAATACCATCTGTAGCTGATGCAGTAATAGGTAATCCTGTCGCCATAGCCTCTATCAAAACTCTTGGAAGTCCTTCTGATTCAGAAGGAAAAATAAACATATTTGCATTTAATAAATTCTCACGAATAACATTTTTCTTATTAATACTACCTAAAAAGAAAACTTGATTTTGAATTCCTAATCTAATACCATACTCTTTAAACTCATCCATTAAGTTCCCATCACCAATAAAGGAAATATCAACTTTATATCCATCATTTAACAATCTAGCAACAGTATCTAATGCAATTAAATGTCCCTTTTGATAAGTATCCATATATCCAACATGAATTAATTTAAAAGTCTCATCCTTTAAATATCTATAATCCCTTTTAAAATAGAAGGAATCTTCCAAATCAATAGATGAGTAATAAGCTTCAAAATATTTAACATTTTTATCTTCCAAGTTCCTTACTTTAGCTGGATACTTTTCTTGCAAGATATTCTTTGTAACATAAGATACACCTATAGCTTTCTGGCATAAATCCTTTGCACGTTTTTCTATTATATTATTTGCTAATTTAGCTACAATACTATTTGACCCTATTAACTTATTTGCATCCATCACAAACTCCACCAAAAAAGGTTTATTTTTCTTCACAATCTCTTTGTATAGAATAATCGACAATATAGACGGAGCCCGCACGATTATACCATCACTTTTATCAAGAACTTTTTTAAAGTTTGCTATAATTGATTGATAATTTTGTATTAATCCCTTAATCCCATAGAAATTTTTAATTCCATAGAATTCAACACAGTCTCCGCTTACCAAAAGTTTTGAATGACAATTTTCGCTCACCTTTTGAATTCTTGCAAATACAATAATATTTTTGAATACATCCAAATATCTCTTCAAGTAATTGTAATCCACAATGCGATCACACCACACATTCCCATCTGTATCCTCATAAAAATGATGCTCAAAAACTAAAACTATTCTCATGGACTTCTCCTTTAGCTACAATTCTATTTCATTAAATCATCGAACATTTTATTAAATACGTCTGGCGTAAAATATTGTTTGAAAACAGCATTAGTTCTCTCTCGCATTTTAATAAAATCATTTTTTTCCATTGAAATAATTGATTTAGCCAGATTTACAATATCTTCATTATCAACATTAAACCCTATTCTGTGATTTTCCACCATATCCTTTGTATCATACTGAATGTTATTTAATATTGGTAATCCTTCACTGAAATAATCTAATGATTTCATCGTCATACCTACATGTATTCCACTCTTCATAATATTTAAACCAAAATTGCATTGAGACATTATCTTATGTTTATCACTTTCATTGAACAAAATTCCATAATACTCAACACTTATATTGCTATCTTCTAAAGCTTGGATGAATTTATGTTTCTGTTCTCCTGAACCTATAATATGAACATTTACCACTTTATACTTATTAATCTCAGATAGTATTTTCACTATTGTCTCAATGTCAATAATATTATTAATTGATCCCAAATAACAAACATTAATTTTTTCAGCGTCAATTAATACATCATTTAATTTGAAATTATCATGTTTACTTAAATAAATAGTTGCAGTTTTCACATTTTTGGTCACTGAACAAAGAACCTCTCTGAACAGATTACACTCTACAATAATTCTATCTGCCTCTACTATATTTTTATCTCTCAAATTTCTCCAAATGTTAAGTGGCAATTTTAATGGCCCTTTAAGTTTTTCAATAGGAAGTGATTCTGGCCATAAATCACATATATCAAATATAATTTCAGCACCATATTTTCTCTTATATTTAGCTATGTATTTACCTATAAAATTTGGTGGCATTTCGGCAAAAATAATGTCAGGTTTTATTTTGCATAATTCATAATATACCTTTTTCGAAAAATTTCTATGCGAAATTATTCTCATAACTGAAAGATTTTTTGAATACGGTATTGTTTTTATATATTTAAATTTATTGTTAAAAGTTTCGATTTTTTTCTTATTAATATGACTAAAATCCGACAATATTATAGTAGTTTCGTAACCTCTGTCGTGGAAGTATTTTTCAGCAAACTGCATTCTTGGTTCATAATCCGTGTTAGTAGCACTTAATAACACAACTTTCTTCATAAAGCTCCCTTCTAGCACCAATTTAGAATTATTCTACATAGTACAAATTTATTTATCTTCAACAGTAATTAATATTCTTTTTATAGCTTCTTCACAATCCTTAATCGCCTTTTCCGTTGTCTCATCTTGGGCAATCACAAAGCCAATTCTATCAACACTACTAAGTATAATTCCAACCTTATCACCAATATTCTTAGTGAAACTTATCTGTTTAATTCCGTCTAATTTCTTGGCTTCCTCTATGCCTTCAATATCTTTAAGAATCCCTACCGGAGTATCAAAGTATCTAATTGCAGAACTCTTATGGAATTTCTGCTCAATATCAGGTTTTTCACCAAGAGCTATTCTTATGCAACACTCAACCATATTTACTCCAGTTGACAAAGGAACAAGAGAGGTAGTTATGTTATCTCCACCTAGTCTTGCACCAATTTCCACAATTTTCGGCCCATCTTTTGTGACCTTAATTTCAGTATGAGACGGTCCATTTTCAATTCCAATTGCTTTTACTGCTCGTTTTGCGACATCTCTAATCTGTTCTTGAATGCCTCTCTCCAGCTTTGATGGTTCAGAATGTCCCATTTCAACGAATCTTGGTGCACCAGTTGTTAACTTATCCGTAATAGCTATAACACTAACTTCTCCATTTATACTTAGTGTTTCAACACTCACTTCTGGACCTTCCATGTAATCTTCTACAATTATTTCACCACTTCTAGAATATTTTCTACTATATTCGTAAGCATACTTAATTACTGCTTCGTCATGAATATCTTCTATAAGAAAAACTCCTCGGCTCCCTGAATTATCTGCTGGCTTTACAATTAATTTACTCTGAAATCCACGAATTGCATTTTTGTACTCTTCTTCATTTTTAACTCGATAAAAAGTTGGAACTGGAACATCATTTTCTTTCAAACATGTTCTCATACTTACTTTATTTGTTGCTTTAAATGCTGTATCTTCAGTAATACCTACGATATTCAACTCTTTAGCTACTCTTGCTATTGTTCTCATTGGCATATCACTTGCCAGTGTTATAATTCCATCTATTTGATATTTTTTTGCAGCCTCAACAACAGAATCTATATCAATTGTACTTATATACAAACAGACATCAGCTTCTTTAAAACCAATTGCATTTTTATCCATATCTACAACTATAGTTTTCAATCCCATATCTTTTGCTTTTCTTATGGCCGGAAGTTGTAATATACTAGCTCCTAGAATCATAATCTTTTTCATAATAATTATCCTCTTAATATGCTATACAGCTATTTATTGTTTTATTGTAGTCTTATTGCCATATTCACCTTTATTCTTATAAACATTTTCTTTTCTCAATACTGTTACAATAGTTTTAAGAACAATTTTTAAATCAAATAACAACGTAATATTTTCAGCATAAAAACTATCATTGTTGAATTTTTCTTCTTGTGTTGCTGAATTTCTAAAATACGCTTGACTATATCCTGTAATACCAGGTTTCACTTCTAATCTCTTTTTTTGAAAATCATTGTAAAGTTTTAAATCTTCTGGTAAATCCGGACGAGGTCCTATAATACTCATATCCCCTATTAGAACATTGAGCAACTGAGGGAGTTCATCAATACTCGCTTTACGCATTAACTTTCCTATGTGGGTTAATCTTGGATCATCCTCTGAATTAAATGTAGAGCCATCCTCATTTCTTATATCTGGAGCGTTAATTTTCATCGAACGGAATTTATACATTTTAAATATCCTTCCGTCCTTGCCAAGGCGCGGTGCATTATAGAAAATTGATCCTCTATCTTGAAAATATATGATTGGTCCAATTATTAATAGTACAATCAGCCAAAACGGTAATGCGATTATAGATACTACTAAATCACACACTCTCTTAAAAAAAAATTTATACATCCACATCCCCCCTATCTCTAGTAATCTATCTATTTAAAACATGGCCCATAGCTATTTTCAAACTTTCACACACATACTCAACATCATCATCACTTAATAGAGTATGAAGTGGAAGTGTAATTTCATTAGCATACTGCTTATAAGCATTTGGATAATCCTTAATATCAAACCCTAAATTCTTGTAAGCTGTAAACATAGGCAGTGGTTTGTAATGTACATTTGTTGCAATACCAGCTTCAGCCATTTTTATAATAATTTCATTTCTTTCAACTTCACCGATTCCAGGTATTCTAGCTAAATATAGGTGTCCAGTAGAAGCAAAATCCTCTCCATAATGCACTAGGCTTTCAACTGCAATTTGTGAAAGTGCTTTATCATAAGCCTCTATTATTATCTTACGTCTTCCCATAAGACCTTCATATCTACTTAACTGTATTAGTCCAAAGCTAGCCAAAATATCAGTCATATTACACTTGAAAGCTGGATACACAATGTCATACTCCCATGCACCTTTTTGAGTCTTTGCTAATGCATCCTTTGACTGCCCATGAAGACTATATAACATGAACTGCTTATAAATCCACTCATCATCTAATCCTAAGTCACTTCTCCAAACAACAGCACCACCTTCTGCAGTTGTAACATTTTTAACAGCATGGAAAGAAAATGAAGTAAAATCTGCTACCTGTCCACATTTTAATTCATGTTGTTCTGCTCCAAATGCATGTGCTGCATCAGCCAACACAATTATTCTATTAAATAGTTCTTGAATTTTATTATTGGCTTTAAATAATTCCTTTTTACCTTCAACTACTCTATAAATCGTATCGTAGTCACACATTTTTCCAGCAATATCAACTGGGATAATAACCTTTGTCTTTTCTGTAATAGCATCTTTAAGCTTTTCATAATCCATTTCAAAAGAATCAGGCGCTGTATCAACTAGAACTATTTTAGCACCTACGTGATCTATTACTGAAGCTGATGCTGTATATGTATATGCTGAAGTAATAACCTCATCGCCTGGCCCTACTCCCAAAATACGTAGTGTAAGTTCCATAGCAGCAGTTGCTGAGTTAAGACAAGCTGCCTTATTTACCCCGATATATTCAGCTATTCTTCTCTCAAATTCTTTAGTTCTTGGTCCAGTTGTAATCCAACCTGATTTCATCGCTTTTATAACTTCTTCTATCTCTTGATCTGTAATATCTGGTGGAGAAAACGGTATATTTCGTATATTGATATCATTCATTTTATTTACCTCACTTTTTTTCTAAACTTAATTTTAAAATACAAATATCACTTTCATAACATTTACTAAGTATTTATAGAAATTCTAATATCATAAATTTAAAGTTACTTTTCAATAGTAACACTTACCTCACTAAGTGCTGGATTCAAATAGGTAGGAACTATGTCCATTACCTTATAGAAGATCTCTTTTTTACCTTCCTTCTCTAATATAAAACTTAACTCACTAAGCTTTCTCTTAAGTTCATCTATATTATCGACTATAGGTCTTCCTACAAATATCTTTTCATGGCTTGTGCTATCTAAACCTTCTTCGTCCATAAGTAGTTCTTCATAAAGCTTTTCTCCTGGTCTTAGCCCAGTAACCTTTATTTCAATATCTACATTAGGCTCAAGTCCTGACAGCTTTATAAGATCTACTGCAAGATCATATATTTTAACTGGCTTTCCCATATCAAGTACAAATATTTCTCCACCATTTGCATATGCACCAGCCTGAAGCACTAGTTGAGATGCTTCAGGTATAGTCATAAAGAATCTTGTTATCTCTTTATGAGTAAGGGTTATAGGTCCACCTTGAGCAATTTGTTTCTTAAATAGCGGTATTACTGAACCGTTACTTCCAAGCACATTTCCAAATCTAACAGCCACAAACTCTGTTTCACTTATCTTGTCCATAGCTTGTATTATCATTTCACACATTCTCTTAGTCGCACCCATTATATTTGTAGGATTAACCGCCTTATCTGTAGAGATCATCACAAATCTTTTAACTTTAAACTTATTAGCACATTCAGCAATATTTAAAGTACCAAACACATTATTCTTAACTGCTTCAGATGGATTATGTTCCATTAATGGTACGTGCTTATGTGCAGCAGCATGGAATATAACTTCAGGTTTAAATTCCTTAAATATATTTTCTAATCTTCTTTTATCTCTTACAGATGCTATGATAACTTCTAAATTTAAATTTGGATATTTATACTTAAGTTCGTTTTGAAGGTCATAAGCATTATTTTCATAGATATCTAATATAAGCAGCTGCTTTGGATTAAATCTTACTATCTGCCTGCAAAGTTCAGAGCCTATAGATCCTCCACCCCCAGTAACCAAAACAACTTTATCTTCTAAGTAATCAGAAATTCCATCCATATCTAACTTTATAGGATCTCTTCCTAGTAGATCTTCTACGTCTACATCCCTTATCTTATTTAGTAGATACTTCTCGTCTATAAGTTCATAAACTCCAGGAACTATCTTTATTTTTGCTCCTGTCTTTTTACATATATCTATTATCTGTTTTTTATTTTCTCTATCTAGAGATGGAATCGCTATTAAGATTACATCAATTTTTTTCTCTATAACAAGTTTTTCTATGCTATTTCTGCCTCCTAATATCTTTATTCCTGATATTGAAGTTCCTCTTTTAAAACTATTGTCATCTACAATTAATACAGGCTCGTAATTCATTTCGTTATGAGCTTTCATTTCTCTTATTATCATTGCTCCAGCTGAACCAGCACCAACAATCATAACTCTTTTCAAGTTGTTTCGCTCTATTCTCCCAACAATTATTAATACTCTTCTATAAATCCTAAACATTATTCTAAAACCACAAATAAACATAGTAGCAAATAGTGAAGAAAGAATTTCTACACTAAAAGGCAATGATAAGCCTACTATTTTAGTGAAGATTGTGCCAACTATACCTGCAGCAAAGCAACTGGCTACCGCCAGCAAAAACTCATCAGTCCCTGCATATGTCCAAAGACTTTTATAGATTCTAAAAACATAAAAACTTATCATATAAATTAAAATTATGAAACCAACACTTATCTTGTAGTTATACCAATACTCCTTCGGTATGGAGAAAGAAAATCTAAAATAAAGCGCTAAGATATAGGATAGATTTATCAGCATTATATCTATTAATGCTAAAAGCAGGCCCCTATGATATTTAAGGTATTTCAACAATTTCACTCTCCCTTTTTATAATTAAAATCCCACATTGATATATATTCAGCTTTTACAAATAAACTTCATTAATCGTCAATTTTCTCTACTTTTTTGCAATGTTTTAATTATAATACCACAATAACAGCGTGTCCATTTATGGCACGTATAACTTTTTACATTTTTTTCATCTATTATAGTATTTTCTTTAATTGAATTATAACATATATTAACACAAACATTCCACACCCAAATTAATGCATGTGAAACCATAATAATGTATCTCAATTTTTATAATCCTAACTTTTACCACGGATTTTTCGTCGAAACCATTGTAATATTTCATAGTATTATTTGTTTTTTTGTATTTTCCCACATATTTTATCTTTACGTGTCTGTTCACAATACATTTTAGCATTATTAAATCAAAAAATACAGGCAATTTCTTGCATTTTCTTCGGTTTCCTCAATTTTCATACTAGGTTAATCATTTGACTTTAAAGCAAAAAATCATATACTTTCACACATTTACTGCAAAAAAAAATGTATTTACATATCATAATAAATCATAATATGTAAATACACTTATATACTTTCAAAAAGGTTCGTGTTACTATTTCCCTCTTGATCTTCCCCGTCTTATCTTAATGCTGATCTCTAAATTTATATACATTTTCTTATCAGTATGTTCCATAGGATTTCCTGCATACTAAAAACCTTTTAAGTTAATACTTAGTATAAATTATATTAGCACAAGGATGTGTGCTTATGGTATCTAAAAAGCATATAAAAATATCGGCAATTGCTCTAATAATAATTAGTTATTTTTGCTGTATACCGATTCATAGCTCAAATGCAAAAGAAATAAATTCTATTCCTGTGGGTAAAAAACTATCCAAAGATACTCATAAAGAAAAAAGAGGTAACCCAACTTATGATTATATAATAGGAAAGGATCACTTACCTCACTTCCGTGTTTTCTTTTGGGTAAGCAAAGAGGCCAAAAATTATACTCCGTATGCTGACGATGAAGTTAAAACAGATGTGTCCGAACATGGGCCGGTAGAAAAGTGGGCTGTAGTCGAAACTAACGAGATTAAAGAAAATGAAAAATTGGTTTTTATATATGTACCTAAGACGTTTGTATTGCTGCAAGGGATAGGATTTCAGAATAAGATACATTTGCGGTATGATTAGATTTTTATGGTTTTAGTTTTGTTAATTTATGTTTATAAAACTGATGTTCTTGTAATTTTGGTGGTAGTCTTATTCGATACTATTAATTAATAATTTTAAGATATATTTTTAGTTATATATATATATATTGTAAGGTGAAAGCTTAGATATGATATTTAAGTCAAATTATACACTAATATTAAGACATCTAAATCACAGTATAAAATAAAAATTATAGTAATGTTCTAAATAAGGATATTTTAATTCTTTATAAGATTGCTGTACATGAAGATGATCCCAATGAATTAAAAGAAAAATAGATGAAGTTGAAAATATAGGCGAAAATACTGTTGCTTCTTATATAAAAAATTATAAATAAGAAGAATCTTAAGTATTAAACATTACGCACTGCGGCGAATCTCATAAGAAAATCAATTCAATGCGAGAGAAATTTAATTATAGAAGCTGTAATCTTCGATTCTAAAGTGAATCGGACTATTAAGTGAGAAAATGGGTTATTAAACAATTTAACATAAAGGTGACACATAGAGAAACGACCTATGTACTTCATAAATTAAATCTAAATTTCATCTATATGTGGATTAAATAAATCTTAAGAACTTCTATAATTAACTATTTTCCCAGGAAGATTATTAATCCATTTTTATATGAAAGCAATGTCATTAGAACTATAGGCAGATATTATTGGTGATTTACTTGACATATAAAATATAAATGCACACCAAAATAATAAAGCTAAGTCTAATGTATTTCTTCATACTCCCCCATCTCTATACAAATATACTTAATTAAATTACAAAATCTTAATATTTATTATCTAATTATAAATAATTAGTCATATTATTCTTTAAATTTTAAATAAAAACTCTGTTTTAAAAAGATATGGAAATTCAACATGTAATGAAGCTTCAGATATCGCTGTTAAATTGTATTTTAATAATTACTGATTCATAAAAAAATATCATTATCAAAAATCAACAGCATCTTAAAGCATAACCTAAAGAAAGTATATCCTTTTAAATATATACATATAATTTACAAATATAATTAAAAAACTTCTCTTTATCTCAACTTCTATTATCTACTAAGATTGTGTCCATCATTTATGCTTGCCAAACACAAAAAAATAGAAGTCAGGATTTTAAATAACACTAGCCTTTCTATATTAATAAAGCATATCTATTGAGATATCTCAACTAAAATCATTGCATTGTCACTAGTGTTAACATTAATAATAAGATTATTGCAAATAAATTGATTATCAATATCAGGCTTGAATAATTTATCCTTACTATTTATTTTTTGTATATAAAAAAAAGCTTTATTCGGAGATTTTAAATTTACAAATATTTTTTTACCATTCTTATAAAGTGTTGCACTTCTTTTATCTAAGGATATCTTTACATCAGCAGTTGTATGAGCATTCCACTCTATACTTAGTTTATTTGCAGATCGTATTATATCCTCTATATAAACCTTTTTCTCACTTTTTAATAGAGTAAAAGTTCTGGTAAAAGAGGATACCTTCGGCATATAAGCATCAGTTAAGTGTAGTGTAGCTACTGATTTTTTCTTTCCTGAAATAAAACTTTGTATTTTTGTATCAGCTTTAACATTTTGATCCGGCTTTCCCTTATCTCCATTAATAACTAAAGTATTATGACCTTCAGCTCTTTTTCTATAATAAGTCCATCTTAAACCGTCATCCCCCATATTCCAATACCCCTTAACATTGTAATCCTCACTTCCTAGATCCTCAAACCATCTCTCTCCAAGAGTATCATATACAAAAGTTCCTAAATCTAAATCACTATGAGACAATCCATTTTTACCCGCTTTAAAAGCCAGGAAAGTATCGTCATTATTTAGTATATTCGTGTGCATGACAGCTACCTCTATTCCAGGGAAATACATATCCTCCTGCTTAACCTTGGATTCATTTATTTTGTCATTGTACCAAATTATGCTCATTGGTGAAGTATCACTTGTAGAAACTATGCTCTTGTAGTACCATAAATACTCACTATTATTAAATTTACTAGCAAGCCATACCATTACTGGAGTTTTAATCTTCCACTGAAGTGAATCAGCATAATTAAATACTGCTTTAGGTCCAGTCATATATATTAAAAAATCGCCAGCTTTTTCAAAATCTTTTCCTTTAGTTATTTCATAATCAGTTTTAAGAGATGAATCTAGTGACGATATAAAATAAGCACAATATGTTGTAGCATAATCCCAATAATTAGCACCTTCAAACCAACCTCCATTTAATGTGTATTGTGATAAAAATCCCGATATTTTATTAATAGCTATCTCAAGGAACGCCCCAGCATCTTTCTCATATCTTTCGTTATCACCGCCTATCGCTAGAGCTCCAATTGCTATTCCGCTGTAGCAAACTGCATTCCAATTATTATCAGATTTAGTCCATGAATCTTTCTTAACATAAGCATCTAAGCCTTCTTTAACTCCTTTTGTATATATAGCTTCTCTTACTTCATTCCTTTGATTTTCATTAAGATAATTATAGAGCCAATCATAACCAATTGCTGCAGCTGTAGTCATTTCAGCAGTATCTAAGAAATGTTGGGGATGCCAATCATAAAACGAAAAACTTATTCTATCGGGATTTAAATCACAGATTGTTTCAAGTTCAATCCATCCTCTTTTAGCGTAAATCTCTTCACCAGTGATGTTATACAGTAATCCTAAGGTTAGAAGTCTATCTAATGCTTTTCTACTGATAGAAAGTAGCCTAACACCATCTGTCAAATCATATCTCACAGGTGGCTCATTAATAATCTTTTCAGCTTTATTTTTTAAATTATTATATTGTTGATTTACGAATTTATCATTATTTATATAAGTTTTAATTCTCTCTATATCGGATTTCCCCATCATCAATCTAGGATGTTCATTATTTTTATTAGTTTGTTTTAATAGTTTTATTATGCTTATATTATTAATTTGATGCTTTTCTTTATCATCTGCATTATAATAATT